>MWMI01000002.1 GCA_003568775.1 Candidatus Nanoclepta minutus | reverse complement strand
GATAAATATAGGATTAGACTACTATAAGGTACCTAAAAAGACAAGTGTATTGTTTTCTTTTAACATTAAAAAGGAGAAGTTTAATTACAAACCTTCAGATATTTATGTATATTTTGATGTATCCTCATATTCAGTATCTTTAAAGCCAGAGATAAGGGGAAAAGAAGAGATAGAAGCTAGAGGTATGGATTTTGGTAATATATATAGGAGTTTGGATGAAATAATTAGGAAAGAAAGTAAAGAGGGATTAGAAGGAATAGTGGTTTCTTTACTCAACATGGTAAGGGATAAGGTACCTTCCTACGTTTCTCAGGTAATAGATTTATATACGGCTAGATACGAAAAGGGTAAAAAATAATTTACAAGTTTTATCTATGATTACTTATTTATGAGTGACAAAGAGACATCTCAGTGGAAAAAATATCATATAAGAGAAAGTATAAAGGAAAGGCAATCTATGCGAGCAGTAGCAGACGGTAGAACTATTAGGGAATATAGCAGTATAGTAAGTATAGAGAGAGAAAGCGATAGGAGTGAAGATAGAATACAAGTTGAATATCGGTCTGGTAGGAGAAATTATTTAAATAATGAATATTCTTCATTAGATCTTGGGATGAGTATATTGAACAAAAGAGAAGAGGGCAAGATATATGGATATATAGATAGGTTTAGAATAGATTTTCAGAATAGAAGAGACCAAGAATATTTTTCAATGGGGAAGATGTCTTTAAGTGATATGGATTCAAGAAGAGTTTATGTTCAATTAGATAGAGCGATTGGAAATCAAGAAAACTTGGATGAAGTTTTAAAGAATGTAACGCAAGAAATATTAAAAAATTTAAAAAGGAGATCAAGGATTGAAATAGAAGATAGAGATTCTTCCTACTTGGGTTATTAATTTAAATAATTTTTTATTTCACAAGCTCTACATATCTCTCTAGATGTTGGATATCCACATAATTTACATTTATTTATTTTTACTTTTGGAAAATCTTTCTTAGCTTTGAACACTATATCTAAGCTTTCCTTTATAAAGTTCTCATGAAATCCTGGATATTCACTCTCTATCTTATATAGCCATCTCCTTAAATCGTCCCTTATTTCTCCGAATATATACTTGCATTCAGCCCAGGGAGGGTTTATACCATTTATTATTGAATAAATTAATGTTTCCTTTTCTTTAATAAAATAAAAGGGCTTTATCCTTGTAATAAAACCTTCTTCTATTATACCAACCTTTGGTCCTTCCTTAGCAAAATCCTTTCTATTGTTTTCGATCATGTTCATGAGTATGGTTTGAACTTCATCGTTTAGGTTATGTGCAGTCGCAAATTTATTTAATTCTAAATCCATAGAGGCCTTCCACATCAGCCATCTCCTAAATACTCCGCATATTGTACAAGGTTTAAGTTTCTTTATTCTTTTTACATAATCATCTAAATTATAGTCAAAATAATCCTTAAATCTATATATCTTTATTTTCCAATCGAACTTTTTAGCTAAATCTAACAAGAATTCTGTAAGTATGTTTCTGTATCCTTCTATTCCCTCATCAATATGTATTCCTATAACTTCTATTCCCAAATAATCCTTGTATTTATTTAGAAAGTATAATAGGGAAGTGGAATCCTTTCCTCCAGATACACCTACCCCTATTCTATCTCCTTCTTTGATTAGTTCA
This sequence comes from Candidatus Nanoclepta minutus, assembly GCA_003568775.1. GTDB lineage: Archaea > Nanobdellota > Nanobdellia > Nanobdellales > Nanobdellaceae > Nanoclepta > Nanoclepta minutus. The sequence continues at coordinate 110,267 of MWMI01000002.1, read as the reverse complement.
TATTTTTTTATTGTATCAAGTACTTTACTTTCAAAGTATTCTATAAAATGTTCCTTACATAGGTATGCCTTCCCATTGAAATAGATCGCTTTCCTTTCACACATACTACACTTCATAAAAATTTAAATATTTCCCTAAGTTAAAGGTTAAATGGTAAAGAGGACGGGTCCTACTAACGTTTATCTGAGAAAACTGTCTCATATTTTAAAGAAGAGTGGTAAGGAAAGTGGGGCAAGGATCTGGATATATACTTCAGATCTCTTATCTAAACCTACAAGGGAGAGGGTTGAGGTAAATGTTGGAAAGATAAATAGGCTAGCAAAGGATGGAGATATAGTATTAGTCCCCGGAAAAGTTCTTGGAGGGGGAAAGATAAATAAGAAGATAGTGATTGCAGCATGGAAGTTCTCTGAGAATGCAGTTGAAAAGATTAGAGAGGCAGGTGCAGAGGCTATAAGTATAGAGGAACTTTTAAGGCGAAACCCGAAGGGTTCGAACGTTAAGATAATAATATGAAGGTAAAGGATCTGCCAGAGGAAGTATATGTAAATGGAGAGGGTCATGTATTAGGTAGATTAGCTTCTTATGTTGCAAAGATACTTTTGAGTGGTAGAAAAGTATACGTTGTTAATGCTGAAAAGATAGTTATAACCGGAAAATGGAAGAATTTGGTGGAAGAGTGGAGGCATAAGGTCTTGGAGAGAGGAGATTGGTATAAGGGGCCATTCTATCCAAAGAGACCAGATAGAATATTCAGGAGGGTTGTTAGGGGTATGTTGCCTAAGAACAAGAAAGGTAGGGAAGCGTTAAGGAACTTAAAGGTTTATATAGGGATTCCTGATGATCTCTCTAATAAGAGCTTTATGATATTTGAGAAAGCTCTAATTACGGAGAGGGTCAAGTATAGCAGGAGGAAGATATGGTATACGGAGCTTGGAGAGATCTCAAAGCAATTGGGAGCAAAATTTTAAATGTATCTCTCGATTATTAAATAATGATTATAGTCTCTGCAAAGAGAAAGTTTGCAATTGCTAGGGCATATATAAAGGAAGGAAAGGGAGTAGTGAAGATAAATTCCGTTCCTATTGAATTCTATGAACCATTGTTAGCGAGGGTTAGGATAATGGAACCCTTAATACTAGCTGGAGAGGAATACGTTTCAAAGGTCGATATAAAGGTTAGGGTAAATGGTGGAGGATTCATGGGGAAAGCTGATGCTGCTAGAACTGCTATTGCAAAAGCTTTAGTAGAATACTTTAACGATGAAAGGTTGAAGAACTTGTTTATATCGTATGATCCCTGGTTATTGAAATCGGATATAAGAAAAAAGGAACAGAGGAAGTCTCCTACATCAAAGGCAAGGAAGCACTATCAGACTTCTTACAGGTAGTATCTACTCAGTTTTTTCTATATTTTCCTTACTTTCAGTTTCTTCTGTAGTTTCTTGAGATTCTGTTGTTGATGAAACTGCTTTTGATACTATCCATATTTCACCCATAGCTTTAACTAATTGGTGCGGAACTATAAGGCCTTTAATGTTCCTTTTCAATAAGTTGCTCCTTCCTATCTTTATCTTCCATCCATACACTTTATTTCCAGAAATAATCGCATCCTCTACCTCACCCAAGAAGTATCCATCCTCCGTATAGACTTTTGAATGATAAACGCTCGAAACCTTCCTAAAGTTAACTGCCATACGAATATTATAAGATGTGTAATAATATAAAATTTTCATTAAGAATATCTATGCATGGATATTCCGAGTAAGAATTCTACTAATGGGAAGATTCCAGAAATAAAGCTTAAAGTAGGTGAAGCCTATCAAAAGGATGTTTATAAGGGGATAGTTAGAATGGATCCAGAGGCTATGAAGAGAATTGGGGTAGAATACGGAGAAGTTGTTGAGATTGAGGGAAAAAAGAAGACTGTAGCCATTGCTTATCCAGCTTCACCGGAGGATGCAGGATTGGGAATAATAAGGATGGATGGTTATATAAGGAAGAATGCAGGAGTTAGTTTAGGATCATACGTTACTGTAAGAAAAGCCAATGTTAGCGAAGCCCAAAAGGTAGTTCTAGCTCCAGCTCAGAAAAATGTAACTTATAGTATTCCTCCTTCTTACCTACAAAGGTTGTTGGTTGATAGACCAGTGATGAAGGGAGATATAATTGTCATAGTACCATATAGAAGGTCTATAGAACCTTTCTTTGATCTAGATTTCGAACTATCCATATTCGAAGATATATTTTCATTCGGATTTGGTCCAGAGCTTAGGTTATCCGTAGTTAATACTATTCCAAAGGGACCAGTAATAATTACAGAAAATACGGAGATAGAGTTATTATCTAAGGCTACAGAAGTTGAAGAAGAGATACCGGAAGTTACTTATGAAGATATAGGCGATATGAAGGAAGTAGTAAACAAGGTTAGGGAACTAGTTGAGCTACCTTTAAGGTATCCGGAGATATTTGAGAGGTTAGGAATAGAACCTCCGAAAGGTATACTCCTCTATGGTCCCCCGGGTACAGGTAAGACCCTGTTAGCTAAGGCAGTTGCAAACGAATCCGGTGCACATTTTAGTGCTATAAACGGACCTGAAATAGTTTCAAAGTATGTAGGTGAATCAGAGAGGAGGTTGAGGGATATATTTGAGGAGGCTAAGAAGAATGCACCTTCTATAATATTCATCGATGAAATAGATGCAATAGCACCTAAGAGGGATGAGGCTATGGGTGAAGTTGAGAGGAGGCTAGTAGCACAGCTATTAACTTTATTGGATGGATTGAAGGAGAGGGGAAGGGTAATAGTGATTGCAGCAACTAATAGGCCAGATGCAGTAGATCCTGCACTTAGGAGACCTGGAAGGTTCGATAGAGAGATAGAAGTACCTGTACCAAATGAGGAGGGAAGGTATGAAATATTAAGGGTTCATACGAGGAAGGTACCATTGGGTAAGAAGATTATAGAAGATGGAAAGGAGAAGTATGTTCTTTTAACCGAAGAAGAAAAAGAAAAATTGCTTAGAGATTTAGCTTCTATAACATATGGTTATGTAGGTGCTGACCTATCTGCTTTAGTTAAGGAAGCAGCTATGAATGCCATCAGGAGGGTATTACCTGAAATAGAGATGTACTCTGGTAAGAAGCTACCACCTGATATACTAGAGAAGTTGATTGTAACTGAAGAAGACTTTAAAGAAGCTTTAAAGTTAGTACCTCCATCGGCTATGAGGGAAGTATTGATAGAAATACCTAAGGTTAAGTGGGATGATATAGGTGGGTTGGAGAGTGTTAAACAGGAGCTTAAGGAAGCTATTGAGTGGCCATTGAAGTATAGGACGATATATAAGAAAATCGGAATAGAACCCCCGAAGGGTATACTCCTCTATGGTCCCCCGGGTACAGGTAAGACCCTATTGGCTAAGGCAGTTGCAACGGAGGCAGGGGCAAACTTCATTGCAATAAAAGGACCCGAGGTGTTTTCAAAGTGGTTTGGTGAATCTGAAAAGTTAATAAGAGAAATATTTAGAAAGGCAAGGCAGGTAGCGCCTACAGTGATTTTCTTCGATGAAATAGATTCCATCGCACCTAGGAGGGGATACTATATGGGTACGAGGGCTGTGGATAGTATCGTAAACCAGTTATTGACTGAACTAGATGGAATATCCTCTAGAGGTGATGTTGTCGTAATTGCAGCAACTAATAGGCCAGATATACTGGATCCAGCATTATTGAGGCCAGGTAGGATAGATAGGGTGATATACGTACCTCCACCAGACTATGAGGCAAGGTTACAGATATTGAAGATACATACAAGAAACGTACCTCTAAGCAAGGATGTTAACTTAGAAGAGATAGCGAGAGTTACTGAAGGTTATTCTGGTGCAGATTTAGAGCTATTAGTTAAGGAGGCAGCTATCTTTGCATTGAGGGAATCGATGGAAGAGGTAAAAGGGAAATATAAGGAATTACCTGAGAAAGATATGATCAAAAAATTAGAAGAGATGAATATAGAAGTAAAGATGAAGCACTTTAACAAAGCTTTAGAAAAAGTTAAACCTTCGATTACAAAGGAAATGATACAGTTCTATCAAGCATTTGCAGAAACCTTTAAGAAGAAGATATTACCGGAGGATACTTCTAAATATTATGGATAAGGCAAGGTTTTTTCCTCAAATAAAATTTTTTGGTGAGAAACTGAGCGATGAAATATCCAAGAAGGAGGTTTTAGTTGTTGGGATAGGTGGAATAGGTAGTTGGATAGTAGAGATGTTAGCTAGAATGGGAGTAAAGAAGATTGGAGTCTTAGATTATGATAGAGTAGAGATCCATAACCTGACTAGACAGAACTATAGAGAGAAGGATGTAGGAAGTTTAAAGGTAGATACTTCAGAAGAAAGAGTAAGGGAAATAAATAGCAAGGTTATGGTAGAAAAGTTCAATGAAATAAAGTTAGAATACTTTAAAAAATTTGATTTATTCTTTGATTGTGTTGATAATATAGATACAAAATATCTACTGAATGAAATAAGTGTTTATATCGGTAAACCGTATATATTTGGTACAATATCTGGTAATAGAGGTTTCTTTGGATATATAGACCCGAAATACTTCTGCTTCTATGATATTTATCATGGAAAGAGAGATTGTGTATCATGTAGGGATGAGGGAATTGATGTATCTTCTGTATTTTTCATTTCCTCCCTCATGGTAAAGCTTTTTATTCGTTCTATATTCGATCCTTCCCCAAGGGTATACCACTTCAATCTATCCGAATTTTCCATAGAGGAGGTAAAGGTAAAGAGGAAGGATTGTAGGATATGCATGAGAAGGGATTTCGAATACTCAAGGGATGGATCTGTATGAACTAGTTTTAAATATAAAGGATAAAAAAGAGCTTAGAGGAATATCAGAGGATTTTTTAATAAAAATAATTAAAAAGGAACTAAAGAAGAGACCCTATTTATATGAGAAGATCAAGAATTCAAAAAACTTTAAGATTTTAAAAAGAGATGAGGATTTTATTTATTTTTTTAAGGAAATTAGAAAGATATTACATGAAGCTTTTGGAGTTTTCGCTCCAAAGGATCTAAGAGAGATTTATAGAATTGTTCATGATGATATATCAATTGAAGAAAAGGTAATTCAAATATTGATGATAAACCTTTCTACAAAGGAAAGGTTAAACTTCTATAAGGAGATCTATTCTAAAATCTTTATAGAGGACCCTATAGAAATAATGGATTTAGCTTCTGGCCTAAACCCAATTTCTATATTATTCTCCGATAAAAGACCTAGGAAATATTACTTTATAGACCTCTTAGAAGACGTGATAGAGATAAACACAGTTATACTAAGGGATATGGGAATAGAACCGTATGGATACGTTCTAGATATTACGGATTTAGATAACGATATCATTAAGAGGCACTACCAGTATATTTTCCTTTGGAAGACAATTCCAGTCTTAGAAAAATTAGATAGAAGACTTCCTTATAGTTTACTATCAAACATAGATTTCGATTACCTTATAGTGAGCTTCCCTCAAAAAAGTTTAGGTAAGATGAGGAGCATAGGGAAGTTCTGGAGGTACTGGATAAGGAGAGTAGCAAAAAACCTTAACTATGAGATAATAAAGGAATTCGATATACCTTATGAGTTCTTTGTTGTAATTAGGAAGAAATCTTCATGATATATGGATTTCTATCTTGCTTTTTAAATATCCATAATTCTATTTCAATATTTTCGCAGTCCTTATATTTTTTTGCAAATTCTTTAAGGTTATCTATATCATATTTAAAGTATTCAGCCTTTATATCTTCTCTAGAAGTTCTTTTTACCTGTATTAATTTTATTTTTACATAACCTTTTTGTGGCTTAATTGCTATTATATCTATTGGAGAATGGGATGCAGGACTCCTCCAAACATCCCAATCTTCCTTTTCTAATATATTTTTTACTTTTCTTTCATAATAGTATCCTATCCTATAGTTGCTTGCCATAAGAATATAATCCTTTTTTGAAATTAAATCATAAATGAACATAGAGGAGTATTTTAACCTGATACGTGACAAGTTCTTTGATGCATATTCAATCGCTAAGAAGGCAAGGGAAAAGGGATATGACCCATCTGAGGACGTTGAGATTTCTTACTCTGAAGATATGGCGGATAGAGTAGAGAAGTTACTTATTACAGTAAATCCCCTTATAGGTGAGATAGGACTATCCAAGAAAATAAAGGAGATAGAGAAAAATTTTGAACCTTTAAGTTTTTCAACTGTTTTAGAAATAGCAGATTATGTTTCTTCTGAAGTTTATAGGATAACGAAGAACAAAATACTTTCAATAGAGTTGGGGCTTAGGGCTGCCTTTACCTATCATACTCTGGGAGTTGTGGCTGCATCTACAGAAGGTATAGCAAAAATAGAAGCTAAGAAGAGGAGAGACGGAAAGGAATATATTGCCGTTTATTACTCCGGTCCAGTCAGATCAGCTGGTGGTACTCCTACCGCTTTTTCAGTTATTGTGGCAGACTTTTTAAGGAGGAAATTCGGGTATTTTCCATATGATCCAACTGAAGAGGAAGTTCTTAGAGTTATAACAGAAGTTTATGAATATAAGAGGGCAGAACATTTGCAGTATACCCCAAAAAAGGAGGAGGTAGATTTTGTAGTTAGGAGATTACCGATAGAAGTTACGGGACCAGCTACTATTGAAGAAGAAGTACCTGCTTATAAGGATTTACCTAGAGTTGAAACCAACAAGATAAGAGGAGGTATGGTATTAGTTATTGCTGAGGGACTGTGCCAGAAGGCAGGTAAGTTATGGAAGAACTTAAGTAAAATCGCTGAAAAATACGGATTATCCGAATGGAAGTGGTTGGGTGAATTTGAGGAATTTAAAGGAAAGCTATATTCATTAGAGGAATCTGATAACAGTATAATAAAACCTAATTGGAAGTATCTATCTCAGATAACAGCAGGTAGACCTGTAATAGCTCTACCATCCCAGAAAGGAGGTTTTAGGTTAAGGTATGGAAAATCTAGGACAAACGGACATGCAGCAGCATCTATACATCCAGCAACATCAATCTTACTATTCAACTTTATAGCTTTTGGATCTCAGATATCTATAGAGAGACCTGGAAAGGCAGCTGCAGTAACCTTTTCAGATACTATCGAACCTCCAGTTGTTAGATTAAAGAATGGATCGGTTATTAGGGTATCATCAGAAAATTTAGCTAAGAAAATAGTGAAGAAAAATATGTTGGACAAAATATTGTTCTTAGGAGATATATTAATCAGTTATGGGGACATTTACCATAACAAACATCCTCTAGTTCCTGCAGGTTACTGTGAGGAATGGTGGGTACAGGAGTTTATTGTGAAATCTATGGAAAGAGTAGATGGATTCAGAGTAGAGTTTAATTATAATAAACCCTTAGAGCTTCAGGATATAGAGGGAATAGAGAACCTAAGTAAATATTTAAAAATAAAAAGAGAAAGGTTGGAAAAGCTAATGAGGTATCCTTTAAAATATAAACCAACCTTTAAGGAAGCCATAAAGATATCTAAGATTTTAGATGTACCCTTACATCCTCTATATACCTTCTTTTGGAAGAACATAAGTGGAGAAGATTTCAAGAAACTCTTTGAATATATCAAAAAGGAGGCAAAGATAAGCTATTCTGATGAGAATTTCTTAATAAAGATTGCTAAAAGGATAGAGATAAAATATAATAGGGAGATAAAGGAAATATTGGAAGAGATATTAGTTCCTCATGTTTTAAAGAACGATAATATAGTTATAAAGTATCCCTATTCTGCTGCATTGCTAGTTCAGTTGGGGTTCTTAGAGAAGGATCCGGTAATTAAAAGGGATGGATTAGAAACTGTACAAACCGTTTCGATCTTAAAAATAAGGGACAAGGCTGGTACATACATTGGAGCAAGGTTAGGAAGACCGGAAAAGGCAAAAATAAGGGAAATGAAGGGATCGCCCATGGTTCTCTTTCCCGTAGGAAAGGAAGAGGGTGGTAGGTTAAGGAACCTGATAGAGACTTCAAACTATGGTAAAGTCACCTTCGATCTGAAGACTTATTACTGCGAGAAATGCAAAAAGCTAACACCTTATACAAGATGTATGTATTGTGGATCTAAGACAGTTCTTTTGAGGAAGAATGGACTACTCCATCAGAAGTATGAGATAAACGTTAAAGAATACTTGGAAATTGCCGCTAGGAACCTTGGAATATCAGCTCTACCAAAGATCATCAAGGGACCTAAGGATCTATCTTCAAAGAATAGACATCCAGAGAGGATAGAGAAAGGAATTTTAAGAGCAAAGTATAACCTATTTGTTTTTAGAGATGGTACTATAAGGTTCGATGCAATTGAAGTACCCATTACATACTTTAAACCTAAAGATTTGGTATACGTTTCTATAGAGAAGTTAAGGGAGTTAGGATATGACAAGGATATTTATGGTAATCCTTTAGAAAGGGAAGATCAAATACTGGAATTGAAGCCACAAGATGTTATACTCCCAACTATTGGTCCATTGAGGAAGGGAGGTAAAATTAGGAGGGATGGGTTCTTAAAATCGTTAATTAATGCTACTAAGTTTGTTGATGAACTATTAGAGAAGTTTTACAAGTTACCTAAGTATTATAACGTAAAAAAGCCTGAAGATCTTTTGGGACATCTAATAATCGCTATAGCCCCCCATACATCGGCAGGAGTAGTTGGAAGGATAATCGGTTTCTCGAGGACTCAGGCTTTACTTATGCATCCTATGATGCATGCAGGAATAAGGAGGAACTGTGATGGGGATGAGGGAGGTATAATATTGCTTTTGGATGCACTGATAAACTTTTCAGTTGAATACTTACCACAGAAGACAGGAGGAAGTATGGATGCACCTTTAGTAGTTACTTTAAGGCTGAAGGGAATGGAAGTTGATGATGAAGTCCAAGATTTCGATACTTATTGGTTTTATCCATTAGATTTTTATGAAAGTACTCTAAAATATGTTCCTCCAGATAACGTTAAGATAGAAAAACTAAAGAATAGATTGGGAAAGGATGAATATACTAATTGGGGCTTTTTACATGATATAGATTCAATTAGTAAGGTTGGAAATAAAGTTTCTGCATATAAGACCCTCAAAACTATGTTGGATAAATTAAAATACCAGTTAACTATTGGAGAGATAGTAAAGGCATCTGATATCTCTGTTGTGGCAAAGCTCGTTATAAACCATCACTTTGCCATGGATGTTAAGGGTAACCTTAGGAAGTTCTCACAGCAGGAGTTTAGATGTACAAAATGTAACGCAAAGTATAGGAGGATTCCATTATCTGGAAGATGTGAAAAATGTGGTGGTAGGCTCACTTTCACCGTCCATTATGGAACAGTTACTAAATATTTAGAGCCTAGTATACTTTTAGCCAGTAAAGTTAACCTAGATAAGTATACAGTTTCTGTATTAGAATCCTTAAAGAACAAGGTTAATATGACTTTTGGAGCAATAAAGAAAGTTTCAAATAAAAATATAGCTGATTTTCTATTTAACAATAAGAAATAATGTTCATATTAGGTGGGATAGGTCATAATAGGGAAGAAATCCCAATAGGTATTGTTGAAAAAATAAAGGAAGCGGATTATGTGTTCTTAGAGGGATATACGAACTTTATAGATGAAGATACTTTAAGATATCTAAGGAGTTTGAGAGAAGATATAATAATAGTTGATAGAAATTTTGTTGAAGGAGAGCTTGAAGACTTTATACTAAAAAATAGGGATAAAAAAATAATGTTACTGGTTTCAGGGAATCCTCTATTTGCAACGACTCATGCATATTTTTTAAAATTCTGTAAGGATAATAATATAGAGTTTAAGGTTATAGGATCCTCTTCTATATTTGATGAAGTAGGAAAAACGGGTTTATTCCTTTATAAGTTTGGAAAAATAGTTTCTATACCTTTTCATGAATCGGAGTCCTTTTTTGAAGATATAATAGTAAACTATAAGAACGGTATGCATACTTTAATCCTACTAGACCTAGATCCTATTAGTGGGAAATACCTGGATCTAAGGGAGGCTCTAAATAGGATTATTAATCTTGATAGATTAAAAAATACAAATATGTTTAGTGATAAAACGGAAATAGTATTATGCAGCAATCTAGGAAGGGAAGGGGAAAGGATAATATATACAGATATAAAAAATGCTATGAACTTGAATTTAAATCCTCCTATATGTATAATAATACCTGGGAGGCTAAATGAAATAGAGAAGGAGATATTGAAATGTATGACCTCTTATTAACCAATATAAAGAGAAAATATTTGTTCTTATTCCTTCTAACTTTCTTTTCTATAATATTTTCCTCTATATTAGTAAAAAATAGCGGAGAATCATCGGGTATACTCGTTATAACTTTCTCGATGATACCTCTGATGGAAGTTATCAATAGGCTTCTAGAGAAAGAAATATTGAAATTTAGTACGGATTCTAGAATAAATATAATAATTAGGCATAGAGAACTCATCTTATCCTATTTTTCTATATTCTTCGCATCAATCTTTGCTTGTTACATATCTTATATATTTTTCCCGAATCTATTTAAACAGCAGATTAAAGCTGTATATGAGATAGGGCAAGAAGCAATTTCTTATGGATACTCCTTTAGAAAAGATGCTTTCTTCTCCTTTATACTAATAAACAATCTTAAAGTTTTGATGCTCTTCTTTACCTTATCAGTCATATTTGGTGCAGGTTCTATATATCTACTCCTATGGAACTCTTCAATAATCGGTACCTTCCTTGGGATGAAGGCTGAGGGGTATTCTGGTAGCTTGATTTTTAAGTATGTATTTTATCCACTTTATTCCCTCCTAAGGATACTTCCTCATGGAATATTGGAATTCTTAGGATATTTCCTAGCCTCTCTTTCCGGGGGTATCCTCGCAATATCTTTATTATCTAATAGAGATAAAGAATCTCTGCAACAGATAGTATCAGATTCCTTATTATTATTCCTCTTTTCTATATTTTTTATTGTAATTGGTGCTTTTGTTGAAGCTTTTTTATAGTTTTAAAGTAAATTCAATTTATGTATGAGGGTTTCCTGCATTTGAATGAGGGTTTAATCTATGGAGTTATAAGGGAAATAAAGAAGGATAGAATACTCGTTGAGGCTGGCGGGGAGAGGAAGTATTACGATCTAGAGGCAATTCCTATGGGAATTTCAGAAGGAGACTATGTTAGGTTGTTTGTAAGGGATGGTAAAGTTTTCTTTATAGAGAAGCTCAGTAGAGAAGAATATGAAGAATTTAGAAGAATATTAGAAGATTTAATTAAGTTAAAATAAGGTATTATCTTTATTTTTGATATAAAAGACCGCCCATAAACTACCTATAGCAATAACGTTTAGAACTTCCCATAGGAAGTTGTGGAAGAAGCCTGGATCTAAGTTATAAAAATAGAAGCCATAAACTGTAGATAGGATCCTTAGAATGTTTAGAGAGAACACTATTGGAGAAAATATTAGAAAGTATAGAAATCTCCTTTTTATTTCTTTAGTTGGGGTAGACATCATTATAGCAAAAAAGCCCAATATTGACTTTATTCCCATACATTCCTGATCTATTTGGAATACAAAACTTTTAACTACTATATTGTTAGACAGTATTTCCTTTTCCATGATCAATAGCCTTCCTATTATGTCTGTATAGGAAGATAAGACTTCTATTGGTATCTTTATTAAGCCTAAATGGAACAATAAAAGTGGAATGGAATATATTGATAGGTTGAATAAGAATATGGATAGTTTGAATAATCTTCTATAAAGTTCTTTACTGTTTATTATATCTAAGTAATCCTTAGGAATTATCTTTTTATATATTACCTCCAACATGCTTTATTTTTACTGCAACTCCCCTATTAAAGCTCTTTATTTCTGATGCAGACAACCTTGCTATCCCAACCGCAATTAGATTATCCTTACCATCCACTACGAATACTATGTCCTCTGGTAATATACTATCATCGATTTCAACAACGAATTTACAGAATACAGATTTTCCTTCTTTTATGAAAGGTAATGAATCATCAGAAACTACAACTCTATATTTTGGATACTCTAAGAATCCCTTAATTATTTCTCCTCCAAAAAAGGATGGTATTATAAAACCTGTTGTTGGTTCTATAGTGCCAAAGAGTTTGTCATCTATATAAACCCTCCTTATTCTCCCAGTATTCTTGCTAACTTCAACTTTTATACTATCTTTATACTTCTCAACTATCCTGTCTCCAACCTTATCCCCAAACTGATAGTTTAATATTGCCCTAACTATCGATAATTCCATACCAATATAATAAGAACTTATCTAAAACCCTCGTAATTCCCTTTTCATCACCCTTTAAGAATATAAAGTTCCTATCTATTTCTATCTCATTTTCCGTAGAATTTACTATATATATCCTCAAAACCTTTGTACCGTTTATTAAATATGTCTCATTTTTATAGAATAACCAGAAGTACTCATCTAGAGAGTTGTTTGTATAATAATTGCATTCCTCACCAATTTTCGTACAAACACCAATGGTTCTTAAACTTTTATTTGAATATATAGCAAAGTTATTCAGGGCTATGACTAAATTTAAATAAGAAACTGAGAAGTTTCCGCTTAATTGAGAATTTAGCAATACAGGATCTATAAATATAAAAGTTATATTAAAGTCTCTTAGATAACTTAAATTTCCATTAGAGTTTATCGGGATGTCCTTTAAGTCTCCTATTTTGTATTTGGTATATACGCATCCAATATCGTTACAATATCTATTTAGGGGCCCGGTTTCCTTGAAGTTATTATAAACAAAGATTGATGGGGATACAATGATTATTGCCAATATTATTATTAGAAGCCAGAAGCGTTTCATGATAAACAATAAAGATAAATAATATATAAATCTTACACGAGAAAATATTTTTTATGAATGTTATAGAAAAGAGGATAATCGAAGCTCTTCAACAGAATCCTTATGGTCTTACTATATCCGAACTTTCTCGTTTGATTAAGATAAATAGGATAACTCTATCTAAGCATCTAGAAATACTGAGGGAGAGGGGATATTTAGGGTATAGAATAGTTGGAAAGGCGAAGGTATGGTATTTAAGCGAAGATATAAACTTACTAGAGATCATATACAATGCGGAATCAGTTTTGAATAAAATGTTGAGGTTTGATGATGAAAAGAAGAACTATGTTTTGGGTGATATGAAGTTTGTTATAATCCCAATAGAAATCCTTCAGATACTATATTTAGAGCTAAAGGACTATAACGTTATTAGAAACATAGGGAAGAGGTTTGGAATTTTGATAGGTACCGTATATAAGACGTACTCGGGTACAGAGAAGATAGTAAGGGAAGATGTTTTGGAGAGGATCGTAAAATTATATGAGAAGATGGGCTTTGGAAATATAGAAAATGTTGAAATAAATATGAAGGAAGTTAATATGAAGATAACGGCTTCTAATATTGTAGAAACAGAAGTAATAAAGGATATAGAGGAAGTTATAGAAGATAAGGATAAAATAAAGAATTATTTCTCGGAAGGATTCTTTGAAGGTTTATTTTCCGTTCTATTGACAATCCCATTTAAATGTTCAGAAGTTACTAACCCTCTAAAATCAGATAAATCAATATTTGAGCTGAGTAGGGCATGATAATATGTATTACTGGGGTAGCTGGTGTAGGTAAGACCACAATAGCGAAGGAGCTAGCTAATGGGTTGAATGCTGTTTATATAAACCTTTTAGATTTTGCTAAGGAAAGAGACCTTATAATATCTTATGATGAAGCAAACAATACTTACATTGTCGATGAAGAAGCTTTAATTAGAGAGATATCTAATATTTTTGAAGTAGGAAAAATTTATGTAATAGATGGAAACTTTTCACATCTAATCCCTGCAGATCTCTATATAGTAATAAGGACAGATCCAAACATTCTGTATAAAAGGTTGGAGGAGAGAGGATATCCTTACCATAAGATATTCGAAAACATTTGGGCGATGAATTTGGAGGTTATAGAAGATGAACTGGAAAGTATGGGGAAGGTATACTATACTTTTTATAATAATAATAGAGAGGATATAGAAAAAATTGTTAAAAATATTTTAGAAATAATTAAATCAAATTATCCTGGAATTAACTTTTAAATCTTCTGTATTATATATATAACATGGCTGAGGAAGGAAGAACAGTTTATCCTATCGTATTATTACCTGAAAAATATGCGAGAGCGGTTGGAAGAGAGGCTGTAAGGTCGAATATAACAGCAGCGGTGATAGTGGGAGAGATCCTAAAAACTTCTCTAGGACCCAGAGGAATGGATAAGATGCTAGTAGATGAGTTAGGAGACATTACAGTAACTAACGATGGAGCAACAATACTAGATGAGATGCATGTAGAACATCCAGCAGCAAAGTTAATAATAGAAGTAGCAAAGACTTTGGATAAAGAAGTTGGGGATGGAACTAAGAGGTCTGTAGTACTTACTGGAGAGCTATTGAAGAAAGCTGGAGAGCTATTAGATAGAAATATCCATGCAACTGTAATAATAGAGGGATATAGGAGGGCTGCAGAATTAGCTGAAAGGCATGTAATTGGATTATCTAAAGAAATAAACTTAGAGGATGAAGAAACTCTAACTAAAGTTGCTAAGGCAGCATTGGCCTCTAAGGTTGCTGGAATATATGGTGATAAGATTGCTAAGATAGTTGTAGATGCGGTTAAGAAGGTAACTTATACCGAGGCCGGCAAGATAATTGTAGATTTAGATGCTATAAAAGTTGAGAAGAAGATAGGAGGGGGAATGGAGGAAACAGAGTTGATAGATGGTATAGTAATAGATAAGGAGAGAGTGCATTCTGGTATGCCAAAAATAGTAAGAAATGCAAAGATAGCACTAATAGGGGAAGCAATTGAAGTTAAAAAAACAGAAACAGATGCTAGAATAAATATAACTTCACCAGATCAGTTAGAAGCATTTTTAAAGAAGGAGCAAGAGATATTGAAGAAGATGGTAGAAAAAATAAAAGAAGTAGGAGCTAATGTAGTATTTGTACAAAAGGGAATAGATGATGTAGCAGCATATTACCTAGCAAAATATGGAATACTCGCTGTAAGAAGGGTAAAGAAGTCTGATATGGATAAGCTCTCTAGAGCTACTGGTGCAAAGATTGTATCTTCCATAGAGGAACTAACCCAAAGTGATCTAGGTTATGCAGAGATTGTAGAAGAGAGAAAGGTTGCTGATGAAAACATGATATTTGTAATGGGATGTAAGAATCCAAAGGCAGTAACCATATTAATTAGGGCAGGATCGGAACATGTAGCTGAGGAAGCTGAAAGATCAATAAACGATGCTATAAAGGATGTTGCCAATGTTATAAGAAGAAGGAAAGTAATAGCAGGGGGAGGAGCTATAGAAATAGAATTAGCAGAGAAGATTAGAAAGGAAGCCAAGAAGCATCCATCAAAGATACAGATGGCTATGCTAGCATTTGCAGATGCATTAGAGGCTGTACCATCGGCTTTAGCAGAGAATGCAGGTATGGATACTATAGAAGCTATGTCAGAGCTAAGAGCTGCACATGAGGACGGAAAGGTATGGTACGGAATTGATGCTGTTGAGGGAAAGGTTGCTGATATGTGGGAAATAGGAGTTATAGAGCCAGCAGATATTACTATACAGGCAATAAAGTCTGCTACAGAGGCAGCAATAATGATATTGAAGATAGACGATGTAATAGCAGCTATAAAGAGAGAGGAAGGAAAGGGTGGAAAAGAAGAAACTGGGGAAGAAACTGAAATAGAATAGACGATTTCTTTTTTAATAATTATTTATAAAACCCTGAATACATAAAGAATTTTTATGGGTCAGAATAGGGATGATCTATCCAAAGTATTGGAGAAAATAGTAAAAGAGATTTATGATGTTAAGGAATCGATAAACGAATTAAAGAAAGAGCCAGTTGAATCGGAAGAAAATTCAGAGGGTTCGGATAAGATCTATAAAGATATTATAAATAGTTTAATCAAAAGCAACTTAGAATTACATGCTAAGATATCAGAACTTATAGTTGTAATAAATGGGTTGAGTAAAGATTTAAAAGAATTGTTAAACATATTTAAAGAAGCTGCACTATTTTATATTGAAGGTAAACCATCTCTTAAATCAGGAAATATTGAGAAGAAAGTTGAAGAAATGGAAAATTTGAATAAAAGAATATTGGAAGCTTTGGATAATTTAAGATCTGAAATAGAAAAGTTAAAGGAAGAAAAAGAGAAGAAGGAAGAGAGAACGATTAGGAGACCTATACCTCCGCCACCAATACAGGGTATAAAGAGGATACAATAATTTTAAATAATAATGAGATTATAATCTATAATGATGAAAAGATCAGTTTCACCGATTATTGCAACAATACTCTTAATCATCATGACAGTAGGTATAGCTGCATTGATGTATACATGGATGAGTGGTATGCTAACACAGCTAACTGCTCAAACTGGACAGCAAATACTTCAATCAACAGCATTCGATTTCTCTGTTGCGCCTATTGCATCTCCCAATGGTACTAATACTTTCTCTGTAAGTATAAGGAATACAGGAGCTGTTAATATAGATTTTAGTAAAACAAATGCTATAGCTGCAGTAACCGTTTATGATAGGTTGAATCCAGCAGCAGGTGTTGTAAATCAGTCTTCTTGTTCAACTATAAATACCGGTACTCTATCAGTTGGAGAATCAAAATCGTTTATTTTTACCTGTGGTGTTAATATAGATGTATCCAGATATTATTATGTTTTAAGAGTTACCATAGGCTCAACTTCAAAAGAAGTTATCTTTAGATAATGATGAAAAGATCAGTTTCACCGATTATTGCAACAATACTTTTAATCATCATGACAGTAGGTATAGCTGCATTGATGTATACATGGATGAGTGGTATGTTAACACAGCTAACTGCTCAAACTGGACAGCAAATACTTCAATCAACAGCGTTCGATTTCTCCGTAGCACCTGTTGGAACCACTCCTTCAGGTTCTGATCTTATTTTTACTGTTAGTATAAGGAATACAGGTTCTGTTAATATAGATTTTAGTAAAACACAGGTAAACGCTTCAGTATCGGTTTATAATAGGACTGCACCTGAAGTAGGTGTATGGAAGCAGAGCATTTGTACAACAAACACTACTTTATCAGGAACTTTGAATGTAGGATCTTCTACAATAGTTAATTTTACCTGCTCTAATGTGGGTAATATTACACTAAACTATTACGTATTGAGAGTTACTATGGGTGCTGTGGCAAAAGAGGTTACGTTTACGTAGTTTTTTAAACTTATTAATTTTTTAATTTTATGTAATTATATGAGATCTCAAGAGCAAATTGTTGGGTACGTTCTCTTAGGTGCAGTAGTTTTGGGAGTTGCCTTGACCGTGTATAACTATGTTGTTCCCCTGGTACAGAAGTCCTATGTTAGGAATACATTATCTTCTGTAGAATCAAAGTTATCGGATTTTGCAGATAGGATCTCAAAAACAGCCTTAGATTTTGGAGTATCAACATTTCAGTTAGATATACAGAACTCTTATTTTGAGATAGATCCAGATTTAATTCAACTTAGAATAAAAATACCGATACAATATTATTCTTCAATAGTAAAAGTTCCTGTGAACTATGATGAGTATACATACTGTCCAAATGATACCTTTACCATTTCATATTCAGGAAAGTTATGTAGTGATAGAAGCCATATAAACATTACTATAAGTACAGGAAGCTTTAGAATAATCGATGAAATATCTAATAAGAGTGTAGATCTTCCTTTAGGAAATTTAAATAACGTTATAACATCGGATTACGTGTTCGATATAATCTATAACGGAACTCATTTAAGGTTCTTACCTAGATACCCGACAGGCTATTATAGAACATCTCCTCCCTGTATCATAAATGCCCTTCAGCTTGGTGGAGAGGTATCATATGAGATAACTTGTAGACCCATAGTGAACATGGAAAACGGTCAGTGTTTTTGGATAAGGTTATCTCCATATGGTGTTTCAGCTACACAGATAACCACAAAAATACCAGTAGTTATTTCATATAGGAGATATTATGATAACTCATATAATTCTACTGTATGTAGTAATAACCTTGTAAGGGAGATATATGTAGATATTAGTATATCATCATAGATGCCATCTAGAGCGTTAGAGATAGTATTAATAACTTTGATCTTATTTTTTGTATATTACTTTTTAACTAATCTATTTTCTAATTTTCCTCTTTATCTTTATTCGGACACTCTGCTAGGGAACTATATTAGGAACAACGTAGTTTTCTGCATAGCCTTAGGTAATCTATACTTGGGTAGGATGTATTGCTACGTAGTTTCTGAACCGAGGATAGTTGGAATTGGTTATATAGATGTTAAAGGGGATATAGTCTATGTTACCTTTGGAAGTAAGGTAAACTTTCTGAACTTATCAGAGGGACCTTTCTCAAAGTATACATATTTAACTTCTACAGGTAGTTTCTTTTTATATAGTTACCCGAGCAATCTAACTTTCTATCCATAGTCTCTCAAAAGTTTTTAATTGTAGAAATAAACTAAAATTTATTATATGGAAGATTTTATAGACCTTATTATTAGGAGATTGGCAGAAAAGGAAAAAAGAAAGTTCATTATTAGAAAAAAGTTAAATAAACTCCGTGGTAAGGAGAAAAAGGAAGCTATAGAAGTAAAACCAGTCGAAAACTTAAGCAATAAACAGTTATACTATCCCCCTCAAGCTATAGTACCTGTCTTTCCAACTATTCAGAATCTTACAATTAGTACTGTAATTCCTAAGAAAAAAAAGAAGAAAAAAAGGGTAAAAGGTGCATTTCCTTTGAGTTCTATAAAGGAGAGAGGTATATCGGATGAGGAAAAACTGAAGTTCTTCCTCTATCTATACGGAAAGGGTGGAAAAGATGTAGAGATGGAATATGTTGTTACAAAAGAGGAAATAGATGGAAGAATATATGAGATGGCAAAAGCCAGAATAGACTGGGATCCTGAAAATAGAGAATTCATATATAGTGTAATCGAGCCCAGGCTTGAAGAAAAGGAAAGGGAAATAGTATCTTTAACTTTAAAGGAAATAGAGAGAAAAATAGATATTCCGTACCTAGAAGTTAGAGATAAGGAATTTGTGAGGAATTATATAATAAAGAAATCTAGAGAAATATGGAAGCTTAGAAGGATAAATGTAAGGAAGGAAGCAGAGCCATATATCTTATACTATATCTTGAGGGATACTATCGGTTATGGTAAGATAGATGTACTGATGAGGGATATTTATATAGAGGATATCTCCTGCAACGGTGTTAATATACCTATATTTATATTCCATAGGAACCCGTTGATTGGGGAGATAAAGACTAATATTACTTTCGAAGACGAGGAAGAATTGGATAATTTTGTTATAAAATTAGCAATAAGGACTGGAAGATATATATCTATAGCTTCTCCATTACTAGATGCAGCATTGCCAGATGGTTCAAGAGTCCAGATAACCTATGGAAAAGAGATATCGAGGAAAGGATCTTCTTTTACAGTAAGAAAGTTCACACAGGATCCTTTTACCCCTATAGATCTATTGAATTATGGTACTGCAGATTTTAGGATATTAGCTTACCTATGGACCTTAATTGAGGAAGAGAAATCGGTATTGGTAGCGGGTGGTACAGCATCTGGTAAGACATCACTATTGAACGCTATTTCTCTTTTTATAAAGCCAGAGAAAAAGATAGTTTCAATTGAGGATACTCCAGAGCTTATGTTACCTCATCCTAACTGGCTGCAGGAAGTAGCTAGGCCAGGTTTCGGTCCGCAGAGGTATGGTGAGGTAACATTATACGATCTATTAAAAGCATCTTTAAGGCAAAGACCAGATTATATAATAGTTGGAGAAGTTAGAGGACAGGAAGCCTTCATACTCTTCCAGGCAATGGCTACAGGTCATGCTGGTATGGGTACCATTCATGCTGAAAGCTTTGAAGGTTTGGTAGATAGGTTAATTTCTCCACCTATAAGTTTACCTCCATTCTTAATTGAGATCCTAGATGCGGTGGTTTTCCTTAGGAGGGCAAGATATAAGGGAAAATACGTTAGAAGGATAGATAAGATATACGAAATTATAAGGTATGATCATAAGAGAGCTAAAGTGTTAAAGACCATGGTTTCTAGTTGGGATCCTAAAACGGATGGATTCGTTTTGTATGATAGTTATAAACTAAAGAAAATTGCAGAGTTCCATAATATGACTTTTGAAGAGCTTAAGGCAAACCTAGACTTTAAGATAAAGGTTTTGGAGTATTTATACAACAATAGGATAAGGAATTATAGGAGGATTGCAGAGTATTTGAGGTTATATTATTACTCACCTGAAGAATTAGCTAAGATCATAGGATTCAAGTAACTTATAGTTAATGAGGGTTAAGGGTTTGGTTAGGTAGCATTTTATTATGTAATTTTTTCCTATTTCCAATCTCTCATTAGTCTTAATATATATCCTATTAAAGCTTTCAGTTAGAACTTCATATGAATCCTCTTTTCTATCCAGTACTTTGCAGATGAATTCCGTTACATATCTTAAACCTTCATAATCTAACTTTTCAAATTCTTCTAAAACTTTTTCATCCTTAACTTCCCTTACTAGTATGTCGTTGTTTATAAATAGTGCTAAGGTCAAGTTTTTTAGTACTATTGCATTTCTTATCTCTACAACATTTCCTTCCTTTAGCAAGTCCTCTATTTTCCTATAGTTACCTTTAAATATTAGTTTTACTTTTCCGGTACTATCGTATACTTCAAGAATAAGCAGATTTTCTTTTTTTATTAGGACTTTTCCAATTTTTACAAATATCCTTTTTACTTTCATCCTATAACTTAAATCAGAAATTTTAACTTTTAACAAAATTGAAGGATCTAAGTTGTTCTCCTTCAAGATTATCATTAGAGCTGTGTTATCATCTATATATCCATAATATTCATTTATTTTTTGTTTTACTAAATCATCCAGTTCTTTTAAAGATAGGCCTAAGATGTCTGCTATCTCTCTCTTTTTTTGAGAAAGAGGAATCATAAAAAATATTTTGATAGAGCCTTTATAACCTTAGGAACTTGTCGATGGCGGACGGTTATGTAGCCGGGTTTGCGGGAGATGATCTGCCTGGTTGGGTATTTGATCCGCTTAAGGTAGGTGATCCTCCACTTCCTTCTCACATGTACAGCCTTCAGTTGTTTTTGATGATGGTATTGTGTAACAACGGTAAACTTCTCCGAATAGTGTGGTAATACGGAAGTTTGCATATACCCCGATCTCTGGGGAGAAGCATTTTAAAGCCTCTTTACTTATGCTACTTATGTTAAATTGAACTTTACAATACTCTGTTTGTTTAAAATCGCTATTAGGATTTGTAGAGGCACTAAGTCTTAGCTGAGCATCTGCTAGAAGTTGCTGACATTTTGTCCTTGCAGTTTGTATATCGGTTACTATATATTGTGTTGTTGCTGGAAATATCCTGCTAAAACCTCCAGTTACAAAAAATACTATTAAGACTAGAATCAGTACGGATATTATTGCTAGGACAATGGTACTAAAAGGTAAGCCTTGTCCCTTCATAAATAATATTATCTTTTATAAAATTAAATAACATTTTTCTATAAGTTTATCTGATAAAGTCAGGGATGTTTTTCTTAAAAAAGATGTAAGTAATTCTGATATTATGAGAGTATCTGAAGTAAAACTCAGCGTGATAGTACATGAAGGAGAGGATTATAATAAAATTAAGGAAAAAGTCCTTGATTTATTAGAAGGTATAGATAAAGAGAAGGTAGATATAATAGAAAATAGAGGAGAGGGTATAGTAAGTTCAAATCTAATCTACATATCCGTAAAGATAAAGAAGAAGGAACATATTCATACTTTCTTTAGAAATCTCATAAAGAGGGGTTTGGATATTGATAGGTTCTTGGATGAAATGAATTTTGATGAAGACTACAATATATACGTAAGACTAGATAAGAGTTATTTATTGGAAAAAGACAAAGTCTTTCCTTTATACGGAGACGATGTCTTCCATTTGAAGATAAGTATAGATGGATATGGGAAGGATAAGGAGAAAGTTAGGGATTTTTTTGAGAGATACCTCAAGGAAGTAAGTAATTTATAGTTTTTTAGGTAAAAATTAGTATGAAGTTTATACATGTATCTGATACTCATCTGGGGTGTGAAGTTCCAGTAACTTATAGGGAAATAAGAAAGAGGGATTTTTTGGAGGCATTTAAGAAGGTTGTAGATTTTGCGATTAAGGAAAATGTAGATTTTATAATTCATTCTGGTGATTTCCTTGATGACTATTTCAGGATTTCTTCTAGATATATATTGGATATCTTAGATATCCTCTTTAAGTTGAAGGAGAAGGGTATACCTTTCATATTCATTAAGGGAAATCATGATAATAAGGGACAAAAGCAGAATACAGTTGAGATATTGAAGAAGTTAGGTCTCATTATAGAAGCAAATGAGAGGGAGCCCATAGTTATTAAGGATTTCTATATTTATGGTATATCTGAACCATCAAACTTATCGGGGGATGAGCTTAAATTTATATATGAAAAGATCTTGAAGGAAATGAAGGTTGACAAGACGGGATATTCTATCCTATTATTCCATGGTGTATCTAACGTCGTTCCAGAAGGATTATTGGAGAAATATTCTAAGGAGCCTAGGATAATAGGACAGGATAAATTCCCTGATGTAGATTTTTATGCATTTGGACATTTCCACAATAGTTTTATTACAAAGATAGATGAAAAGATCTTTTCTTTGCCAGGATCAACGGAAAGGACAGAAATATCTCCGATCGAAGAAAAGTTTGAGAAAGGTTTCTTTTACTTTGAGGATTCTAACTATAAGTTCATACCTACAGGGGCTAGGAAGGTCTCAATAATAGAGAAGCATATAGAGAAGGAGGGGGATATAAACGAACTATATGAGGAAGTTTATAAAAAATCGAAGGAAAGCCTAATAAAGGTTAGGGTAAGGTATAGGAGAGACCTTTACGATTCTATTAGGAGATCCATCGATAGTTTAATTTCCAGTGGATACCTGATAATTGACGAATATTATCCCTCGGATATTGAAGAAGAGATAGTGATAAAGGAGGATAATTTGATCTTTGAGGATGTACTATCACAGCTTTTAGTATCAGATGAAGATAAGAAGTCTATTATGGAGATTTTACAGAAGTTAAAGTATTTCTATGAAGAGTATTCTGATGAGGAAGGCAGGAATATTGAGAGGATAAGGGATTTGATGTTTAAAGAACTAGTATGAGGATAGTAAGATTATATTTGGAGAACTTCAAGGGACATAAGAAGAGAGAGTTATTTTTTGACTATAAGAAAAACTTAATAATAGGGGAAAATGGTACTGGGAAGTCTTCTATATTCCATGCTATAATTGTTTCATTGTTTGGATTTGAAAGGGATAGTTTATCCTGGGTTGGAGTTAACGAATCAAGCTCTTTGATTAGACATCTATCTCCATCTGCAAAGTTAATATTAGAAATAGAGGACAAAGATGGGAGGAGGTATTCTATCCTAAGGACTATCTCATCTTCTGGGGATAGCAAGGCAGTTATAGAGGAGGGGGGTAAAGTTATATCGTCCGGTAGTGATCAGGTGAACAAGAAGATAAAGGAACTACTTAGGATAGATAATATAAATAAGATACTCAATGTTCTGTATATAAGACAGGGTGATTTGGGGAGGTTCATTAGCTTGTCTGGAAAATCAGGTCTTACAAATATATTGGAAGAGTTGTTTGATATAAAGACATATTCGAACTATTTAGATATTGTACAGGGATTGATAAGGGATTTAAATAAAGAATTAGAATATCTAGAGAGAGAAAAATATAGTTTATCTAGAGATATAGAAGAGTTCAGCAATATATTTGGGGGAATGAAGGTAGAGGATTTAGATAAGGTTTATAAGGAATATACATCAATCAAAAAGAGGAGGGAGGAATTGTATGAGAAGTATAGGGATGCGAAGATACTTTATTCCTCTATAGATAGTAAGTTGATCTCTCAAGAGAGGTTCCTATCAGATAGGTATAAGGAAATGGAGGAGAAGTATAATATCTTAAATCAGAAGTTACTTACACTGAAATCTGAGAAGAATAACCTTAAATATAACAAATATTCGGAAGATTTTATTAAGAAAAGTATTGAAGAGCTTGAGAAAATGCTAAAGGATATAGAAGAGAAAATAAAAGATTTAGATAGAGCAGATTTGTTGGTTAAATTAAATAATTTAACGGAAAAAAGTAATTTAATAAAAGAATTTATTGGTTTAGTTGGTGTAGAAGAGAAATATAATAATATTAAGAATGATATAGAGGAAATAAATAATAGATTAGCAGAAGAGAAGAATAAAGTTAAGAATATAATGAAAATAATAGAAATCTTGGAGGGTTCTAAGGAGAAGAATTGTCCAGTTTGTAGAAAACCCCTTAATCAAGAAGAAGTTAATGCTCTACTTGATGAATATAGGAGAGAAATGAACAAACTTAATGAAGATATAAAAAATATAGAATCGGATCTGTTGAAGAAGAGACAGGAGATAAAGGAAATGGAGCAGAAATATATTAGATACAAGTATATCAATGAAAAACTATTGGAATATAATATACCTATAGATAAGTTAGAAGATGAACTAAATAAAATAAATAGTGAAATTGAAGTTATAAGAGGAAAACTTAAGTTGATGGATGAATATGAAATAATAAATGGCTCTATAAGTTATTTAAAACTAAAGGATATAGATAATGCAATTTCTAAGATTTCAGAGGAGTTAAATAATTTATCTACAGAAATGAAAGAAATAATGAAGAAAATATCTTCAATAGATATAATGAAGAAGAATTTAGATAGATACAATAAGATTATGGAAGAGTTAGGATTTAGATCTCTGTATGATTTAGAGAATGAGATTAAGAAATTAGACGAAGAGCTAAAGAAATATGAGAACTTTAAACCTGAACTATACAAGATTTATTTAGAAAAGTTAGATAAGTATAACTCATTAAATGAAAAGATAAGAAAGATTAGGAAGAATATAAGTTTATTAAATAGTCTACAAATCGGTTTAACTAGATTTATAGAAAAACTTAGGCAGAGTAAGACAGTAAGGCTATCCGAAGAGTTTAGGAGGCATTTTAGGAGATTGTATAGGTATGAAGATATAATAGATGTAAGGATAGACTTAAAGTATGGAAGAAATAGGGAAAGGATATTCGATATAGTTGTAGCTAAGAACGTTGATGGCAAAATAATATACAAGAATGTTGGGGAGGCTGGTCTAAGTGGAGGTCAGACCAAAATATTAGACTTAGCCTTGAGGTTATCCCTAGCATCGATCATAAATCCCAACTTTAAGGTTCTCATGCTAGATGAACCTACGGAATCTTTAGACGAAAACGTTAGGTTTTCATTGGCAGAACTCTTAGATTCCTTAGAAGGTTATCAGATAATTTTATGTACGCATGATGAGCTATTTAAGGAAAAGATGAGTGGAACTGTAGTAAGGTTGGATAGGTCTACTTAAAGTATTTTATTACTTCAGATTTTTTATACCTATCATCTATAAAAAATATCTTTACTTCATCGTTTTGTGATCTTATAGCCCTTCCTATTACTTGTTTTATTTGAATATCCTTCATAATTTCTGCAAAAGTCCAGTAATCTAATTTATTATCTTTCAATATTCTATTGGTGAGTATAGATGCTGTTGGGGGTGGTGGATAGGGTTTTCCTACTATTACAACAGTCTTCAATAAAGAGGATCCATCCTTAACCAGTTCTACCCCTTCTATAAACCTTGATCTGGCATAGGTGAATATAGCCTTTTTGTTAGTTTTTAATATAGAGTTGAAGGGTTTTGTTCCATCATCCAAGAATATTCTTTCTTTTATTTCTTCTGATAATTGATCAAAAATTAGGTTCATGAAACCTGCAGATGGAAACATATAGAGTTGATATCCATCTAAATTATTTAAAATGAATTTAATGTTATCTATTAAGTTTTGTATATTCTTCTTACTCTTTCTCTTTTCATATTTTGAAGAAAAGTTTGGTATTATATTAAATTCCTTTTTACCAAATTTTACATCAACCTTTATGTATTCGACATCCTCTGAAGGTACTTTATATAATGTAACAAAATCCTTTTTTGTAAAGTTGCTGCCCGACATAAGTATTATGTTCTTATAGTCCATAAGGGACTTTATTATAACGTTAAATTTTGTTATAAATCCTTCTATTTTAAATCCGTTTGCTATCCATACAAGATCGGGATCCTTTAAGCTTAAGTATAGCTTTAATATCTTGTTTAAATGCCATCTCTTCTTTGGAAACTTGTATGTCATCTTAGATATAGTTTTTTTATAAGAATCCCAGTAAAATATAAGTTCATCAAAAGTCTTAGAATACCTATCGAATATATCTAGTAATTCTTCTCTCTCTATTATTACCTCTTTCTTTCCAATCTCCTTCTTTATCCTTTCTATTATAATATTTATCTCTCGAGTTCTAAACTGCTTTACCAATAGGTTCTCTATAAAGTTTATTAGTTCATCCGAAAAGTTTGATATTTCTGATAGGACTATACCTATATCTTCGTTAGGGATATTTAGTAGATCCCCTATTGCAGCTATTTCTTCTTTTAGAAACTTGTATAGCAGGTTCTCTTCTTTCCTTTTCCCAAAACCTTTCTCTAAATATACCCTAAAGGATAACGATAGAGGGTTAGTTAACGTAGTCAATAGATTATGGGATTCATCCATTATTAATATATCGGGCTCTCCCTCTAAGGACAGGAGATCGAATAGATAATAGTTAAATACGTAGGGGTAGGTAGATACATATATTTTAGATTCTATTTTTTTAAACGAATGGTATATACACCTTACTTTATCGTTTCTTTTTTCCATTTTTTTATTCTCTATTTTTGCTAGTTTTTCAAAATTATAGTTAACTTTTCTTAACCTTTTGAACAACCTTTCTTTTGGATAAGTTGCTTTCCTGAACATACAGTCGGAGCAATATATCTCTTCCCCCGATAGGTTCGATTTATAGAATATTGGGCAAGTCTTTCTCTTATTCGGGAAAACCTTTACCAAAGTTTTGACCTTCTCTAGAGAGTCCTGTAAGTATCTCTTTATTTGTTCGTTTGTCCTTACAGCTATGTGTGTTATTAGATCTTCTTTCTTCCATAAGAAATCTGCTATCACTAATGACATAATTGTTTTTCCAGATCCTGTTGGGGAGTCTAAGATAATAAATTTCTTATCTAAACTGTCTAATATTCTTTCTACTGT
This sequence comes from Candidatus Nanoclepta minutus, assembly GCA_003568775.1. Taxonomy (GTDB): domain Archaea; phylum Nanobdellota; class Nanobdellia; order Nanobdellales; family Nanobdellaceae; genus Nanoclepta; species Nanoclepta minutus. The sequence continues at coordinate 82,757 of MWMI01000002.1, read as the reverse complement.
TTCTATTTGAAAACTTCTATTTTTTAATATTGGATAACTTTCTTCTATCATTTTTTGCTAGGTTAAGGACGCCCATTAATATAGAAAATTCCCTTTTTGTTATAAAGGCCTTTCCGATAAGGTTCCTCAATGCTCTATAAATTACAGGCTTTCTATATTCATGAGTTGGCAATGAATAAACGAATTCCTTCAATTTTCTCTTTAATACGTATCTTTCATGATTGTTTATTAGTTTGAAAGTCCTCCTTATCGGATTCTCTCTCGCTATGAAGATCTCATAAAGGATTATAGAAGCGGCATGGGTAACGTTCATTATCGGATAATCCTCAGAGGCAGGTATAGTTATTTGAGCATCGAACTTATCTAATTCTTGGTTGGAGAATCCTGTAGATTCCCTTCCGAAGAATATGCCTATCTTCCCACTGAAATTCCAGATTCTGCTTGCTAGTTCTCTAGGAGTTAACGGGTTCCTTAGAACTTCATTCCCCACTTTAGATGATACTCCTGTAGTTCCATAAGTAACATCGAACATCGATATTACCCTATCTAAATCATCGTATATCCTCAGGTTCCTTATTATCTTCCAACCTTCCTCTCTTGCTACTATTTTTACTTTTTCTGAATAGGGATTTACCTTCGGATTTATTAATATGAGATCCCTAAAGCCAAAGTTTGCCATAACTCTTGCTAGTGCTCCGATGTTATCTTCGGATTCAGGTTCTACGAATACGATAGAAATCTGCATTTTATCTTTAAGTTATAAACTGTTAAATTTCAAATGGTAGCCTTATTAGTATATATTGACCTGCTATGACTATTAGACTTACTTTTATTAGCCTACCGAAGAACAGATAGATAAAGTAGGATTTTATATCTATTTTTGCAAATCCACAGGCTATTGCTAGTGCATCAAAGAATGGAAAAGGTAATGCTGAAAGTAAAGGTATGGTTATAGGCCCATATTTGTTTATGAATTCCGAGAACTTTTTGTACCTCTCCTTTTCATATATTTTATTTTCTAATAATTTTTCACTCGAGAATCCTATGAAATAACCTATAGTATCCCCGACGCTCATTCCTAGAGCAACTAGTAAAGTCGATAGTATTGGATTAAATTTCGTTTTATAGAGTATTAAGGGTAGACTTAAGTATAATGGCGGGGATATGAAGAGACCTATGGTGCTTAATAGTCCGATCATGAATAATCCGAGATAGGAGAACATGTTTATTAATGATTCTACGTTCATAAATCTTAGTCGGATCCTATATTTAAATTCAATCTTAAAGGATAGATAAACTTAAAATAGATGATAAAAAAATAATAAGGATGGAGGAAATAGATGGCAGTATATTTAAAGATATGATGCTCAGAGCTGCCGATCAAATATCCTTTCACGAAAGTATATTAAACGAACTAAACTACTTTCCAGTTAGAGACAAGGATACTGGTACGAATCTTAGGATACTCTTTGAGAATATAAGGAAAGGTATAGAGAACGTAGAGATAAACCACATAGGAAAGATCTTAGAGATAATTAAGGACATATCGATGAAGGTATCTAAGGGAAATTCGGGTAACATTATATCCATGTTCTTCTATGGTCTATATATAGAGCTAAAAGATAAGAAAAAGGTTAAGTTAAAGGATTTATTCAGGGCCATTAAAAGGGCTAGGGAATACGCATACTCTTCCGTTAAAGAACCTAGAGAGGGAACTATGCTAACTGTAATAAGAGTAATGGAGAGGGAGATAGTTAAGTCCAAAAACTTAAAGGATTGGTTAGATAAATGCATTAGAAAATCCCTGAAGGAACTGGAGAATAAGAGGGAAAATGTTAACTTGAAGAAGACTATTGATTCTGGAGGTTTGGGGGTAGTTTTGATGTTAAAGGGATGGATAGAATCTATCGGGGGGGATATAAAGATAAACTTAAAGAAGTATCTAAAGGAAGAAAAGTTTGAAAGAGTTAAAGGTAAGATATTCTGCTTGAATATTTTGGCAAAGCCTAAGTATTCTATAGATAAAATAAGGAATTGTTTAAAGGATGAGGATTCTTTGATTATTAACGAGTTTGGAGATCATGTAAAAATACACCTCCATACGAGATCTGTAGAAAATACCATAAATCTTCTAATCCCTTTTGTTGAGATAGAAAACATAGAAATCGATGAAATAAATGGTTGATATTGTAATTGATGTTACTGTAGATCTACCTAGGAGGATAATAGAAAAATACGGTATAAAAGTTGTACCTTTATATGTAATAAAGGATGGAGATAAGATACCGATCTTTTATAACTCTAAGTATGAATTTTATAAGAAGTTTAGGGAAGAATGGTTGTCTGGAAAGCTTAAAACTTCTCAACCTACTTTAGAAGATTTTCTGGAAGTTTATAAATCTTGTGAAGAAGAAATTTTAGTTTTCACAGTAAGTTCGGAGTTATCGGGTACATATAATGTAGCTTTGAATGCTTCTAAGTTCATTAAAAAGAAAATATACGTTATTGATACAAGAAACGCATCGGTGGGGAGCGGGATTTTAGTTTTGATTGCTAAAAAGTTATTGGAGAAGTATAAAATAGATGAGGTAGTTGAGAGAATAAATAGTATGAGAGAAAGGATAGATACTTATGCATTTGTAGAGAACATAAACTATTTGCTCAATTCCGGAAGGATAAACCTATTGAAGTATTCTTTCCTAAGGTTAGTTAATAAGAAACCAATATTAAATATAAGAGATGGAAGGCTAGAATTGTTTAAACTTTCTTCAGATTTAATTAAGGATTTTTATGATCTAGAAAAGAAATATAAATTAAAACTGTATGCTAGCAATACGAGAAAGGTATCAGGTAAGGAAATATTAATGAATCCAATTATATCTACTCATATAGGTCCTGTTTTTGGGTTTGCTGGATTGAGACAGAATAATACTTTGGTATGAACGTGTTCTTAAGATGTTCATATATAGAGAAAGGGTCTATATTCTTTGATATTACCTCTAAACTTAACATATCTATAGATCTCCAGTAGGTTAGGTATACGGAGAGTTCTTTGGATTCCAATAATAGCTGGAAAAAATTGTTTTCAATATCGCTTATAACTTTCTTTTTTACATTTTCTAAATTGAAATTAATTGATAACTCATCTGCTAAGTTATATAGAGCCTTCATATCATCGAAAATCTCTTTCTTTTCAATCCTTTTAAAAATAGCATATAGTCTTTTCATATTCAAATTTTGATTTTAAGGTAAATAACCTTAACTGAGGGATCGCCGCGGCGGGGATTCGAACCCCGGTCCCCTTTCGGGGATCTGGTCTCCAGCCAGACCCCTTGGTCCACTCGGGCACCGCGGCATCTATCATAAAATTAATTTTCTCTTAATAATTTTACTCTTTTCTCTATGGACCTCTCGATATCTTCTTCCGTTCCACCAACATCTACGTTTTTAATTATCTTTACTATTGCAGGATTCTTAGGTGCTAAACCTACTACCAAAGCTTTTCCAGTTTCAAGCTTAGTTAGAGCTTCGAAGTATTCTTTAGATAGATATGGACAGGTCTTTTTAATGAATTCAAGGTCCCTCGGGTTTATCATCTTTAAGAGAATAAATGTATTTAGCTGAGATATAACACTATCCAGTATGCTAGAGGGTATCTGGGATACTAGTATTATTCCTAATCCAAACTTCCTACCCTCCCTGGCTATTAAGGATACCTTCGCACTGGTATCCTTTGCTTCCCTTGAGACAAACCTATGTGCTTCCTCAATTACGATAGTTAGTATATCTGCCTTTCCCTCAAACTTGAGCTCTTTGTATTTATTGTATAGGCGTTCTAGTAGTATATCTATTAGTATCCTCTGTTCCTCTATTGATAGAGGATAGAGGTCTATTATTATGATATTTCTATATTCTGTATTCTCCCTCCTTATGGATATTTCATCTCCGTTCCTAACTATTTCACCTTCTAAGATACCTTCCATATCCGTTATTTTTCTAATTAGGTTATCTAATAGGCTTCTCAAGTCCTCTCCAAAATCTCTAGCATCCCTAGGGAATAACCTCCAATCATATATCTTCTTTATCCTTGACTTAAGGGAATTAGCTAACCTATCTATTTCTTTATCACCGTAGTTTTTTATTAAATTTTCAACATTCTTTCTTTCATCTAAAAACTTTAGGAGGTCGAATATAGTATTTATTCTTGCTTTAGATAATAATTCAGATAGTAAATTAGCGACATGTGGCATAGATTCTCTATTTATTCCCAATATTTCCATATAATCGTTTAATATTTTAATGTCTAGCTTTGCAGTGTATACTCTTCCATTCTTCCCCCTTTCTTTTAATAAGCTTTCTATATATTCCCTATCCCTTTCAGAGAAAGTTATTATTATCGGATTTTGGAATGAAAGTATGTAATCTCTATGGATATCGAATATTAAGGTTGGTATATTTTTCTTAGACAGCTCATAAACTAAGTTAGCAACTGCAGTTGATTTACCAGATCCCGTTATTCCAAATATGCCTGTATGCCTTATTATCAGATTTTTTATTGATAGATCAACAGTATATTCCTTGTCGCTTACAAAAATTTTACCGAAAGGTATTGTATAATCTGTCTCGAAGCTATATATTTTTTTGATTTCTTCATATTCAGCTAGTAATACATCGTCCCCTGGTAGCGGAGGGGTCTTAGGTTTTTCTGGTAAAACTTTGTTATCCCTTAAACATCCAATGAAGATACCTTTTCCCCTCAATATAAATAATTTCTTTCCTATTTTATCATAGACTATTTCAATTGCTTCGAAGTTGATCAATCTATCTTCTTCAATTGCTTCAGACTTTATATCTTCTACAATGGCATAGTATGGAACATCGTTTATGATTATTTTGACCAAACTACCTACCGTTATTTTATCCCTTTCCTTTGGGTTTATTACAAAATAAAAATAGTCCGAAGTAGCCTCCTTTATGACAAAACCGATCTTCATATATATCTCACTTATATAAGATTTTTAAATTAGAATATAAAACTTCATTAATGCCAGGTGCTCTTAAACCATTCACACCGGAAGGAGCTCAGATAAAGGATGTTATAAGAATAGTAGAAACAGAACTAGATGGACATAAACCAATATATGTTGAGCTTACAAGGTTAGCAGGAGTAAATTGGAGGTTCTCTCATGCTATATGCGAGGCTTTAGGTATAAATAAGTGGAGGCTATTAGGTTCTTTATCTGATGAAGAGTTAGAGAAACTTGAAGATTGTATAAAGAATCCAGAGAAGTATGGTATCCCGAAATGGATGTTTAATAGACAGAGAGATTTGGAAGATGGTAAGGATAAACATCTAGTTGGACCGGATTGGAAGATAAGGGTACAATTTGATATTAAGAGAGAGATGGAGCTTGGAACATGGAAGGGAAGGCAGCATTCATATGGCCTACCAGTCAGGGGACAAAGAACGAGGTCTCATCATAGAAAAGGCAGAGTTGTAGGAGTACAAAGAAAGAAGTAAGATGTGGAGGATTAGAAAAACTTGGGAAGGTCCATCCCATCCTTGGATAAAGTATAGGATCGATGAGGAAAGAGAACTATTGAAGGAATATGGTCTAAAGAATAAGAGAGAATTGTGGAAGGCATTTACAATTGCTAGAAAGATAAGACATCATGTAAGATACTTAAATGCAAGGAAAGCAGCAGGTTTCAATGTATCGAAGGATGAGGAAGCTTTTATGAGAAAGTTGATAAAGTATGGTTTCATTAAAGAGGGTTCTAGCCTTAGCGATGTATTACGTATTACTGTAAGGGATGTATTAGATAGGAGGCTTCAGACCATCGTATACAAGAAGGGGCTTGCTAGGACAATAAAGCAGGCTAGGCAGCTGATAGTCCATGGTCACATAATGGTAGGAGAAAACGTAATAACTTCTCCAGGATATCTAGTGAAGAGGGATGAAGAAGATAAGATAAGTTATTGCTCCTATTCACCAATTTCAAACGAAGATCACCCCCTAAGGAAGTCTATAAAGGGAATCTCCGAAAGTAAACCTACAGAAGAGAAGAAGGAATAGTGTGGAATATTGTAAGTTTCCATATGAAAAGGAGGAATACGAAATATTAGTAAAAAAGGAGGCTGAGACTGATGAAAGGTATGGTTTTTATCCTGATAGAAGACCTATAGAATACCATATCTCCCATTCTATTATAAACTTAGACAAACCTTCAGGTCCTACTTCCCATCAAGTAGTAGCTTGGTTAAAGGAAATATTGGGTATGAAGGTAGGACATGGGGGTACATTAGATCCGAAGGTTACTGGAGTACTTCCGATCGGTGTTGGGAAGGCTACGAAGGCTCTGAGGTTATTTTTGTTGGCTGGAAAGGAATATGTTGCTTGGATGCGTCTGCATGGTGATTTAGAGGAAGAAAAGGTTTTGAAAGTTCTAAAGGAGTTTGAAGGTGAAATAGTTCAAAAACCTCCCCTTAAATCTGCTGTAAAGAAAGTCCCTAGGAGAAAAACAGTATACTGTATTAAGGTATTAGAGGTCGATGGTAGGGATTGGTTACTTCAGATAGCTACTGAGGCAGGTGTATACATTAGGAAGCTGATTTATGATATAGGGGTTAGGCTAGGTACCGGTGCCCACATGCAGCAACTAAGGAGGATTAGAGTTGGAGAATTAAAGGAGGATTCGGAGAAGTATCCGATAGTATATTTACAGGAAGTTGTAGATTCTATTTGGTTTTGGAAAAATGAAGGAAAAGAAGAGTATATAAGGAAAGTTTTTTTACCTTATGAGATATCTGCGGAACACTTAAAGAAGGTCTGGGTCTTAGATACGGCAGTTGGTGCAATAACACACGGAGCAGACGTATATGTACCTGGTATTTCAAAGCTCTATTCTAATATATTACCTGGTGATATAGTTGGGGTCTATACATTGAAGAACGAGCTTGTGGCGGTAGGTGTAGCTAGGATGTCCTCTAAAGAGATTATGGAAAGTAACAAGGGGATAGCTATAGATGTGGATAGGGTTTTAATGGAGAAAGATATATATCCTAGAACCTGGAAATGAGGATTTTAGGGATTGATGAGGCTGGCAGGGGTCCTGTAATAGGGCCATTAGTTATAGCAGGGGCCATGATAGAAGAGGGAGAGATGGATATTCTAAGGGAGTTAGGAGTTAGGGACTCTAAGGAGTTATCTAGAGAAAGGAGGGAAGAGATATTTGAAGAGTTGATGAAGATGGAAGTAAGAACAACTTATCACATTATTCCACCTGCAATCATAGATTACTATGTAGAGAAGGGGAAACTAAATTACTTAGAGATAAAGTATTCATGTAAGATAATAGAGGAATTAAGGCCAGATAGAGCAGTTATAGATTCTTTTATTAGGAATAGCGAGAAGCTTAAGAAGATGATTTACGATAGATTAAGTTATAAGCCAGAGTTAATAGTTGAAATAAAAGCAGATAAGAAATATCCTATAGTATCTGCAGCTTCTATAGTTGCTAAGGTTATTAGAGATAGGGAAATAGAGAAAATAAAGGAGGAAGTTGGGGTAGATTTTGGTTCAGGCTATCCTTCTGATGAAAGAACTATAGAGTCTTTAAAAGATCATTATGATATTCTGAAAGATTATGTTAGGAAGACCTGGTTTACCGTTAGGAAAATAAGGGACAAAAGACAGAAAAACATTAAAGATTTCTTTAAATAATGACAAAGTATTTGTATTGGTATGATAGCTATATTAAAGAGTTTGAGGCTAGGGTTGTTAGGGTAGAGGGAAATAGAGTTGTTTTAGATCAGACTATATTTCATCCGAGGACAGGTGGAGTAGATTGTGATACAGGTAAGTTGATCTTTAATGATGAAGAATACTTTGTTAAGGAAGTTATAAAGGATGGTGAGGAGGCATTGCATGTTCTTGATAGAGAGCCTAAGTTTAGGGAAGGCGATGTAGTTAAAGGTATGATAGATTGGGATAGAAGATATAGATTAATGAAGCTTCATACTGCTGCCCATATTCTGTCTGCAGTTTTATATAACAGATACAATATCTTGATAACTGGTGGAGAAATAACTCCAGAATATGCGAGAGACGATTATAGCTTATCGTCCGATAACTGGAGGAACATCTTGGAAGAGGCAGTTATAGAAACAAACAAAATAATTGAAAGGGGAGTTCCTGTTAAGGTTTATTTTCTTAGTAGAGAAGAAGCGATGAAGATACCAGGTATTGTAAAGTTGATGGAAAAATCACCTCCAAATGTTAGGGAGTGGAGGATTGTTGAGATAGAGGGAATAGATTTACAAGCTGATGGAGGACCTCATGTATCTAATACGAGGGAAATAGGAGGGATAAAGGTATTGAAGCTAGAGAATAGAGGAAAAAATAATAAGAGAATATACTATACGTTAAGGTAGGGCAATATTTCCAGTAGATTGGTTATGTATTCTACTTCAACATTTGGGTATCTCCAGGCTAGCTTAAAAGGAAAGGGAGGGTAGAATATCCTTTTAATCAGCTTAATGTTCTTTAAATCTAACAACTTCGATATATTAGTGTTTTTATCATCTATATATATCAGTTTTTTCTCCTCTTCCATTAAATACTTTATAGCGTCTAATATGGTTGGAAAATCTTCAGTTCCATATATGATAATATCTTTGAAGTATACCTGAAGGCCTGAAGATTTTATCCTCCTAATCTTGATGTCCTCCGTATCATCAACAGAAGAAACTAGGTATAGGTTATACTCTTTCTTAACACTTTTTAAGAATTCTATAGTCCCCGGGAGCATAACTTGATTCTCTTCCCTAATTTTCCAATAATCTTCCCAGAGACTTTCCCCATCTTTAAATACGTATTTTATCCATCTTTTCCTTTCGAATATTCCAAAGAAATCCCATATATCCTCAAAGCATAGCATTGCATCTACGAATCCTTCTGGAAGTTTATAGTCTTCTTGGAACTTTTTATAGATTATCGGTATGATTGTATAACTATCAACTAATGTTCCATCGAAATCTATAGCTATCATTTAATATAATCTTACTTACATAGTTTATTAATGATAGTTATTGATGGGAGCTATGGGGAAGGAGGAGGGCAGATACTTAGGACTTCAATAGCCCTATCCTCAATTTTTAGAGAGCCAATAAGGATAATAAACATAAGAAAAAATAGAAAACCTCCAGGATTAAAGATGCAGCATTTGCATGCAATAATCATGCTAAGTAAAATTACTAGGGCATATATCAACGAAATAAAGGTTGGAAGTATGGAGGTAGAATTTAGGCCCAATGGGATATATGGAGGTAAATATAAAGAGGATATAGGTACTGCAGGATCTATAACCTTATTGTTACAGGCAGTTTTACTTCCTTCTCTATTCGCAGATTCAAAGGTTAGGTTGTTGATTAGGGGAGGTACGGATGTAGAACATTCACCTTCCCTCGATTATTTTCAATATGTCCTTCTACCCTATTATAGGATCCTTGCCGATATATCTATAAAGGTAGTTAGAAGGGGATTCTATCCTAAGGGTGGTGGAGAGGTTGAGGTAAACGTTATACCAAAGTTCTCAGTCTCTCAATATAAGGATATAGGGGATTTCATAAGAGATGTAGGCTCTATTGGAAGCTTAGACATATCCTTTGAGGAGATAGATGAAGTTAATATATATTCAGTTGCTTCGATGGATTTAAAGAGTAGGAATGTATGTGAAAGGATGATTAAAGGAGCTTTAGCAGTTTTTAGTAAATTAACGGATATTAAAATAAAGAAGAAGATAGAGTATGTAAATACTCTCTCAACAGGGGCTGTTATTACAATTGTTGCTAATAAGAAATATCCCTTTGGGGTAGATTTATTGGGAAGAAGAGGGTTAAGAGCAGAAATTGTAGGAAAAATCGCTGCAGAGAATTTTCTAGAGATATTAAAAAGGAGAGCATCTGTAGATAAGAATTTAGCGGATAACTTGATCCCTATTTTATCTTTAGTAAAAGGTAGCTTTATAACACCAGAGATTACAGGTCATCTAGATACAAATATTTGGGTAGTAAAAAAGTTTTTGAATAGTTTGAGTGTGAAGATTGAAAAAATTGACGATTGTTATAGGATCTATATTAGATAATTTCTCTTTTTACTGTCTTATAATACCTTAAAATCTTCTCATAAAGATTAGAAAAAGATTCGGATAGTTCTCTATATTTCATATATAAGTTATATAATATTTCAATTTCTTCTTCCTTTAATCTAGGCTTTTTATATATTTCATATATATTAAAGTCTTCTAAATATTTTATGTAATCCATTATTTCATTTAATTTCTCTTTAAATCTTTCTATTTCTCCTTTTATATTATTTAAAATCTCTATTTCTTGTTCATTAACCTTTTTATCATGTTTTAAAATCTTATCCTTAATATCCTTAATACTCTTCATAAAAAATAATAAGGAATTTTAGGAATTTAAAAAGGTTACAGAGCTACCTCTATTTTCTCCTTTAAAGTTTTTTCTATGTTCCAAACACTTATTTCTAATGAATAAGCCTTTAATGGTTTCTTATTTTCATCAACTACCAATACTATCTTTCCCGTAATTAGCTTTCCTGTACCTATTGTTTCCTCTATCTTAAATCCTAATCTTTGTACGATTTTTGTGAACTCCCTCTTATACTTGTCTATAATCTCCCTGTCTCTAGCTGCTACGGCTCCATAGACGTTCGTTATAAAGCTTCTACCAGCAGGATTTACAGGTCTTATTATCTCTACTTCTATCTCGGCCATATATTATATATTATATATACATATAAAAAATTTGCAGTTAGGTAGTCTTATATGCGTATAGCCGTTACATCGGATCTCCATCTTCCATTGTACTTGAAGGCTTTTCAGGAGTCCATTAAAGGTTTAGGGGATATAGAGGTATTTATATTCGCTGGTGATACTGTAGATAGAGATAATCATATTTATCTAAAAAAGCTTTATTACATCTTAAGAGAGAAATTTGGTGAAATAAAGATAATTTCTGTTTTTGGGAATAACGAACATCCAAATAATTGGGAGAAATACAAAAAGGAATACGGTTTTATGGGATGGTTGGATAACGAATACTTAAAAATAGGTAATATTTATTTCGTTGGTACTTCTGGATTTCCAGATTGGAGGAAATCTATAATTTATCCCAAAAAGGATTTAATGCTTAGAAAACTAAACGATATACTTAGCAACATAGATGGGAAGGTTGTTTTTATATCCCACTATTCTTTTTGTTTAGAAACGATAAAGGGGGATCCGGGCTATGTATTCGGTCTTTATTCAAGGGAAATGGAAGAATTAGTTAGGAAGTACTCAAATAAAATAATTTTAGCATTTCATGGACATTCACACTTTGCAAAAAACTGGTATTATAAATTTGGTAATACAGAAGTTTATAACGTTTCTTTCTTCATTCATAAGAAACCATTAGTGTTTGAGATTTAATATAGTTTCTTTTCTTCCAAAATTCCAGGATAAGGATCCTCAACTTTATCAATAATCTTTGCTCTTAAATCTACAGCAGTAACATTTTCTACCCTAACTTTCAATATTTTTCCTAACAGGTTTTCATTGTTCTTTACTATTATTTGTTTATAGGCATAGTTCCTGCATACCCAACTATTACCTCTTCCTCTATCCTCTACAATACAGTATCCCTCCCAACCTATCCAGATCTTATTCCTATCCCTTGCAGTTGTATCGAATAATCTTTTAACAGTTCTGGACCTATCCTTAACTATTTCACCTTTTAAAGGTTTTATATAAAATGCAGGAGTTTTTTGTCTTGGCCAAAACTTAGACAAATTTATTACATCAAACTTAATTTCTTCTATCATTTCTAATGTTTTCTTAAAATCTTCTTCAGTTTCGGTAGGATATCCAACTATTATATCGGTTGCTAGGCTAGCTTCATAATATCTCTTTCTAATTTTTTTAACTAATTCGTAGAACTCTTCGATAGTATATCCCCTCCCCATGCTTTTCAAAACTCTATTAGATCCAGATTGTACTGGGATATGGAAGAACTTGAGTATCCTTGGATGATCATAGGAATCTAATAGCTTTTCTATGAACTTATTTATTATTCCGGGATTTGCCATACCAACCCTTATATAAAAATCTCCAGCTATCTCTCTTACTCTATATAATAAATCTGCCAAGTTTATCCCTAAATCTATTCCATAAGCAGCTAGATCTGTTCCAGTAAAATATATCATCCTTAAGTTTTTCTTTACAGCATCTCGAATCTCTAAATATATATCTCTTGGTGGGAAGCTTTGTAATAAACTTCTTGCCAGTTTTGTTGCACAATAGGCACAGTTCCATAAACAACCCTCTTGAATTGGAATAATCTTAATCGGATATTTATCGATGGATGGAATGCTCAATTTGTTGATTCTCTTTATTTCCAAGTATTTTACAATTTTTCCACTTAATAGGTTTTTAACTGCATCTACGATTTTATCTATCTCATAAATTCCGACTAAAGGATAACTTTCAAACTTTTCTGGTTGATGTTGAATCAAACAGCCAGTTAATATTATTTTTTTGTCTTTATAATCCCTCAATAATCTATAAGTTTTGTTTTCGGATGGTGTTTTAACAGTACAGGTATTTATAATCAATATATCTGCCTCTTCAGGGTTATCAGTATATTCATGTCCTTCTCTTTCAAGTAAATATCTCATTCTTTGAGATTCAGATCTATTCAATATGCAACCTATGGTTATTATATGAAATTTCATAGATAATCATCTAGAGTAACTTTCTTATAAGTTTCTAAGTACTTTTTGTATAGTTCTTCATTAAACTTAACTTCTTTAAAGTCCCTCCTTATATATTTTATTTTATCTTTGAAATTTACTGCGATGTACCAGAAAACGAATTTAGATAAAACGTTCAGGAATTGTGGGATAACTAGGATTATCCCTTCTTTCCTATTAATCTCTCTTGCAGCATTCCAAAAAAGGTTCTCCAATATTCTTGCATTTATCCTCAAATTATTTAATTCTTTTATTGTTTGATCTTCTATTGAAGAAAAATCTATAAAGTCTTTTACAATTTTTTTGCCTTCCTCCTCCAATTTTTTTGCCTTTTCTTCTAAATATACAACATATTTCAAGAAATCTTCCCCAAACTTTTGATTTGCAAATATTAGATATAAGTTTGATAGTAAATACTTTATTAACTCAAAGTCTTCTTCTTGAATCCTTGGGAATTCCGATAGAGTTTTTTCTAAGAATTCCATGAACAATAGGAAGTTTGAAACTTCTGATTTCTTTACGAGATCCTTATTTATTATACAGAAAGTGTAAAAGTGATCCCTTTCAACCATTATATATTTTTATGTAAAAAAATTTAATATATGCCGCGGTGCCCGAGCGGCCTAAGGGGGAGGGCTGCAGACCCTCTTATATCCGGGGTTCGAATCCCCGCCGCGGCTTTAAGAATATATTAAACAATCTCTATTATGAAAGTAGGTGTATTGTATTCTGGTGGAAAGGATTCCAATCTAGCCTTATATTATGCATCAAAACTTTATGATGTAAAATGTTTGATTACCATTATTCCAAAGTCTTCTGAGAGCATGTTGTTCCATTATCCTAACTCAGAGTTAGTAAAGCTGCAATCAGAAGCTTTAGGAATACCTTTAGTTTATGATTATTCTGAGGATGATGAAGAGAGGCAGATGAGAGTATTAAAGGATCTTCTGAGTAAAGCAAGAGAGGAATATGGTATTAAAGGGGTTTTTACAGGTGCTATAAAATCTAGCTATCAGTTTGATAGGTTTAAGAGGATTTTTGAAGAATTGGGTTTGCAGATTATCGCTCCTTTATGGCAAAAAGATGAAGAGGAAATAATCAAAGAGATTTTAGAATTAGGTTTTGAGGTAATAGTAACTAGAATAGCTATATATCCGTTTGAAGAAAAGTTTTTAGGTAGAAAAATTGATGAAGAGTTTTTAGAATATTTAAAAAGAGCTAGGGCTAATTTGGTTGGAGAAGGTGGGGAATATGAAACCTTTGTCTTATATATGCCACTGTTTAGGAAGAGAATTAGGATAATAGAAGCTGAAAAAAGGATTCTTGGAAGTTATGAGGGGGAATATATCATAAAAAAGGCAGTTTTGGAATAGCTGTTAATCCAAAGGAATATAGGAATAGTTTCTGCAATATACTACCTTTTTAATTTCTTTGTTATCTATTAACGCAGATATAATATACGTCCCTTCTCCCGATACTTTACAAACTTCTTGGGATCTCTTAGGTATTTCAATAAACTCACATAGAGTAATGTTATCGTTAATAACCCTTACATTCTTCAAGTCTGTAGAGTAAGCGTCTATTGTTATTGAGAAGCCTTTAGGTTCCTTTAGACAATTTACATAGAAATCCTTTATATCATATTTCTGCTGCTGTGTTATATACATGTGTAATAGAATTATGCTTATTATAAGGGCACTGATACCTATCAAAAATACTCCAACTTTTAGCAAATCTATCCTTTCTAAGATCCTCATAAGAAAAATATAGCTTTAAAGTTTAATTAAAATTTATGCCGCCGGGGGGATTTGAACCCCCGACCTCCTGGTTTCCCACTAATCACCGATCATCGCTCATAACTTCCGTTATGAGCCAGGCGCTCTAACCCCTGAGCTACGGCGGCATATTATTTGACTATTAGCTATTTAAAATACTTTTAACTTTTGATATGATTCAGGCTTTCCTTTTGAAAACTTTTTAAGGTTCTCTATAAAAATAATCTTATGTCTGAAAAGAAAAAGGAGAGATGGGGAATTGCACATATTTACTCGTCTAAAAACGATACTATCATTCATATCACAGATATAACTGGTTCAGAGACGATTGCTGTTGGAAGTGGAGGAATGGTTGTGCATGCTGATAGGTTGGAAGGAACACCAACTGCAGCGATGCTAGCTGCAAAGCTTGCCGCACAAAAAGCATTGGAAAAGGGTATTACGGCAGTTCATATAAGGCTAAGAGCACCTGGTGGACATAACGGTCCATGGGTTCCTACAGTAGCTGCACAGTTTGCCATAAAGACATTGATTACATCGGGATTGAAGGTAGGTGTTATAGAAGATGTAACACCAATTCCACACGACGGATGTAGGAGAAAGGGTGGAAAGAGGGGAAGAAGGTTATAGAGTTAATATTTTTTTATATTTTCAATTATTCTCTAATTTTTTATTAGTATTTGATAATTTTTAAACTAACAGTAAGACTTAAATGTTTTTCATATCGGTATAAAGAAATATGGATAATATTGCAAAAGCATGGAGGGAAGCAAAAGAATTTGTTGTTGAATACTTTCCTCAATATAGAAATGAAGTAGATTTGGCAGATGCTGTTGTTGTAGATTCTCCTTTTGATGGAAATGATATTCCATATACACCAATAATAAAAGGACTTAGAATTGTAGTTTTACCTCCTTCAATAGAAGATTTTGAAGAGGCTTTGACTTTAGATCAAGTTCTTATTCGTTATCCTAAATTATGGGAAAGTTTAAAAAGAAGCGTTTATCAGGAATTAGGTCTTCAAGTTGAGGATAGCGAAATTATAGACATTAGTAGAAATCTATTTGCTAATTATGCTAACCGAGAAATACTTAGGATTCTTTTTCATGAACTTGTGCATATTATAGATAAGATAGATATAGAGAAAAAAACTCAGTTTTCTGATTTTAATGTCAGAATAGCGAGAGTTATTGCAAGAAAAAATGGATTTGAGATTTTTATTCAAGATGGAGCAGAGATAAATCCTCAGTTCAGGAAATCTTATTATTCTATTTATGTTTTTTTGTCCAAAGTTCTGTATCCTATTGAGGTTAGAATTTATGTTTCTAAAGGGATAGAAAATTTTCTTAGAGAGATATGTGGTTTAGAATACTTTGGTGATGGTATGGAAACAATTTTTGTAGAAGAAAGGTTTGGAATAAAGAGGGATAAATATTTGAAATATTTTCTTATGGGATTTTTATATAGAGGATTACACGATACATATATTCCCATTAGTTCAATGAATGTTTCAATGCTTTCAGAAAGAGAGCTTTATACTGTAGGTAAATCATTAAGAAACGCAACAATAAGAGAGGTAATAAATCTTCTTCCACATTTTATATCTATAGTATACCTTATGAAGGGTCCATTTGATCCTTCTGTTAGAGAGAAAAGATTTGAAGAAAGAATTCCAAAAAGTTTCTTTGATGAGTATTCTCATAAATATTTTAATATTTTAAAAAAGACTATTGACAAATTTCTGCAGAAATCTTAAGATATATAGCAGGAAAATAATGCAATTTTTATAATTTCTTTAGAGTTTATTAATTATATTCTTTCTTCTACAAATCTAATTAATTTCTCTAAATCCATTCTATTTATTAACATTCCAGCGGCTTTTCTATGACCTCCCCCTTCTATTCCGTATTTCCTTGCAAATTCTTCTGCAATACTTCCTAAATCAACATCGTCTCTAGAAGTCCTTAGGGATACAGAAACTGTATTTTTCTTAAATATAAGGAATCTCTTGATGGAATAGCCAACTATAACTTTATTTGGATAAATATTAGAAAAGAAGGTAGTAGTTATCGATGGTTTTTTGCATTCTAAGACTAATAACTTTTCATTATCTAATTTTATTTCAAATTTTAATAATTTTTTGTAATATTTTGATATTTCCCTAGCGATTTTTTTCTTATTTCTATCAACAATATACAAAAGATTATCCAGGGAAATCTCTAAGAATTCTTTATGGTTCAGACCTTCTAGTATCTTTATTAGATCGAAGAAAGGTAATACAAAATAAGTATTATTGTAGAGGTATTTATAATTAGTAACGAAATCTATATGTAATTCGTGATCGTATGAAAAATCCCCAATTGCCCCTATCATTGCAAATATAGAATATTTACTAAAATCTGGTATTAACCTTTTTCCTAACTTATACACTAAGACGCTAGTTGCTATATCTTCTCCAGATATTGCTCTATAATCAAAATATACTAGGTTTTCCGGAACATCTTTCGGTAATTCTTTTTTATGATGGTCTATATAAATTACTTTTTTGTTCATTACTAGTTCAAATAGGTATTCATCTGGCATAGGTGTATCCAATAGGATTATTTCATCTTTGTTTATTTTTTGTAACTCTTCAAATAGCTCTTTAAAGCTATTGTTTCTATTCCTAATTACTATTTCATTTTTTATTCCTAGTTTATCTAATATTATTTTCATTTGTTTTGCAGAAAAAATTCCATCTAAATCGTTATCTGCTACTACTAATACGTCCTTTAGTTTTTGTATTTCCCTAGATAATATATCGAAGTTCCTTGCAATCATTTATGAAGGTTAATAATATTTCTTTAAAAATATGCCCCGGTGGCTCAGCGGTAGAGCGGCGGACTCGTAATCCGCAGGTCCCGGGTTCAAATCCCGGCCGGGGCTTTGATAAATTCTAAACCTACATGAGGCTTTTAATAAAAAAATATGCTGTTTGTAAGGAATAAGTAGTACCTATTGTATATAAAGATTTCATTTAGCTTTATATTATCTATTAATTTTCTTGTTTATTTTTCCTCATTTACTTTTCCGTATTTTTCTATTATTTCCTCAAACTTATCCCTTACAGGTTCGTAAACCTTTTTAAAGAATAACTGCTGATCCTTTAATACTTCTTCAGGAAACCTTTTTAGATATTCTATTGCAGCCTTCCATGTGTTTTCAAAATCAGTATATTGCTCTATTTTTTCTTTTATATTTTTATCAAATTCTTCAGGTGTTTGTTCCCTATCTCCAATCATAAACCAACCGTTAGGTCCTAAAGGTGCTTTTTCATTTCCAATTACCTCAAACTTCTCCTCAGGCTCTTCGGCTATTTTTAAAACTTTAGTATAATAAGCTTTTTTAGAAAACTTATAAACAGGTCTGTAATACTTTGCCCATGCATAAAATATTGCCCTATTTAAACCAAAGGATTTAGCCTTATTTAGATCTCCTTTTAACAGATAATATCTTGCAGCCTGTAATAAACCCATTACTTGGAACCTTCCTATTTTCCCTTCCTTTTTTCTAATCTTTGAAACTTCTTTAGGGGTAATTATGGGTCTTCTTTCTAAAAACCTCGTAACCGAAGGAGTACCCGTATAACCCTTTGATTCCTTTACTGCAATTTCGGCCAATTCGTTTCCCTCTCCTTCCTCAAATTCATACCAGTTTTTATCATATTTAAAGTTATTTGGGTTTACCCAGCTTAAATCAAAGTTGTTCAAATTATTCGGTTTAAAAGGTACGCATACAAAGTCTAAGAACCTATGGAATGAGAAAGGTACTGTAAATACTCTCTGTATATCTATTTTATTTTCAACTTTTAGCTCTCTATCAGTATTCTTTGCCTTTATAATTTCCTTAGCGATCTCATCCTTAGTTCTCTTTATTATAAAGTCAACTATAGAAAAAGCGATATCTAATGGATGATAGTTCAAAGTAAAGGCCTTTTCATGTACATGTATGTGAATTCCCCTACCTGACCAAACTAAATATGCGGATCTTTTAATTCCGTACTTATCCAATTCAGATATTATTATTTCTGCAATCCTTTTCATTATTTCTAAGTCATCTAGTGATCCATCTATATCAAATATTGGGGTTACGGCATAAATGTTATTTAAGTCCTTTAACAAATCTTTATCTATTTTTCTATACAAGTTTATTGATGCATAGATTGTTCTAAATTTAAATTCTAAAAACAGCTTCTTGTATTCAACTTCATTACTAATCTTTAATGGTTCTTTATTTCTAAAATATCTATGAAATATTCTTTCACTTCCAACAGTGTTTTCTAAGGCAATCCATCTGTCTTTTGAATATTTTATTATTTGATCCTTTATTTCATCCTTTAAATAATGTTGTTTTATAAAAGACCATTCAAGGCTCATAACTTTTCTATTTTCCAGAAGCTTTCCTTTCCTTTATCGCTTACAATAACTCCCAATTCTCCCAATTTATTTCTTATGTAATCGGATAACTCATAGAACTTGTTTTCCCTTAATTTAGATCTAACTTCCATCAATATATCTATTAGCTTATATACTATCTCTACGTTTTCTCTCTTTCCATAGAATAGGTTATCCCAAACCCCATAAAATTGGTTTACTGTTTTGAAGAAATTGATCGATGCTAGTACCAAAGAATATTTAGGTTTTTGTAAGACTTCTTTATTTATCAAACTATTTGCTTCATTTAATATTCTATTTGCTTCTGATACATTTAGATCGTCTGCTATTGCCATAACAAACTTTCTGTTATAATCAATTATTTTATTAAAGACTTCTCTCTCTTCATCATTCAAATATCCATTAATTTCCAGTTCTCCAAAGATAGTTAATAATGTTGATATAGTTGATGTTAAGCTTTTGTATTCTCTTATCTTTGAGCTTATATCCTCTTCATTGAAGTCTAATGGTTTTCTATAATGTGTTGATAGCATGTAATACCTTAATTCCATTGCTCCATACCTTTCTATAGCATCCATCGCTGGTATGATATTGCCTAAGGATTTACTCATCTTCTCACCTTTTATGGTAATCATTCCGATATGGAACCAATACCTTACCCATGGTCTTATTCCCAATGCACTTTCAGATTGGGCTATCTCGTTTTCATGGTGAGGAAATATTAAATCTGTTCCACCTGAGTGTATGTCTATCTGATTACCCAAATATCTTGTAGACATAGTAGAACACTCTATATGCCATCCTGGTCTTCCCTCACTCCATGGACTACTCCAAAAAGGTTCATCCGGTTTTCTAAACTTCCATAATGCAAAATCGTACGAATTCTTCTTATCTTGTAAAACATCTGTTTCCTGTTCCCATAAGGTTTTTTCAGTCCTTCTAGATAGTTGGCCATAATAGGGATACTTATCTACATCGAAATATACCCCAGTTTTTCCTACATATGCGTATCCCTTATCTACTAGTTCCTTTATGAAATCTATTATTTCTTTAATATGTTTTGTGACTCTTGGATAAACATAAAATGGCAGATTATTTATTTTTCTAGTAACCTCTAGATGATACTTTATGTATTTTTCGGGGATCTCTTCCCAATTCACTTTTTCCTCTTTCGACCTTCTAATTATCTTATCATCTATATCCGTAAAGTTGCTTACTGCTATATCTATATACCCAAAATACCTTAATGTTCTCCTCAATAGATCAACTGCAACCTCTGCCCTTAAATGTCCTATATGCGAATAATTGTATGGAGTTATACCACAGTGATATATGGTTACTATGGGTGGATTCAAAGGCTCAAACTTTACCTTCTCACCCCTTAGAGTATCTGTTATATATAACTCAACACCCATACACCATTAATATTTCTTCCTAATTAAAATTTTAAAAACTATCCCTGATATGGGAAAAGAAAGAATTAGCCAAGTCCTCTTTTTCTTATTGCAGTTGCTATTCTATCAACAGCTAATATATATGCTGCCTCTCTTAAAGGAACTCTCTTTTCTTCCGATACCCTCAATACATCCTTTCTACACTCCAATGGAATCTAGATTATTATTAAAACTTTGAGGATGATTAATAGATTAAAATGAAAAAGGTTTTGGATTCTAAGGGATTAAGGAATGTTAAGGTATGGAGGGCAAAGAAGGAGAAAGCTATAATAGTTGCCTTACATGGTATATGCTCCTATAGTAAGATCTTTCACAACTTCGCTAAACTTGCTAACGAAAGAGGTTATACTTTATCAGCTATTGAAATAGAAAGATATAACCTGATTAAGAATACGAAGCCCTTCTTGTATAGGAACCTAAAGAATATAGACTATGTCCCTAAAAGTTTGAAGGGATTGAATAAGCCGATTTTTTTATTAGGATATAGCCTTAGAACTGGTTATGCTTTACTATATTATACTCTTAGAAAACCAAAGATAAATGGGATTATCTTAATAAGTCCTCCGGTTGTTGTTCTACCCAAGATCGATAGAAGGATTTCCTTTTACTTTTTAGTTTATTTAGTTAAATATATATTCGCAGGAAGGAAGAAATTGAATATAGAGAAGTTCTTTCCTAGAGATATTAGGAGTAGTATGTTTGGTAGGATGATAATTTTGGGTTTAACCAAATGTAGGATCCTTGATCTAGAAAAAATACTTAAACTAGGCTTATTTTTGGATGGTTCCTTACTTTTATATGCTAGTAGAGTAGATTTACCGACCTTAATCGTTCAGGGTACTAGGGACGAGCTTTTGTATTTCAGAAGTGCTTATTATTTATATGAGAGGATAAGATCTAAGAAAAAGGATTTGTATTTTGTTAGGGGAGGTACTCATAACCTTAATGATCTTCTATATGAGGGGAAGATCTCAGAGAGAGCGAAGTATGTAGCTAATAAGATATTAGATTGGATTGATAGTATTATCTTATGATCTCTAGTATTGGAGCAGGATAAACGTTAATAACACCATCTATACTTTCTATTTTTTTATGAATCTCATCTAGTTCTTCAAAAGAGTTAGCTACTATATCAACTATTAGAGTATGATCTCCGCTTGTTATATAAATCTTATCTATCTTGTCAATTTTCTTTATTTCTTCTATTACTTTTAATAAGCCTTCTGGAGAAACGTTAATTCCCGTTAATGATTCTACTTTTCCAACCTTTTTATAGTCTATTACTACTGTAAATTTTTTTATAACTCCTTCTTCAATCATCTTTCTTACTCTCTTTCTTATGGCCCCCTCTGAAAGGTTTAGCATTTTTCCTATTTCTGTATACGATGACCTGCTATTGTCCCTTAGTAAGTTTAATATCCTTTCATCTATGTTATCTATCTCCGGTTTTCGTACCATATTTTACTATGATAGTAAAAATTTTTAAGGTTTTAGTACTATAAAATAATATGGTCGTACTAGGTGAAAAGTTTCCAGAGGTTGAAGTAGCAACAACACACGGAAGGATAAAGCTACCAGATTACTTTAAGGGAAAGTGGTTTGTTTTGTTTAGCCATCCAGCAGACTTTACACCAGTTTGTACTACAGAGTTTGTAGAGTTTGCAAAGATGCATGAAAAGTTTAAGGAAATAAATACAGAGCTCATAGGGTTGTCTATAGACCAAGTGTTTGCTCATATAAAGTGGATAGAGTGGATAAAGGAAAAGCTTGGAGTGGAAGTAAAGTTCCCAATAATAGCAGATGATCAGGGAGAATTGGCGAAGAAGTTGGGTATGATATCTCCATACAAGGGTACTAATACTGTAAGGGCCGTATTTATTGTAGATCCAGAAGGGGTAATTAGGGCAATAGTTTATTATCCACAGGAAACGGGAAGAAATATAACGGAAATATATAGATTGGTTCTAGCATTACAAACTGCAGATAAGAACAAAGTTGCAACTCCAGCTAACTGGTATGTAGATAAATTAGAATGGAAGTCTTCGTCCTTGGTAGGAAACGATGTAATAATACCACCAGCTTCTAATATCAAGGATAAGGAGGATAGAGAGAAGAGAGCTAAAAAAGGCGAAATTGAATGCTTCGATTGGTGGTTCTGTCATAAAAAACTATAATGGCGTGTAAGAAGAAAAAGAAACAACAATGATCTCTGAAATACCAAAAGGATTTGATAAAATAAAAGATAGAAAAGTTAGAGATGCGGAACTTGCAAGGATAGGTTTAATTGCAGAGTTGGATGCAGTAAACTTATACGAACAGCTAGCATCATTAGCTGAAGACGAAACCTTAAGAAAAGTTTTCTTAGAGATAGCTAGAGAAGAGAAGACTCACGTAGGATAGTTCTTAGAGGTATTAAAGAGGTTAGATCCCGAACAAGTTAAGGAAATAGAAAAAGGCAAAAAGGAAGTTGAGGAGCTAAAGTGAAGGATATGTTCCAAACCTCTGATTGGAAGACTGAAAAACATGTACCAGTAATAGAGGTATTAGAGCAAAAGGATAATAAGGTAAAAGTTAGAGTATCTGTAGGAAAGGAAATCCCTCATCCAAATACTAAGGAGCATCATATAGCATGGATTCAGGTATTCTTCTGGCCAGAGGGAAATCCCTATCCAGTAGAAGTATATAAAGCAGAATTCAGAGCTCATGGAGAGTATGATGTATATACAGAGCCAATAGTAGAGTTCTGGTTTAGTAGAAATAAGAAAGGAAAGATAATTGCATTCTCTTATTGTAATATACACGGCTTATGGAAGAATGAATTGGAAATTTAATTTTTTTATTTTTTATGAGATTATGGTCTTTACATCCTAAATATTTGGATAGGAAAGGTTTATTGGCTGTTTGGAGGGAAGGATTATTAGCCAAAAAGGTTTTGGAAGGTAGAACAAAAGGTTATAAGAACCATCCTCAATTAATTAGGTTTAGGAAGTCTAAAGATCCTTTGTTGTATATAAACGCTTATCTTCATCAGATATATCTAGAAGCTATTAGAAGAGGTTATAGGTTTAATTTGAATAAGATAATTCCTGTGGAGGTAGAAGAAAGGTTACCTATAACTAAAGGTCAGGTAGTTTATGAATATTATCATCTGTTAAAGAAGTTAGAAAGGAGGGATAGCAAGAAATATGAAGAATTAAAAAATATAGATCTTGATAAGTTGGAGGTAAATCCTATTTTTAAAATAGTTGAGGGAGGAATAGAACCTTGGGAAAAAGTTAAAAAATAGATAAGGCGCTTTAAATTTCCTTAGTACTTGTATACATATACATAGTAGCTTTCAAATGGGTAGTATCTTGGATATACTAAATATATTGTCATTAAATACTTTTTGTTTGGTTCGATTGTAGCGTTTCCTCTAATTCCGACTATATGGTAGAAGGGACCAGATCTTGTCATATTCTCTATGTATAGCAAATTATCCATCTTGTATGATCCTTCTATCCATCCTATAACCTCCCTCTTCTCTGGTATAGTATATTCTTCTATTTTCATATCTTTGTATTTTTCTAAATCAACTATCAATTGGTTTAATCTATTCAAAATTTCTCCTCTATTTTCAACATCCGATGTCTCTAACCATTCAAGATGTCTATTTATCTCTATTTTTATTGCATTTATGGTAGCCTTTAAACACTCTTTCTTGAGGCTAGCTTCCATAAACCCTTGATAGAAGAACAAAGGCAACATCCCTACAATAATGATAGATATGATTAGGGCTATATCTATTATCTCCTTTTTGTTAACCTCCATCTAGAATTGAATACTCAGCATATTTATAAATTAGTAATAGTTGATACATTGTATCATGTATAAAGGGTTGATCGAAAAAGCTATAGAAGGTTTCAACCTTAAGTTTAACTCAGAATGTAAACTATTAGGGATCAGGGATAAGGAATTTGATATCTTGTTTCGAGGTCATATCTGCTTTACCTGTGGGGCTTATGATTACTTTGAAGATCTAAGGGTTATCTTAGAAGAAAGGATAGGAAAGAAAGTATACTTGAAGGAATATAAACAGAATGAAGACGGGAGTTATATAGTAACTTATATCTTTGAAAGGATAGAAAAGCCTAAAAGGGATATAAAAATAATCTTTTATGATGAATAGAGATATAATAGAGGTACCTCATTCTTTAAAAGTAGAAGATATATTAAATAGTTTAGGTTCTTCTCTTGATGGTTTAAGTTGGGGAGAAGCTAGAAAGAGGATCCAAATTTATGGTAAGAACACATTAGAAGAGGAGAAAATAAATAGATGGAAAATATTTTTAAGACAGTTCAATAGTCCTTTAATATATATCCTTTTAATAGCAGCTTTAATATCTTTATTGGTAGGTGAAATAAAGGATTTCTTTGTTATAACTTCTTTAGTTTTTGCAAATGGGGTTATAGGATATTTTCAGGAGATAAAGGCAGAAGTTTCTATTAGGTCCCTAAAGAAGCTTACGGAGAGTAAGGTTAAGGTTATAAGGGAAGGTAAGATAGTAGAAATACCTTCTTCAGAACTAGTCCCCGGAGATATAGTGGTTTTATCAGAAGGGGATTTAGTTACAGCAGATATAAGGTTAATAGATAGCAAAGGTTTACTTATCGATGAATCTTCCATAACTGGAGAATCTATCCCTGTAGAAAAGGATCATTCCGCGATACTTCCCAAAGAAACCTTACCTTATGAATTAAAGAACATGGCTCTATCTGGTACAACCGTTGTTAGAGGGTCTGGTATAGGTGTAGTCGTTAGAACGGGAAAGATGACATATTTTGCTAGGATTACTGAAAAGGTTAAGGAAAAACCTCCTTTGAGTCCTGTAATTAAAGCTTTGAAGGTATTCACGAGAAGATATGTTATCTTTGTAATCTTCTTTTTAACAATTGTAGGAATTATAGCATACTATCAGGGTAGGAGAATACTTGAGATAGCTATGATTTTAATATCACAACTCGTATCTTCTGTTCCAGAAGGCTTACCGATAGTCATAACACTTACGCTAGTAGTAGGTGCACTAGCTTTAAGCAAAAGGAAGACTTTGGTTAGATATTTACCTGCTGTTGAAGTATTAGGGAGCGCAACTACAATAGTTATAGACAAGACAGGTACGATAACAGAGGGAAAATTAGCTGTTAAGGAGGTTTTTGCTAAGGATGAGGAAATGCTAAAAGTTGTTTCGGCTTTATGTAATAACTTTAGAGATGGACATGGTGATCCTATAGATAGAGCATTGGCTAAATGGTTGGGGGAAGAATACGAAAAGATAAGATCTCTGTATCCTAGGGTAAAGGAGTATCCATTTGATGTAAAGCATAGGTTTATGGCCACTATAAACGAGTTTAAAGGAAAGAAAACTTTGTTTATAAAAGGAGCATATGAATCCTTGAAGGAAATAGCAATAAATAGGGATCTAAAAGAATTTGATAGAATTTTGGAAAAGATGACGGAGAACGGTTTGAGGGTTTTAGCCTTTGGTTATGGGGAATGGAACGGTGATGATTTTAGTAAATGGAAAATAAGGATAGTTGGTTTAATAGGATTTTATGATCCCCCAAAGGAAGGGGTTAGAGAAGCTGTAGAGGTTGCTAGAAGGGCTGGGATAAGGATAATCATGATTACAGGAGATCATTTATTAACGGCAAAGGCTATAGCAAAAGAGGTCGGTATATGGAGGGAAAGAGATTTGATATTAACAGGAAAAGATATAGATTCCTTAGATGATAAAGAGTTATATAAGGTTTTAGAGAAGACAACTGTTATTGCAAGGGCTTTACCGGAGCATAAATATAGAGTTGTAAGAGTCTTGCAGGAAAACGATGAGATAGTTGCTGTTACGGGTGATGGGGTTAATGATGTTCCAGCATTGAGAGTAGCTGACCTAGGAATTGCAATGGGGTCTGGAACAGAAGCTGCTAAGAGTGTCGCAAAAATGGTGATTGTTGATAACGATTTGAGAATTATAATAGACGCAATAAAGCAGGGAAGGGTTATTGCAGATAATCTTAGGAAAGTAGTATACTATTTAATATCAACCTCTATTGGGGAGGTGATACTGATCTCTTTAAGTATTCTATTGGGGTTACCTTTACCCCTATTTGCAATTCAAATACTATGGATTAACTTAGTTACGGATGGGGTCCAGGATAAGACATTCCCGCTTTGTAAGGAGGAAACAGATGTAATGGATAGGTTACCTAGGAGACCGGAAAAGTTATTCTTTGATGGGTATCAAATGGCTAGAATACTTTACTTTGGATTGTTAATGGGATTGACAAATCTATTTCTATATATGCATCTATTAAATATTTATGAATATGCGATAGTGAACTCAATTATATTTACTTCATCTGTAGTTGTTCAGTGGTTTAATGGAATACAGGCTCAAAAAGAGAAGGAACCATTCTTTAAGAATGTAAAGAAGAGTCTTACAATAAACCCATATATCTTCTTAGGGATCTTAGCGAGTATGGTTTTACAGCTAATCGCTTTGTATCTTGTTCCAGATTGGTTTAAGACAGTACCTTTACCAATTGAAGGATGGTTATACGTTTTATTGGTAAGTTTAATCTGTTTCTTTGCAGTAGAGATATGGAAATGGATTGAGTATTTAATAAATAAAGTTAGGAAATGATTGTTCAGGTTATAATAGCAGTAATAGTTGTATTGGTCTTTCATTTTCTTTGGCCATACATTCTTAGAAGGGGTGCAGGTTATAGTGGCTCTAATACAAAAGCTGTTATCTGGGCTTTTAAACTGATAGATATTAAAGGAAAAAAGCTAATAGACTTAGGTTGTGGTTATGGAAAGGTATTAAAAATAGCAAAGAAGATGGGGGCACATGTAACAGGTATAGAGATAGATCCAATAAGATGGTTTATATCTATAATTAGATGCAGGTGTAAAGTTTTGTTTGGAGATATGTTTAAGATAGATTTGTCAAACTATGATGTTATTTATTTATTTCAATGGCCTTCCGTTAATGGGAAGTTGGCTAGGAAGTTCAAGAAAGAGCTTAGAAAAGGGACTTATGTGATATCTTATATGTGGGAAGTTCCGGGTTTAGAATTAGTTATATATAATAAAAAGCTTGATATTTATATATACAAAATACGAAGCTGATACAGATTGGTGAAATAACAGGAACTCTATTAGAGGGTTCTAATAGGCTGATTATCTTTTCACATGGTTTGATGGATAATAGAATGCAATATCCGATTCTAGAATTAAGCTATATATCAGTATAATTGTTGTAGGTATGAAATATAACAAAAATCTATGTAATAATTAGGTTAGAACCTTTTAAATAAGAAATCAAGCATAGTTCCCAGTCCTGTTCCAATGAACATGATCGCAGGTATTATGAAGAAGCTGTCTACAATGTTTAGGGCATAGAGTAATAAACCAATTCCTAAACCTATTGCGGAGAGGCTCCCTGTAAAATTAAATTTTGTTTTTCTATCCTTTCCATCTTCCATAATTATGATACTATTCGGTAATATTTTAATTTTTTATAGTGTTCTTGGAGCATGATATATCCTTTCTTTGTATTTGTTTAATAGTTCAAGCAACGGATTCTGGAAATATTTTGCTTGCAAGTCCATTAGATCTGTAATTTCTGTAGAATAATATATCTTTTTTGCAACTTCTTCTTCAGCATCTCTTATTAGATGAGTAACCGGATAGGTTTCTCCCCCAGAGCTGTTTATAACTATTGCAGGATACGTATGAGATAACACTTTGGATAATTCTTCTAGGTCCTTTCTGTTATACCTCTTTCCAGCTACTTTGCTAAAGTTCTCTAATATATTCCTCCATTCACCTTTCTCTAATCCATATTCGAAGTATGGCATTTCCTTAGTAAAGAAGTTATATAATATACTATCTATAGGCAAGTGTCTGCCTGAGTTTGAAAGGTTTGATATGAGGATTATGCTCATATCTAGGGAAACCGGTACGAGATATATTTCCAAGTCCTTTAGTATTCCTTCAAGGCTATGATATATATTTCTAAACGTATATCCAGTAGCCATAACATCGTCTATGATTACTATTTTTTCAGGTTTATGTTTCCTTACAAGTTTTTCTATGGTAGCATATACAACAGGTATTCGGGAACTCTGTATCTGTCTACCGCTTTTTTCCCATTTTGTTGGTACATAAATGTAAACGTTTCCAGATTCACCTAAGTTTTCGTAATGCATTAGGGTATGTATGAGATATGGCAAAGAAGATCTACCGATACCAACTATTGCCTTCTTTCCATCAATATTCTTTAATACTTCATCTAAAGATTTGTAAGGATTTGGGAGCTGTTTTACCTCTTGATACTTTAAAATTGGTTTATTCCAAACTTCTTCAGCAATTCTCTCAAGAGAAGAATGAGTTTTTTCCGTATAATGAACCTTACCATCTTTTAAATTTCTTGAAAATATATGATATATGTCTCCTATTGTACCCTCCGTAAGGTCTATTGGAGTATCTGGGACTACGACTATCCTTCCATATGGGAAGCTCAGTATAGGTTTTTTATCTACTACCATATAGTAATTATAAATTGAATATATTTATAAATATTCCTATATTTTGAGGGACGTTGTGATCTTCAATTTAAGATATCTTGCTTAAACCTTTTCGTAGATATCTATATATTCTTCCAAAGATTTCATCGGTCCATATTTTTCTCTCTTCACTAACCTAAATCCAACTGCAAACATAATACCTTCTACAATTCCAGGATTATACAAATGATAATCTAATACTACCTTATCGTTCTTTGGATAGATTATCCTGTATTTTATTATTGAATCTTTTTCCCCATCGTATCCTTTATATAGGTCTATTACATCGTAATCCTTTCCTTCTTCTATTATTATTTGTTTTAATCTTCCCTCAAATCCCCAAGAAACAGAGTCTCTATAAGCTATTATAAAATATCTTGTCTTTTCCCTTATATTTAACAGTACTTTTGCAAAATCCTTAGGAGAAAAATGTGGTATGGAGTTTCCTAGGAAGATCGTTGTATCGAATTCTTCTTCAGGTACAAATTCTAACAGGTTTGCTTTTATGTATTTTGGTGGGTTATTCTTTGGAGAATTCTCTTTAGCTATTTTTAGCATGGGATCTAATATATCGACCCCCGTAACTATATGCCTTTTCTCGGCTAAAAAGTTTGAGAATAAACCACCACCGCATGCTAAATCCAGTATTTTCTTACCGAAGAAATTTTTATTATTGTTATAGAATTCCTCAAACTTCTTTAACCTTTTCTTTGCATCTTCAAACCTTATATCATAGCTCTCAAAGCCTTCCACTATTTCATACTCCTTTCTTAAATTTTCTTCCTTAGACATAAATTAATAATTGTTTTCGAGGATTTAAGATTTTTTATATTTCCTTAATAGTTCTTCAAAGTCTATATAGCCTTCTTCTCTTATGTCCTCTTCTACAAATTGCTTTTCATCCTCTTCTGGAGGTTCATATGGAATTGTATCTAATATTATTTTCTTCAAATGATCTTTACTATCTAAAGGTTCTTTCATAAAGGATAATTGATTTTATAACTATTAATCCCTTGGATTTACAAAACCAAAACCTAAAGAATTCAATATGCCTAATCCCGTGTCTAATAAAAACTTGTAAAACCTTCTCTCTTCATTATCCAATTTCCTTAAAACGTTTAGCTTCTTCCAATGACTTCCTATGTATACTATATCTCCCCTCTCCTTTATCCTAACTTTTATTGAAACTGTTTTCCTAAACTCTAATTCATCGAATAAGTTATCCTCTAATTCGAATTTAGAACCAGTGAAAGACCTATATTTTATTATACTGTTTCTTTTCAATTCTTCTAACCATTCAAATAATCCATGATCCTTTTTAAAGTTAAAGTAAACATCCTTTATCCTTATTATTTTAAACTTACTCTTATCTAAATACTTTAAATCTTCTTCCTTTATCTCTTTTACTTCATTAGTATTTATTGTTATCTTTTTCTTTTCAAAATCCAACTCCTTAAGTATGTTCATATCTTTTAGTCTGACTATGAATATTTTGAAACCATCTGATAAGTATACCTCTTTTTCCTTTCTTAGTATAATGGGTGTTGACGTTTCCCACGGAAAGCTTAACTTTATATCAAAAGTCTTTAGGTTAGTTATTTTAAATTCTAAGCTACCTAACTTTATTTCCTTATTTTCCTTTAACCTTTTGTATAATACTTGGATGAGCTTTTTATTTGGAGAGGAAATTATTAGCTTGTATTTCTCATCTGTTTTAAAATCCTTTATTGGGAATATGTTTGAGAAGTTAAAGAACTTCAAACCTTTATAAGAATGCAACCAGGCGAATTCTGTATCCCTTAATAAGTTGTATATAAAACCCTGGATTATGTAATTATGGATTAGGTTGTACTTTGCATCTTGTAAGGAAACTACTTCTAGGAGCAATCTCATTTATATTTAATTTTTGAAAATTAATATAAGATTGATTAGAGTTCATCTTCCCAGCAAAGCATCCTATATGAACAATACTTACAATAGGGTTTTTTGACAACCTTTGGAGGTCTTGGTTGTCTAATTATTTCCTTTATTTCATTCAATATTTCTTTTATCCTTCTTTCATCCTCTTCAGTCAACTCTATATATTCTTTTTTCTTTTCCTCAGGTATAACCAACTTTCCCCTTACGTTTAATCCTTTGTTTTTTAGATACCATAAATAATACTTTAATTGCCATAAAGCAGCTTCTTTAAATGATTCTGATTTCTTGACCTCTAAAACCAATAAGAAATCTCCTTTATTTTCTATAGCATCTGGAGATATGGTATTATCTATTATTATTTGTCTATCATGCTTTTTCTCTTCTTTATAGAATAATTCTATGTATTTTCCTATTTGAACCAGATCCGAAGTATCTTCCATAGTAATTTTGTTTGCATAAAACCATAGTTTTCTTTTGCATACGAAATAGTAATAGATATAAATTCCCCCTGAATAGCTTTCGAATTTCATTACATTATTATTTCCTCAAATATTTTCGACTCTAAAATTTCTTTTAACTTTTTTACATCAATCCCGAATTCCTTACTATAAACCTTTGGTGGTATTACTGGTATTTTCTCGTTTCTAACTAGCTCGTTATCTACATCTAACAACGGTAGAATATAATAAAATGGTATGGGTAATAAAAATTCTCTCAGATATAGTTTAGATCTAAAAAACTTAACGAAATCTCTCGACTTCCTACTCTCTTCTAAATCTTTTAGTAGTTTATTATATTTTTTAGCTTCTTTTTTATCTAAATCTTCTGGGTTAACGAACACTAAAGAGTTTATAGAATCTCTTATATTTAACAGTTTTGATATTTTTTTCAAGGTCTCCTCATCTTCTTCTACGAATATGTAATAAAATCTGTTAGCATATTTATTTAATAATTCATCAACAAATTCGTCATATTTATTTCTAGCATCCTCAAATTCTTTCAAATAGGTATTCTTATATATCTCGCTTTCATTTAATTTTTTAACTAGTTTTTCTTCATCAACAATATTTCTAAAATCTTTAATAATGTCAATACTTTCCTTTACCAGCTCTTTATCATATATTCTATTAGACTCTTCTAAAAATCCAAATATATAAATGTTGGGCTCTTTTGGGGGTAAGTTCTGATCTCTATTTCTAAATACTCTACCAAATCTCTGTATTAACTCCTGCAATGGAGCGGACTCAGTTATTAGGTAATCAAGATCTATGTCTAAGGATACCTCAACTACTTGCGTAGCTATTAGGATAAAAGGTTTATCTAATCTCCCGGCTTTACTAATCTTTAATAATTTTTTCTCTATTTCTTTTCTATGTTTATATATGTACCTAGAATGAAATAGCAATATATCCCAATTTTCTCCTTTTTCTTTTAAATATTTATAGAATTCTTGAGCATTAATTACAGTATTAAATAAAACTATTATTTTAGGCTTTTTATCTTTAGTTATATCCTTCAATTTTTTATATATATCATCAAACAGTTTTTCTTTTTTCTCTTTTTTTATTTCAAAATCATCATTTAAAAATTCTATCCAGATTCTATTTTTCGGGTAATAGTTATAAAGCCTTATGATGTTACTATCTTTTATCTCCAATTCTGATCTAATTATATCTATTAAAAATTCTGGAAAAGTTGCAGACATTAAGACGAAATCCCTAAATATACTTCTGTACTCCTTTAGAAATTGTAAAAGGAAATACAACATTTTTGGTGTTAATAGATGAATTTCATCAACTATTAATATCCTATTCTGTAACGCAAATTTTTTTATGTAATATTCCTTAGATTGTAGATAAGTTAACAGTAATTGGTCTACAGTAGTTAACATTATCGGTTTTAGAAGATAACGAGATAAAAAGTATTCATTTAGTATTAGGTTGTCATCTTCTTCTTCTGTCTTGAATGGATTATAGAAATAAAAATAAGTACCAATATTATTAGAGAAATAACCAATTTCATTTATTATTGCCCCAGTCTTTTTTAGGAATTGTTTAATAGCGGTTATCGTAGGTAACGCTATTAACATTTTTTTATTCGTAATTCCCTTAAATATAGAGAACACAGTCTTTCCGAAACCCGTTGGAGCTAATAGTATCTTAATATCATTTTCTAAAAATTTAATTTGCTCTCTTAATCTATTTTCATCAACCTTCCCGGATATCTCCTTATTGCTTAACAAATTTCTAATAACCTCCTCATTTAGATTAAAATCTATATTGGTTATTCCAAATTTATACAGTATCTTTGGAATTTCTTCTTTACTTAAATTCCTATGAAAACTACCAGAAAGCCTATCAGCAATTTTAAAAGCCGCATATGTGTTAATGTATTTAGTATTAAGATCTAGATCTGAAGGATTAAATGAAATGATATAATTTTTAAACTCTTCAAATTCACTTTCATCTGTGTTAGGTAAAATAGCCATAAGATCTTTTACTTGATTGATATTTTTTTCAAAAGGGCTACCTAAATTAAATTTAGAATCAATAGCATTTGCATCCAACCTTTTTAAATCGCTATGATGAACTAAGATAAGATAAATCAGGTATTTTATTTCATCTGTTCCTAATTCTAAGTTTAGATTTAGATTAGGAACTTTTAAGATATTTCCTAATTCCATTTTATTTTTTACAAGTATCAAATAAGTAATAAATGCTGATAAACCGGAATGTTTTACTAGCTTAATATTCTTTTGAATACTGTATTTTTGCCAAAGATAGTAGCACTTCCCTAAATCGTGATATATTGCTAATAATCTAAGAAGATCCTTATCAAATCTATAGCCTAGCCTATAAAAAGTTTCGGAAAATTCAATTATTTCTATTATATGATGACTGAGAGATTTATTCTGATGACTATTTGCTTTATTAATATCGAGAAAAATACGATGCATAATATCTTTAAGATAATATTTAATTTATTTAATATTTTTAAATATCATTAACTTAAAAATATTTTCAACACATGCTTTATTAATATGGGTCATATATATTTTGGAAAGTCTACGAAGCATACTGCCTACAAGGAGTATATTGTAAACTGGTTGGGCAATATACATAATGTTAAAGGAGATGTTAGAATGAAAATTGGAGAAATAATTAAAAGAAAAAACCCTAATATTAATATTCCGCTAGATAAGAATAAATATCCGTTAATAAAAGAAGAGCATTTATCAATTTTATCTCAGATGGAATTAGATGAGGTTTTTAAAATAGCCATTTTTGATAAATTTTCATCAAATAAATTCGATAGCTATATAGTACCATCTATAATTACCCAAGATAAATTCCTTAATAGAAATCCATATGAAATAGAGCATGAGATTTATGATTTAGATAAGTCTAAAAAAGAGATGATGGATATTTTAGAAAAAGGATTTCCTGTATTAATAAATAGAGGTTTATATGTATTTTATGTTCCCAACTTATACTTGCAACAAGGAGATATAAACATATATGACTTATTCGACAATCTATATCCTTCAGATACTATTAAAAAGCTCTCAACGCTTAAGTTTTTTAAAAATAGAGACTATTGGAATACTTTAATCTTTTTAATAAATATTTTTATAGTACTGTACGATCTAAAGTATAAAATAAAAAGAACTAGTGAGGTTATAGTATGGAAAAAACAAAAAATGGAAGGTTCTTTATTTGTTATACCAGAAGCTGGCTTTTTGAAGATCTATGAGCTACTAGGAGAGGGTAAAATAAATCCAAAAAATACAAATCTTTATTATATTTTAGAACTTCTTATTAGACTACATAATATCTTAAAAAAATATAATCAACAAAAAGCAGTAGAAAAAATAGCAGATATATTCTCTTATTATCTTTTAGCTAAGCAAGTATTAGACAGTAATTTTATAAATAATCTGGTAAAAATATTGGTAGAAATAAGCTCTCAACAAATTGGAAAAACAATTAAGTTTTTAAATAAGTATTTCATAATTAAATTTATGAAAGAAATGACAAATTATCAGTTAGATGAGTATTTTAATTTAGGACAACTATTAGGTTCTAAAATCTATGAATTATTTCAAGATCCTTCGGATACTGAAAAATTAGTAGATAGATTTGCAAAAGATTTAAGAAACGAAGATTTACCAGAATACTTTGCGGAAACGTTCGAAAAGGACATCGTATGGTTAAAGTCTAGGGGTTTAGATATATCAGAAGATTTATCTGAAAAATTTGGTAAGTTAATATATGATTTAAGAACTTCCGATCTATCAAAATTTTATTTAATTAAAGCCTCAATTATCTTGGGTTTGCTATCACATGTTCCGAAGGCTAAAAAGAAAGTCCAAGAGAACCAAAATGATGAATCAAGAATATAAAGAATCGGTAGAGGTTAAAAATCCTAGATTTATACAATTTGTTGTGGTAACTGAGGTAGAGGGAAACGTAAATGCAGACGAATCTGTAGGTACAAGGATAACTATTAAAAAGTTTGTAACTAGAGAGGGTATTTATCCGTATGTAAGCTCTAGAGCCATAAAAAAAGGGATAAGATTGGCTCTAGAAAGAGATTATGGATTTAAAACAGACCCCTTCGAAACGCTTAGCGATACGCAAATAGGTAAAAAACAAGAGGGAGATAGTGGAAACTTCTTAGATTATATAGATCAAGATCTATTCGGTTATATGGTTACTAAAGCTAAAAGTCAAGGAGAAAAGGGTGGTGCATGGAAAAGAAAAGCACCTGTAGAAATGTCCTATTTAATAAGCTTCTTTCCTATACCAGTAACAACGGAATTTGCTGGTAGATTTCCAAAAAGGGAAAATCCTATACCTTTTGAGATAGAACAGGCAAAATTCTTAGGAAGATTTTATGGAATTATATACAATTATATCGGAGTATTTCACAAAGAAGAAGTCGTGGATAAAGAAGATGAAGATAGAAATTTAAAAAACATATTGGGGGAAGTTAAAAATTCTGACAAAGTAGATCAAAATAGAAGCAACGAAAAAATGGTTATACTAAAAGAGGAAGAAAGAAAGAAAAGATTAAGAGCTCTATTAGAAATAATATTAGCAGGAAAATTCGTCCTACCTAGATCTACCGATCAATTAAATCAAGGAAATTATAAATATGTTGTAGTTGCTTTAACAAATTCTATCAAACCTTTATCAGCATTTGTTAACATAAAATATCAAAAAGACAGAGAATATGAAATCTTTAAGGAAGAAAAAGACGGAAAAATCATAGAAAAAGTTGTAGAAAGATTCAGCGAGGGTTATCAACTAGATATAGAGAAATTAAGAGAATTTGCCAATATGTTAGAAGGAGAAGAGAAGCTATATGTTATAGATTATGTAGGAAATCTAAAGGTTGATAATAGAGATAAAATAATTGTCAAAAAACCGTCAGAAATAAAAAACTTAGTAGAAGATATACTAAAAAATTTAGACTTAAATAACTTTAACTATTATTTAAAATTCTATGAATAAAGAAAGGGCATATATTTTAGAAATAGAATTTCCCCTGGCATTTTTTAAGATCCCATATACAGTTAAGACTAGAAAAACTTTCTTAATTCCAAGAAAAAAAGCTATATTTTCAATTTTTAACGCTTTTTTTAAAGAACCAATTTCTTTTTGGAAAATCAAAAAAAGAAACAAATCAAAAGAAGAAGAAAATATATTAAAGAACTTCCTAGTAGGATCCGAATTATTAACTTTCGAGAAAACTATAGAGATACAGCGAATAATCCAGATTAAAAGCAAAGGTTTTGAACGACCTCCATCAAATACAGAACTAATAGTTAATTCGAAATATATATTTTATCTAGTTCCAAAAGAAGTTAATTTAGAAATTGACCCAAATCCTATAAATTACTATCCCTTTGCTGGTCAAAATGATTATCTAGCTTACAGTTGGAAATTGGAATCCAAAGAAGGTACTATTGAAGAGAAAAATGAAATAAATATACCAAATTATCAGTTAGTTCCATCTGATCTGATAGACATTTATAACAGTAGAGCGGATATAATAGTAGAAAATGCTTTAGAAAGGTTTATAGTGGCTAAAGGTATTTTAAAATTTAAAGAAGAAGTAAAGGTTCTTAAGATAAATAGTAAGGAGATTATTCTCCTATAAACTTAGAACCTTCATAGGATAAGACTAATACACTAATCTAAAAGCCTTAAATTTTGTATCCTCTACCAAAGCCTTTTCCAAATTATAAGCCTGTTTTCTTATAAAAATCAGCATAGATTTCCTACCCTTTCCTTTTATCTTTATGGTTTCTCTTATCCTACTTTCAAATTCCTTTATTACAACTCTTTTTCCGTTTTCATTTAACATAACACCCATCAGATCCTTCTTAAAGTATTCTGGCTTTACTATCCCTTGATTTATTAACCAAATTAGTATTCTACAGCTTATAATAGGTTTAAAGGGTTCTGCTAAATCTAAAACTAGGGAAAACCTTCCCTTTTCATAAGGTTCATGTAAAAACCCAACCGTGGGATCCAAATGCGTTTTATATATCTCATTTAGTACAGTAGCATATAACAAAGCATTTGAGAAGGATAAGATAGTATTTGCTTCGTTTTTAGGAGGTCTTCTAGTCCTCCTCTCTAACTTATAAGTCTTCAATATCTTATCCAAAGCTTCATAAAATATAACCCAGATATTTGATTCTATACCCCTTATAACGTTCGTTGCATCCTTCCAATCCGTCATTTTTTGTTCAAATTCTTTCCTAACATCCAGATTCCTTAAGGTTTTTGTATAATCGTAAACTTCTCTATACTTTTCAATAACTTTTATCATGTTATACCTTATTGCGTCTACTATCTCTAAAGCTATCTCGGACCTCTTTTCAACGTTTATATAAGCCTTAACTTGCTCTATATGAACTTTTCCAGAAGGTTTCTTCTGTTTAGGTAAAAGAGATCCTAAATAATAAAATGTACCTATTTTTGAATCTTCTTTAAAGAAATGAACAGGAACTCCTTTATTTAGTATCATTTGAATAGCATTTGATGTTAAGCTAACCTTATTCATTATGTATATAGCATTTATACCTTCTATTGGTATAACTCTTTTGTTCTTATCCTTATCAATAAAGTAGAGATTATTACTCTTTCTATATACTTTTCCGATCGATAAAATATAGATGTTTTTCATATTCCTACAATTTTAACTTTAATACCTTTTAAATAATTAGACAAGAATGGTTTATGCGATAATAGTCTATGATATTTCCATTGAAAGACAAAATGAGGTTAGAGAGTTTTTGAAAAAGTATTTAAATCATGTCCAGAACTCTGTTTTTGAAGGAGAGATAAGAGAAAGTACTCTGTATTATATAAAAAAGATGCTTGAGAAGATGATAAATAAAGATGAGGATTCTATTATTATTTATGTTCTGCCAGGTCAGGGATATTTGAAGGATAGAATAGAGATTGGTGTCAAGAAAGAATTCGATATATACTAATTGCAAAATAGCTACTAAGATGTATAGATTGTTTCGGATAGATCAGTTATCTATACATTTTTATATTTATATAATAGGATTCTGTTGTGTTATAAGAAATTTAAGGCTAGATTTAGGCTTTTAACGAATATAACTAAAAGTATCAGGTCATAAGAAGTTTATAGAAAATATTTTTAAATATCTGCAGGGGTTTATATAACCTTTGTTTTCTATCTGCATTCAGAACTTTATAAAGTTTTTAAGCTTGTTTTGAATAATATAGGTCATAAAAGATGCGATTAGACTAAGGTTTCAGAAGAATTAGAAATATTGAAAGCCAAATTAGAAACATGGCGGAGACGGTAAGACTTGAGCGTTTCAGAAGAATTAGAAATATTGAAAGTCATGAAACAAAATTCAAATAAAATGATATTCTACATGTGGTTTCAGAAGAATTAGAAATATTGAAAGTAGATGCTGTCTTTCCAATTCTGTTAATGTCTGCTGTTGTGTTTCAGAAGAATTAGAAATATTGAAAGGTAGACACTCTTATCAAGTAAAGAGCCCGAACATCATTGTTTCAGAAGAATTAGAAATATTGAAAGGGAATACGGTAATATGGTGATAGATAATTATGATTTCTACGTTTCAGAAGAATTAGAAATATTGAAAGTTAACTTCTCTAATATCACTTAATAAGTTATAAACTTCATTAAGTTTCAGAAGAATTAGAAATATTGAAAGTTTCTTTTAAGTCCTCTTTAGTTATAGGCATACCCACAACCGTTTCAGAAGAATTAGAAATATTGAAAGTGGCATCAAGCTTTAGGGAAAAGAGAATCTATTATAATGGTTTCAGAAGAATTAGAAATATTGAAAGTGCAAAAAACTTCCCTAATAGATACCTATCCCATTCGTTTCAGAAGAATTAGAAATATTGAAAGAAATATATGCATACATGTTTTATAATGTTTTTATTGAAGCATGTTTCAGAAGAATTAGAAATATTGAAAGCTTATACACTTCGTATGCTAAAACTTTTCTTAATTCCTCTTCGTTTCAGAAGAATTAGAAATATTGAAAGTAGAGAATGTTATATATTCTGCGTCTGCTATATCTACATGGTTTCAGAAGAATTAGAAATATTGAAAGTCCATTTGAAACAGAGAGAGAACCACCAGAACCAATATAAGGTTTCAGAAGAATTAGAAATATTGAAAGAGATAAATATGTCCTTAAGGTTTGTTCATCTATTATACCTAACCTGTTTCAGAAGAATTAGAAATATTGAAAGTTCTATAAGACATCTAAAACTATAATTGATGCCATAAAAGGTTTCAGAAGAATTAGAAATATTGAAAGCTAATGGCTGGAGTTAAAGCTTTTTCAGAACCTGCTAAAGGTTTCAGAAGAATTAGAAATATTGAAAGTTGATATTAAGGCAAATGTTAGCCTAAATGCAAGTTTGGCCCAGTTTCAGAAGAATTAGAAATATTGAAAGTCTTGTTGGCCGTTAGGCAAAGTATAATAAACTCTGTATATCTTAATAAGTTTCAGAAGAATTAGAAATATTGAAAGTTTCTATTTTGTTGTATCTTGTATCTATTGTTATTTCAAACCTCTCATTTAAGTTTCAGAAGAATTAGAAATATTGAAAGATTTTCAACATAATATAAGCTTAGAGGATATCCAACCGAATGTTTCAGAAGAATTAGAAATATTGAAAGTGTGGAGGCTGTGAAGGTTGAGACGGCTGGGTTTGAGAAGGTGTTTCAGAAGAATTAGAAATATTGAAAGACTTTTCTTATGTGAGCCTCAACTAAAGCCATCTCATGAGCGTTTCAGAAGAATTAGAAATATTGAAAGCCCTAATTCCATAGCCCTTCTTTTTCCATACTCGTAAACAGTTTCAGAAGAATTAGAAATATTGAAAGTTATAAATTCTGGTAAATCGTTTTTTATTATTATCTTTTCGTTTCAGAAGAATTAGAAATATTGAAAGTAGTTCATACAATAGTCGTATTATATCCACTTTGTTTAAGTGTTTCAGAAGAATTAGAAATATTGAAAGCTATAAAACAAATCGCTAATAACCTTGCTCACTGATAATCTAATGTTTCAGAAGAATTAGAAATATTGAAAGAATGATGAAAAAGAAGATTATCTCGGATTTTCTATGGTTTGCGTTTCAGAAGAATTAGAAATATTGAAAGAAAATAAGAACTGAAATAGTAAAGGTAGAATATAAAGAGTTGTTTCAGAAGAATTAGAAATATTGAAAGAATTCTTACGAGCAGGTTATATTCAACCTCTCCCATGCTAGTTTCAGAAGAATTAGAAATATTGAAAGCACATCATCATAAAACTTTCTAACAGACTCAAAAGCTTTTCTTTCAGGTTTCAGAAGAATTAGAAATATTGAAAGTAATGCATATATGCAAAAAGAAAACACAAAAAACATTATTCGTTTCAGAAGAATTAGAAAT
Source organism: Candidatus Nanoclepta minutus (assembly GCA_003568775.1). Taxonomy (GTDB): domain Archaea; phylum Nanobdellota; class Nanobdellia; order Nanobdellales; family Nanobdellaceae; genus Nanoclepta; species Nanoclepta minutus. The sequence continues at coordinate 41,778 of MWMI01000002.1, read as the reverse complement.
ATTGAAAGTTGTTAGATAATGGACAAGTAGAAGAGTTAATATCTAAGAGTTTCAGAAGAATTAGAAATATTGAAAGTTAAGTAATAACTTCCCCTCTGGAGGATCTGCTCTTTCTACTAAAACGTTTCAGAAGAATTAGAAATATTGAGAGATATTGTTAGGATTATATCTAAATAGTGTGCCTTAATGAGGTTTCAGAAGAATTAGAAATATTGAAAGAATGCAGAACAAAAAGCTAAAGAATTACTAAATATCCTAAGTTTCAGAAGAATTAGAAATATTGAAAGTTGATAGTATTGGCGAGCGTTGTAGCTATAGTTCTGTTAGGTTTCAGAAGAATTAGAAATATTGAAAGTGTAAGAATCTTATGTTATACTGGTTTGTCTCTAATGTTTGTTTCAGAAGAATTAGAAATATTGAAAGTTAATTTGGTTGTTAAATAAGATGCTTTGGGCTAGATTAAGTTTCAGAAGAATTAGAAATATTGAAAGCTGATTGGGTAATGTATCGTTGCATTTGGATATTGCTTTTGTTTCAGAAGAATTAGAAATATTGAAAGAATTTAGGTAGAGAATATACAGGAGCTATATACTATAGGTTTCAGAAGAATTAGAAATATTGAAAGTTTTGAAACTTTCATAATCAAAATCGTTATATGTGGTATAAAAGACGTTTCAGAAGAATTAGAAATATTGAAAGGAAAAGTTAGATTTGCAGATTTTCATTTATCACTGCTGAGTGTTTCAGAAGAATTAGAAATATTGAAAGAATTTTCTTATATACCTTAATGCAGTTGCTGGAGATACATGTTTCAGAAGAATTAGAAATATTGAAAGCCGTCAAAAATTAAAAATTTTAAAAAAATAAAATTTTATAGCTTTGAAAAAGTAAGAAGCTCATTGAATAGCTTGTGCATTTCACTATCTTTATGCTGTAATATCTTCTCTATTAACATATTTGTTTTTTCAGAGTTCTTTACAATATCTTTAATGTATTTATACATTGTTAAGCTGTATTCTCTTCTCTTCTTTGCTACGCTCTCAATAAAGTTAAAGTATTTATCTACATCTACTTTATTGTTTAAATACATATCTGTAATTTTCATAGAAACAATAAATAATTCTTGTTCGTTTAATTCGTTTAATAGCTCTGTATTTTTTACATATTTCTCTAAATCTTTGAGTTTTTCGTATAATTTTATGAATTCTGTAAATTCTAAAGCATCATGCTCTTCTAACGATGCTTTACTAACAAGTTCTATATATTCCATATTGTTTTCATTTTTTATCATGTCTGATAATATGTGTAGTGTTCTTGGGGTTGTTGATTGTCCTAATGGTTCCCTGGCCATTGTAAATAGGTTATTTTTGTATAATACGTAATCAATAACTCTTTTATCTATATCATTTTGTAAAGCCCATTTAACCCAGTAATCAACATTTAATAAAATATTATCTGTGTTTACAACAATGAAACGGTTTAATAATTGTTTTGGTATCTCGTTTGCATACTCATTACTTCCTGAGTCGTTTCCTACTGCTGCTACTAATAAATTTTTTGATTCTAAACTATCCTCAGCTATTTTCCTTTGTAATATTAATTCGGATAAAGTACTCTGTAGCCCACTTGGGGCCATGTCTATATTATCAATTAATAATATTCCTGCTGATTCTTCCTTATTAAACACTTTAACCCATAACGGTGTTTCCCATATTAACTCTTCATCTACTAGGAGTGGCATTATTAAGTTCTCTGGACTAATCATAGGGCCTTTTATATCTACAATAACATAATACTTTCCTGCATTTTTAATAACTTTCTCCTTTTCTTCCTCGCTTAGTTCATGCCATATTGCTAATTCCCCCTCTAACTCTTTTGCTCTCTTTTTGCCATACTCGTAAACAACACTACTCTTTCCTGTGCCATACTTTCCAATCAATAACACTGCCATTTTCTCTTCTTCAGCTAACTTAAATAACTTAAATAAGTCTTCCGCCTCCATCAAAAATTGTCGCTATGTTATACTAATTAATAGTAAATTAATCTTTAAAAATTTTTATAACCAAAAACATAATGAATTTAATTGTATTTTGAAGAATTGAAGATGCTAAATTAAAGGTATTATCTTAGTTATTAGCATGAGTATTTTATAAAGATTTGAGAAGTAATTTTTATTAAAATTTTACATTATTAAGAATCTCTTACTCTACAAGGATTCCTATATTATTGAAAAAATAAAGAGATTTCTTAGGAATTTCGGATCAAATAATTAAGTATCATAGAATACTCTATTGTTAGAATAAATACTCTTAATGCAACACAAATTTTTTGTATAACTAATGCGCTTGGCTTAATCTACTTACTTTTACTATAAACGATATCTCCAGCTGTTATTAGCAGCATGGCTTACAGCTAGGTGGATTAGTATTTTCAATAAGATACGTACAAACTGCTGTAGCAGCAATTATCAACAAAATAACTATAATTGTATAGAGTGTTTCTTTACTTATCCCTATGGTTTCCATTCTTCAAATATACGTCTTCTCTATTAAAAGCTTTAGTTCCTCAAACCTCCCATAGTCTTCCTTATATTCATTAGATACCTTCTTTAATTCCTCTATCAATTTCTATCCTTATAATAGGGTATTTTTAACGAGTTTATGTTAATATGTAGTTTAAGAAACGTTATTATAAAACTTTAAAATATTTATCTTTAACCGAGTAGTAAAAAATATATTTTTTAGATAAATATAAGAAACCATGCTTAAAGTTAAATACACAAGTAAATATAAGATTAAAAAGGAACCTTCATTAGATGAGATCTTAAGATTCGTGAATTATCCCACTACTAGATTTATAGAATTAAAACCCCAAAATCCTCAGGTTAGTGCAGAAATTTATAATACACATATAGCTGGTATACTTTATTCTGCATTAAAAAGAAGAAAAGATGGTATATACTTTATAGATTTATTTTCACTTATTAGTTTGCTTACAGAAGGGTGCATATTATTACCTTATGGATATCGTCATAATCCTCCTTATAGAAGAGTAGGTGCGGCTTTATCTAGCATGAAAGAAAAGGGTTGGATAGAAAACGAAACTAAAACTTTGTTTAAAAATGAAGAAAAAGCAGCTATGTATAATTACTATTGGTTGATTTTTAAGAAATTAACAGAACCCTATAGACATCCTTCCGCTGCTTTTGAGGAATGGTACAGAAAACTTGGTTATTCTAATATAGACGAAATTTTAAATGATCTAGCTTTTAAAGAATTTTTTAATAATGAGGAAATAAAGATCTTTGAGCAAATCTCTAAAAATTTAAGGATACCTTCTTTATATCTTCTTAAAAAGAGTGAGGAATTTTCGAAATATATAACCCATAAAAGAATTCCATTATTTAAAAGGGAATGGGTAGTATATGGGGAAGAATTATGGTTATTTGAAGATATTATTCAAATTGCGAGAGAAATAGAAGTAGACGTTTATCTCCCCTCTAAAATAAAATTGAAGGTATTACATCCTGAAGAATTTATCGGTAAAGATTTACATCTAGCTCAAATACTTTTAGTATTTTTAGATCCATCTGGTAAAGAATACTATACGGTAGGCGAGATTATGCAAAAATTAAAATTCAGGAGGTCATTTGAAGTTTCATTTATGCTTAATATATTAAGATGTTATAAGTTGCTAACAAAAAATGGGCGATACTATAGGGTGAATGTTCACAGGCTCCTTCCTTATATTCCAGCAATATATTCACGTTTACAAAAACAATTTGAGAGATATGATAAGTATATCCAGGCGTTAGAACTTCGAATGATGGGGAAAAGTTATTCTGAGATTGCAGAATCTCTAGGTATAAAATTATATACTATAAAAAGGTGGTTAATGGGGAGATCAAAGCCAAGGCCTATTTCTTCTGAAGTTGCAAGGAGTTGTATAAGGTTAGGTTTGCTTAGTGAGGAAAAAGAAAATCTATATAGAAGTTATGGTCTTCTAAGATGAATTATATTGGTAACATCAATATACAACATAAATAACCTATAATTGCTTGGGACTATGAGGATATCTAAAGATAGATAATAAAGAGATAAAGTTTATACCTTTATAGAAGTGATTGTTACTAAGTTAAGATAATAAAACCTTAACCTTATTTGTATATTAATGGGATTAGACGATATTCTAAACCTTGAGAAAGATTATATTCTAGAAGATTTTAAAAAGGAATCCTATAAAAGTAGGTTGGAAATTCTGTCTAAGTCGGTTAATTTAATTCCAAGAGCCATTTTACATACATGTTTAAGTTATGGTAAAGTTTATACGAATGAAATAGAATTATTTGACGAGTTTTTAAGATGTTTAGGAATATCTTACAAAGAATTTCAGAGAAACAAGAGACTTTATAGAGGTTCAATGCCTATCGATCCTTCAACCTATTGGGGGTATGTATCTCTAAACTCAAAGGGAGGGGGACCTATGGTAAGAATAGGCTTACTTAAAAGAGTCCAAATTACCCCAGAAAGTTATGGTTATACTCTGACTCCTTTTGGCGAATATATGAAACCTTTTGTCTCTTATATTCTTAAGAAATGTGCCGAATTGGATATAGATCCTTGGGAATTATTTGGGCAAATTTCAGGGCGAGAGGGAAAGAGACCATCAATAAACTCCATTGAAATATTGAAATATATTTATGAGGGAGGGGAAGTATCGGTTGGTAAAATAGCAAGAGCAACATATATGTCTTCCGGATCATTAAACTCTTGTTTAAAAAGATTTGAGAAGTTGGGCCTAATAGAATATAAAAATCCTTTTAATCGAAATAAGATACCTAAAGCATATAGAGTAAATAAAGAGAAGATAAGAGATACCTTAGAATGTTTGGAGAATCCGGAATGTAAAAAGGAGGTTATTAGGGTCTATAGGTATATGCCCTATAGAATGGCAAAAAAAGTTCTTGAATATCTAAAGAATAAAAGTGAGGGAGAAGTGACTGTAAGGGAATTTTCAAGGTTGCTTAATGTTAGCTACTATAGCCATAGTCTACATAATATCTAGATTGGTTGAGGGATAGGGACGTTCTTTCCCATTCTTCTAAGATTATTAGAATAACTGAGAGAGGGAGAAGGGTATATGATGAAATAATAAGGCCAATATTAGAAGTTGCAGAGAATCCGGATAGTATTTTAAGATATAGAGCAAAGTTAAGTAATGAAGATAAATGGAAATTACTTAGAATCTATGGCAAAGAGGAGTCTACTTATGAGGGGAAAGTAAAGGTTCTATTAGAAACGTTAAGAAATGATGGTAAACTAACATTAGAATAGATTGTAAGTAAGACTGGAATTAATAGAGGTGTCGTGATATATTTACTTTATCGTTTAGAAGAGTTAGGTTTTGTAAAGATCATAGGACATAAATGGTATACTGTCGATCGAAAGAGAGTATAATCCACCATCCTTGAAATCCGGTGTATTCATATAAAGAGTTAGTTTTTTTAATAGAAAGTTCATAGGAGATATAATTTGTTCTTTTGTGGAAATGGTTATTGTTATAGATGTAATTTAGTATACTTTATGATACCAAAAATTATTAAAATTGGTACTCTATAATATATAATGATTAAGAAAGATTTAGTTAAGAGATATATTGTTGAATTCCATAATAGAAACTTTTCAGATGTAAAACAAAGAGAATTAAAAATAGAAAAAATAAAGAATAGAGCTATATGTATTATTGGACCTAGAAGAATAGGAAAAACATATTTTCTATTTTCTTTAATAAAAAATCCAGAAGATTATTTATATATCGATTTTGAAAATCCCATTTTTTATAATTCTAAACCAGAAGACATAATCGATATATTAGATGCTTATAAAGAACTTTATCCAGATAAAAACCCAATAGTTTTATTGGATGAAGTTCAAAACATAATAGATTGGGAAAGAATAGTTAGATATTTATTAGATAAAGGGTTAGAAGTATATGTAACGGGATCTTCATCTAAACTTTTGTCTACAGAGATTGCAACACACTTGAGAGGAAGATCAATAACATACAATTTATTACCCTTAAGCTTTAGGGAATTTTTAAGATTTAGGTCTATAATGCTTGAAGGAAAGGCTTTTTATGAAAATTATAATAAAATAAGGGGTTCTTTAGAGGAATATCTAAAGTATGGAGGATATCCCGAGGTAGTTTTAAATGAACAAAAGGAAAGAATACTAAAAGAATATTTGGAAGTTTTAATAAAAAGGGATATATTGGAAAGATATAAAATAAGAAACGTTTATCTAATAAACGAGCTATTATACTTTGCAATAAATAATTATTCTAAATATTTATCTTATGATTCGTTATTTAGATTGTTCAAACAGAGAATAAGAGTTACTAAAAGAACGATAATAAGCTATATTTCTTATTTCGAAGACGCAATGATATTATTCTTAGTTAGGGAATATTCGTCATCCTTAAAAAAGAGAATAGTATCACCAAGAAAGATTTATTTGATAGATGTTGGATATGGGTTATTTGGAAATAAAAACATATCCAGGGATATGGAAAATGTAGTATTTTTAGAGCTATTAAGAAAAAAGTATTATAAAAACATAAATTTAGAATTTTATTACCTGAGAAAAAACAACAAATATGAAGTAGACTTCGTTATAAAAGAAGGCTTAAACATAAAACAACTGATTCAGGTAACTTATGCTAACTCTAAAGATGAAATAGAAAGAAGAGAAATTAGATCTCTATTAAAAGCTCATGAATTGTTTAAGGAAAATAACCCAGAATTAATTGTAATTACTTGGGATTATGAAGATAATTTGAGGATAGATAATAAAGAGATTAAGTTTATCCCCTTGTGGAAATGGTTATTGGTTTAGTGATACTTACTAGAATTTTTAGCTTTTTATATTTTTCATAAAATCTAAATTTTATGAAAACTGCTTTTTTATTAAAAATCCCAGAAAAGTATGTTAACTTAGAGATAGCAAACAATTATAGGCAAAAAACTAAGAAAATAAAGGAAAATTTATTTAAGGTAAATGTTAGGGATACTCCTAAAAGTATAATAAAACTTTTACAAAAACCAATAAACTTTGAAATAAGAATGGAGGAATTAAAAAATGTAAAACACTTAATAGAAACTTATGAGGATTTATTTTATATCTTAAAAGATTTTATAGATGCAAGGATAACTAATGAAAATAAAAAAGGAAAATCACCTTTTTGGGAATACTATAACCCTAAATGGGATAATCAATGCGGTATTAGAAATAGAACCCTTTCAGAATACTTAAAAGAACTAGGTTTTGAGGTTAGACTTATAGGTGGACTCTATATTTTATTAGATAAAAAGAAAATAGGAGGAACACATGTTTGGGTTGATGTAAAGGTAGATAATAAATGGATAGAATTAGATGCATCAAATAGTCCTTTATATCCAACTTGTAATTTGGTTAGAATGAATGTATTAAAAGAATGGGATAAATTTGATAGGGATTATTGGCTAAAAGGTATCATTGAAGTAGATATATGGTAAAATTGAGTTATTTAGCCAACAACAAAGCTAAATAGTATTTACCACCTTCATTTATAATGTCTACTCCATAATATCTATAAATAGTTAAATCAGCTCTTAGGTTTCCATATGATACTATATTTTGATAACACTTATCCTCGATATAGCATTTTATTATCTTTGCCACGATAATATCAGGATTCCCATTTTCTATTGGTAATTTCCAAGTTATTCCAGAAATATACCCATAAGGTAGATAGAGACTGTTAATACTTCTAGTTAAGTCCTCTTTATAAATTAATCTATAGTTTCTATCTAAGTATTCTCTAAACTTCTGTATTATTTCATATTTATATGTTGCTGGATCGTTATCTATATAAAAACAATTTGTATACATCCTGCTTCCTGAACTGACTTTTATCACCTTTGGGATGCTTACCAACTTTATACCTCCCATATACTCTTCTGGTACATACCCAATTGGATTTGGTAATGTAGACTCTATAAAGCAATATCCAGAACCCCTAAAGCTATTTTTACAAGGACATCTAATTCCAACTGCCATATGATTTTCTTTTTCAAACTCGAATAGGATAACATCGTATCCTGCATATGCTAAGATACCTGCTAAAAGTAAAGACTTTTCACTACAAACTCCTTTATTGTCAACTAAAACTTCTACAGGAAATCTCGTGTTTTCGCTAATTATTGAATAGTACTTATTATAGTCGTAGGGGATGTTTTGAACAAATGCTACTGCTATATCTACGAATTTGTTTGGATCAGTTGTATAGTTATTTATTCGTCCTATTATATCCAACAATATATCTTTCTGATTGGAATCAAATATGAAAGCCCTATAATATTTCTCAATCCAATCTTTAGAGGGTTCGCATATCAGTGTATAGCAAGAATATCCTTGAAAAAGCTTTAGATAGACTTACTATAAGAACTGAAAATAAAAAGAAGGAAATTATCCTGTCAAAGAACCTGGGTATATCGTAGATGTAGGAAAGGCTAAAAAACTGATATATCTTTAAATTAAAGAATATAAAGTTGATTATTAAAATTAAAATGCTATCTTTTATTATTGTTTTATCCTCCAAGGAGTATAGCAGCTTTTTAAGTGAAAAAATACCTGCTTGATTTGTCTTATTATCTATATTCTTTGTTATGTTACTTGGTGGTTTACTACTAGCTTTATAGGAAGGTAAGTTACTAGATACGTTATTAGATTTTGTATTAATTTTTTGAGTATCGTTTACCTTATTAGATGGTTCAGGTTCCCTTAATGATAAAAAACTAAAAGCATTATCAGAAGCTTTCTTCTTATCTTTTTTTCTAACCTCTTTAACTTTTATATCTTCTAATTTAGGAAAGTTCTCCATTTTTCTATACTTTTCATATTCCTCCCAAAAATAGAATGAGAAAGCTGTACATGGATGTCCTTCTTTTGTATGCCATTGCTCATCTAAGAAAATCCTTAGATCTGGATGTTCTTTATAAGATCTTTGGAAAGAATCAAAAGTCATAACCAATCTTGGATAGGCTTTTTCTTTGCTATCAAATTCCGAATTACAATAAGGACAATACCATTTGTTTTCTTTTTGATATGGCTCTTTTATTTTTAACCAAGACGGATAATGCATAAGTGTATTATATTAAATAAAAAATATAAAGACTTCGATAACCTTTTTAAGCGCTTTTACGAATAAATCTTGACATTTTTATCCTGTTTTTCACGAAAATGTTATAGATTTTAGGAGTTATACGGTTCTTATAAAAGACTGTAATTTTGTTAATCAAAACCATTAATTATACCCTATCTCTTTCAATATACTTCAAAGTATCATAATGTAGGTTAAGAAGCTGTAAAATTTCTTGAAAAGAACTTATACTTAGATCTCTAAGATCTCTAAGTAATCTTGTTATCTAACTCATCAAGTAAAGTTATTAAATAACAATTTACTTTTTTGTAGAATTCAGATATTCTTTCGAATTGTTCTCTATATTTTTCAAATTCCCAATCTTCTATAGGACTGTTAGTAAAAACTTCGTTTATAGGTGTGGCTATATCACAGAGTTCGAGCATTTTATAGCGTGGACTACAACGCAAAATTTTATTATCAAATAATATTAATTTAAAATCGCGTAGTAACCATATATTTATCTCATAAGGTAGCTTACCTTCTTTTACCAATGTATATACCTTCTGTACGCGTTTATCAATGGGAGCTCTGTATTTATTAGGAGGATTTATAGGATATGGTATAAGGGGTGATGAAGGTCTATATAATGTTAATTTGTTTAGTCTAAACCTCTTCAATAGATCTATGATGTGGTTTGCTACCGTATCAGATAAGCCTTTTTCAACGTTGTCTAATATATCATTTAAATAATCATCATCTATTTTATAGTTCGTTTTTTCAACGATCCTTTCATATATATCTTCAATTTTGTCAAATACCTCCTCATCTAATAGCTCATCACTAAGGTTTATACTAATATATAAAGTCTTTGCATTTTCTATTATTTCTTTAACATAATCTATTGTTTTACTATCTTGTGCTACAGCTTCTATTTCAAAATCTTTTAAGAATTCTTTAGGATTTTCGTATGTTTTACCAACAATTATACCGATCATGTAAAAATATCTAAGATTTGAATTTTAAAATTATAATTATAAACTAGGAAAAGACATTTTTGCTGTATTTTAAAAGTCTAGTGCAGTTTTTCTAAATTAAGGTTAGTTGGTTGTTTTTTGAAAAGTAACAGAATGTTTTTATTATACTTGGAAAAACTTTAAAGAAGCTGTTCTAGAACACGAAGCAATTAATTCAAAGTTGGAGAAGAAGATAAAGGTTTGATATATTTTCTAATATTTCTGTTAGTATCCATAGTAATGCCAGCAATTGTTCAATCAAAGCTAAATCAATTGGTTAAAGCATAACCGTTTTTAATAATTCTATCCGTTGTCTTTTATTCGATTTCATATTCTTTTATTTTATATTTCTCAATCTTAATAGACAGCATATTGCTAAATCTTTATAATATCTCTTAATCTAGAGTTGATTGTTATAACTTGTGATTATGAATGATGTTTTAAAAATAGATAACAAAGAAATAAGGTTTATACCTTTATGGAAATGGCTTATATAGTCCAAAATAAAAATTTAAAAACTAGATTTTAATACCTTTAGCTTGAAGCTCTCTTATTATTAGCTCTTGGAGTTTATTGATAAGTTTCTCTGCATCCTTTCTATAACTTTCAAATAAAATTTCATCTAAAAAATTATGAAAATAATTTGCATGTAAGATTTCGCATGATCTAAAAAGGTCGATAATTTCCTCATCTTTTAATATATAAGCTAGACTCTCAATAAACTCTCTAAGTTCACTATGCTTAGAAATAGGTTTACCTCCATTAAGAATACTTAATATAGATGCTAAGTTATTTATAATACCCCATAGCATTTCAGAAGCTTTTCCATATTCTTTTTTATCTAAAGATTCCATATAATTTTTAGAATAACTTTTAATTATATTTAACCTTCTTCTAATTTCATTTATAAGTTCTTCCATAATACTATAATCTATTTTTCTGCTATAATGTCTCTATAAGGATAAAGATTAATTTCCCCTTCCTTAATACCATTGGATCCTATTATTTCTACTTTGTATAACTTTACTTTAAGTTTGTATTCTTCCCTAATAATACCAATGTCTCTGAGAATACTCCATGTGTCATTATCAAAATGAAGTCTATCATAAGAAGAATAAAAAAGACCGGGTACTAAGAATAATTTAACTTCTCTGTTAATAACATATTGTTCCAACAATTTCCTTTCATCTTCTGATATAGGTGAATCCTTTATTACTTCAATTATCCTGCCATAAACCCAATATTCTTTTGACAGATCCGTTAAATCGTATTGTTCGCTGAGGTATTTTTTATCTACATCTACGTACATCGCAGATATACCTTTCTTTTTTATAGGTGATTCGGATCTGTAAATATATGAAGATATTATTAACGGCATTTTATACTATTTTCCTTAAAAGTTATAAGATTTTTAATTTATTTATATCTATTTAGCTAATCAAAACTATTAATTATATTCATCCCTTTCAATATACTTTCGAAATTTTATAATGTAGCTAAGAGATTTCAAGTTTCCTTTAAGAAATTTAGTACACAATTTATATTACAATACTATTTATTTAGCGAGGTTTTGAGGAAGGTCTCGGAATTGTAATTTATGTAATTTTTTAAAATTTATGGCAATAGATATAGGTATGAAAATACCTACATATAAAGTTTTTACAGGGGTTATAATAGTGTTAGGATCTATATTAGTAGCAATGAAAAAACCAGAGATAGGCGTATCTATACTTTTAACTGGTATAGCGCTCTTTGAAATATCTAGAGAAATTGATAAATTAAAAGTTTCTATTTTTAAATAATTTTTTAAAATTTGTTTGATATTAGATATAAACTTAGAATTTAATATTAGTAATCAAAAACTGTTAATCATACCTCGTTCTTTTCTATACTCTCTCAAAGTCTCATAGTGTAGCATATAGAATTTCAAAAAGTCTTTTGAAAAGCTCAAAATAATTTTATAACTCCTAATCTGTATAATATATAACTTTGTTAATCAAAACCGTTAATCAAACCATATTTTTTCTCATATCCTTTCAAAATCTTACAGTGTAGTCTAAGGGATTGTAAAATTTCTCTGAGAAGTACAAAGGCACATTTATAATTATGCAAATTCTATAATACAATTATACTATTTTGAAAATTAAATATTTCATAAGATCCTGACGGATAATGCTAGTTATCCGAACCGTTCTATAAGATGTACTAGAGTTTATTTGTAAGTAATATTTAAAAATTTAACTATATATGTTATTATATGGTAAATACATCTGAGCAATCCCCACGAGAAGAATTACCAGAGTATTCGTGGATTGCAAAACTAGGTGAGGCTAGAGAGGCTAAAGAGACCAATAAGGAGAAGGTACAAGAAACTATAATGGAGATATATTATACGTTAGAGGGGAATAAGATAGCAGAACAGTTTAAAGGAATGTTTGGAGACAGAAAGATAGTAGATATCAATACAGGAAATACATTGAATTTAGATAAATTATTAGAAGGGATAAATGACCCTAATGTAAGAATTATATGTTATGTGGATAAATTAGAAAAAGCACACTCTGCTAATGAAATATTTTATGTTAATTATAGTAAAATAGGTTTAAAGAATGGTTATGCTACAGAAAATTTAAAGCTCAATACGTTATATCTTATAGTAGGAAGGATAGATCAACCAAGGTCATATCATTTAGTATCTATTCATGGAGAAATACCTCTAGAAGATATACTAAAACTTACAAGAGAATATAAGTTAGAAAAGGGAAATACTGTATTAGCTAAATGTGAACCTGCTTGTAAAGAGCCAGATAAGTTAGGATTAAGGGGATTCGTATACGTAGGTGAGAATGGAATAGTTGATATTTGTAGATCACCTTCTTATCTTAACATAAAACTAGCTTCTCCTAGAATTTCTATAGAAAGGGAAGAAACAAAAGGCTATCAACCTTAAATATTTTTATTTTTCTGTATTAGGAGGATAAAGCATTTAGTTTGAAAAAGCTTTTATAGAAGTTTGATTTTAATTATGTTATAAATGCGTGAAACGAAAAATTATTTATAGCAAACCCAAGTTAAACGAGTGATACCCTTCTCTGTTAGGTTTAATAATTCCAATTCCTTATCATCGTTCTTTAAGGTTTTTAAACTTCTATTAGAAAATATAAACAGAATTTTAAATCCTAAATTTTCTAACATATTCTTTATCTCGTTTGGAGGATAGACTATAACTCTCAATTTTAGTTCCTTAACAAATTGTAATTTATCCTCTTCTTTTTTATAAAGCTTGGATGAGAGATTATATATAAAATTGTCCCTCTCAGTATAATTCATTTCCAAGTATTCGCCAAAGTCCATAATATAATATCCTTCCCTCCATTTGGTTGGGAAGTCAAATATTAGGAGTCCTCCAGGTTTTAAAGCATTATAAAAGTTTTTTAGTACTTTTAAGTTTTCTTCATGACTAAAGTATCCAAAGGATGTGAACCAATTCAAAACTACATCAAACTCCTCATTGAAGTTTATTTCTCTCATATCTCTTACTTCATAGTATTTTTCAAATCCTCTATTTCTGTCTTTAGCAACTTTAATAAGGTTATCATTATTATCTATTCCATAAACTTCAAATCCATTATCTCTTAAATACTTATGATGTCTTCCAATTCCGCATGCTATATCTAAAATTTTTGTATACTTTTTATTTAACTTCTTCTCAGCTAATCTTATAAGTAATGTAATGTATTCGCTTTCTAGCCAATTCTCCTCTTCAGGAGATTCTAAGTGCCAGAGGATAATGTCTTCTTTCATAGGGATACAAAGTAGTTTCTATATATTTTAAAATTTTGGCTAGATTAATTTTTTATTAAATTTGAAGAAATAAAATGAAAAAGAGCACAATTATACTAGATTAAGTTAAGAAATACTATATTTAAACCTTTTATGTATTTTTCAAAGTTTATAATATACTTTGATTTATCTTTTCCTATTTTTTAATCGTTCTTTTTGCGTATCTATTACTTTATATTACAACTCCTAAATATATGTTATGGTAAAGAGGAAGGAAGAGAAGAAATAAGTTCATAAATTTTTATTCAATTGCTTATAACTAGTAGAATACTAAAGAATTTTATAATTTTTTGGTTCATTTTTAGTTCTTAATGAAAACTAGGACATTTTCTATAACAAGCTTTAAATAATCTAAACTTCCATAGAAGATTATTATGAGTCTATTGCTTATTGTATTAGCTATAATCTTTTTTATAATAGTATTTTTTATCGCAGTATATAACAGCATAATAAGGAGGGAACAGAGAGTTAGACAGGCGCAATCTGAAATAGAGAGGGAACTAAACAGAGTAGCAGAGCTACTACCAAACCTAGTAAATTCAGTAAAAGGAGCAGGATTATTGGAGCAGAAGGTATTAACCCAGATATCAGAATCCTATAGCAAGTACTTAAGCGCTATTAAGTCAAGTAAAGATCTATCAGATAGAATAAATACTAGCTCAAGCTTTTTTGGTACAATAATGCCAATAATTTTACAACTTCCGCAGTATCCACAGTTACAATCTATGCAACAATTTCAAATGCTCTTTAATGAGATTAGGGTATCTATAGATAAAGTATCATATGCTAGACAGTTTCTAAACGATGCAATAAACGATTATAACACATACATATTGTCTTTCCCGGGTATTATAATAGCTAAGTTGCTTGGAAAGAAGGAGTTGCCATACTTTAGATATGAAAGATCGGAAGAAACTAGAAGGTCCTTAGAATCTGGAGAGTTTACTAAGGGCTTAAGTCAATGGTAGAAAATTTAGGTTTTTCTTCTAAAGATTTTTTTAACCTTAAAAGTGAGATAGAAAGAAAAAGTAAGATCTTATTATTATTCTCTATTATTTGGTTAACTCTAATTAATTTTTTGATAGCAAATATAACATACATAGCTCTTGATGAAGAGCTAGGAGTTTCTTTGTTTTTAATGATATTTATCTATATCATTATGACAATATTAGTTTTAACGGAATTACCAGGTATTAGAGCGGCAGATCTAATAGTAGGTATTTTTCTATTTTTGTTCGTCGTAATATTTATTTTACCAATTTTTTATAATATTCTTGCTTCTTTTCCATTTTTGATGTTATTTATAATTTCCCTTCTAATTAGCATTACTTTTGTCTATTCAATGAGCTCTTCTGCGGAAGGAGATCCTGGAAACTTTTTAGCTAGTATAATACATGCCAGACCATCAAACTTAAAGGATCCGAAGGAATATATGGCTTATCAGTTATTCGATGCCTTAAGGATAGGCTTCGGACTGTCTAATAAAGTTGAATTAAAAATAGTAGATTGGCCAATAATAAATGCAATGACAGTTTCCGGATCAGACGGAAGGAGTATGATAATCCTTACAAAGGGAGCAATAGAAAAATTAGATTACCATGAGTTAGAAAATGTATTAGCCCATGAGTTTTCTCACATAATTAACAAGGATTCAGAATTTATGACGAAGTTTGCCATAGTTTCTGCAGCTGTCTTAGTATTAGCCTGGTTTATGGCTTATGTTTTACCAAGAATTATATTTAAGAGATCGGGAAGAGGATCTGATAGAGATAGAAAGGGAGAGGGATACCTTTTTATATTAGCTCTTATATCCCTTGTGGTAGGATTACTCTTGTATATAATTACCCCTATAATCATGTCTAAGTTGATTTCTAGGGCCTCAAAGCTAAGGGAGCATCTTGCAGACATAGCTGCTGTAAGAAAGACTAATTATCCTCCTGGAATGATTAATGCTTTAATGAAAGTAGCCTACGAGAGCTCTGAGGATTTTATAAGGAGAAATAAAATTCCAGAGAATATACAGGCCTTATTTTTTGATACAGAGATAGAGACGCACCCCAGGGTTTGGCAAAGGATATATCTAATATGTGAGACTACAAAAACTCCTCTACCACCACAGTTTTATGAGTTAAAATCGAAGAATATCTAAAAAGTCGTTCTCCTATAATTCTTTTTAAAGTTTTTTATAAAAAGATATTGGTTATGTGTTTAGATAAAACCTACATATTTATACATCTTAGAAAAGAGGTTAAATATTGGCTCAAATTGAGATTCTTATATAACCATGGAATATGCAATTGAAGCAATTGAACTAAGGAAACTATACGGAGATGTAATAGCTTTAGATAGGGTAACCTTTCATATAAAGAAAGGAGAAATCTTTGGTCTTCTAGGCCCCAATGGTGCCGGAAAAACTACTACTATTAAGATCTTTACAGGTCTTACCAAACCAACTTCTGGACAAGCGATTGTGGCTGGTTTTGATGTAGTAAAAAATGCAAGGGAAGTTAAGAAGAGGGTTGGATGGATAGCTTCGGAGGTTATAGTAGATGACGAACTTACTGGATGGGAAAACTTAGAGATACAGGCGAAGCTTACTGGAGTGAAAAATTGGAAGGAGAGGGCTCAAGATCTATTGAAATATTTTAATTTATGGGAAGCAGCAAATAGACCTGTAGGAAAGTATTCTACTGGGATGAGAAAGCGATTAGAGGTAGCTATGGCCCTTCTCCATAGTCCAGAAGTACTTTTTATGGATGAACCTACAATAGGTTTGGATGTGGGAGCCAGGGTAGGACTTTGGGAAGTTGTGGAAAGAATAAATAAAGACTTCGGAGTTACAGTTCTTCTAACAACTCATTATATGGAAGAGGCCGAGAGACTCTGTCATAGGATAGCCATAATAAATAAGGGGAGGATTATAGCGATTGGTACTCCAGACGAGTTAAAGACGAAGTATGGTACAGATATAATCGAGCTAGAAGTAAAAGATAAAGTAGATACATCTGTTTTGTCTAAATTTGGCGAAGTAATTTTAGAAGACGGGAAAGTTATTATAAAAACAAAGAATGCCGAAGAGATAATTCCAGAAGTTGTTAAAGCTATAGGTAGTGTTAAAAGTGTTAAATTAAAGAAAACTAGCTTGGATACAGTATTTATGAACCTTACCGGAGCTTCTATTGAGGGAGAACAAGTGAATATTCAAAGGCTATATAGAAGGATAAGGTTGGCTAGAAGATGATAAGAGAGATATACGTTCTCTATAAAAGGGAATTTCTAAAACTTATTAGGAGTAAGTATATGTGGTTTATGATGATAGCACAACCTTTAATGTGGATTCTCTTCTTTGGTAATAGCTTAGCTGGTATGCCTAGTAGTTTTCTAAATCAATACTTTGGTGTAAGCAATTATTTAACTTATATGCTACCAGGTATGATATCAATTCTCATGATGACCATGGGTGTTTTTGCTTCAATGAGCCTTGTATTTGATAAGCGTGTAGGTTACTTAAAGAGGATACTTACTACCCCTACTCCAAAATCGGCTATTGGTTTAGCAAAAGCACTTGGAGCCGTTACGAGGGGTATATTAACTATGTCCATACTGCTCTTTTTAGGTATAGTATTGGGGGTTCAGTTTACAGTAAACTTGATTGCTTTGTTAGAATGGTTTGTATCACTTGTTGCTGTTGGTATAGGATTTTCTTTGATCTTTATGGCTCTAACTGCAAATACAGCAGATGTTCAGGCTCCGGGGGCTGTTATGAATTTAATAACTATGCCTCTAATGTTTACATCTACTGCCCTATTTCCAAAGCAGTTTTTCCCATCTTGGTTACAGATAATAAGTGAAGCCAATCCCCTTACCTATCTTACAGAAATTGGAAGAAGTGCTTTAGTTTACGGTACTATACCTTCTTTAAGTCATCTTATAGCAGTATTAACCTTTACAGCAGTTTCAATGGTCTTAGGAACAATAGTTATTGAGAAAACTCTTACAGCAGAATAGGTAGTATACTATAACCTTTGGGTAAAAAACTTAATATATTATTTCTTTTATTTTCAAAAGCTTGTAAGCATTTTACATTGTTTTCTTTGCATATTTCTTCTATTTTTTTATACAGATTTTTCCAATCATAACTTTTAGAAGAATTAACTATCTCTTTTATTAAAAGATCATTAGATTTTAACATAAATTTCTTTATCCTCAATTTATCATAATAAAAAATACTATTAGTTTCCTTTGCAATCTTAACCAACTCCTTTATTATTTCCAAATTATCGTTTACTTTAGGTATAATTGGTCCATAAAAAACCCATGTTTTTATTCCATTTTCGGATAGTTTATATAAGGCATTTATCCTTCTTTCAGGTTCTGGAGCATTTATTTCAAATTTTTTTGCAATATCCTTATCTAAAAAGGTTATTGTTAGTCCAACATCTACAAGATCCTTAAACTGTGTTAAAAAATCTAAGTCTCTTAAAACTAAATCGGACTTAGTTTGAATGCTAACCTTAAATCCATTTTTTAAAAGTATTTCTAAGCCTTTTCTACTTAATTCAAGTTCCTTTTCTATAGGTTGATAGGGATCTGTTATAGTAGATAATCCTACAACTCCCCTTTTCTTTTTCTTCACTTCTATCTTTAAGAGATCTATCAGGTTCTTCTTAACCTTTATAATTTTACCCCAGTTTTCTGAAACTTCCTTATCAGGTGTATACTCTCTTGCATAACAATAAATGCATGAATGCTCACAACCAAAATAGGGATTTAATGCATAATATAAATCTGGTAAATTGCTCTTGCTTAAAGCTTCTTTTACTTCAATAAATTCTACTTTAACCATTCTTTTATTTTCCTTTCAGAAATAACCTTTCTTAATAAATAAGATCTTTTAATCCATTCATTAAAATCAATCTTTGTTTTCTTTGAAACATATTCTATTACTTCTTTAATATTATCGAACTCTAATGGTTTTTGCTTAAAGGTTTCTCTTAAGTTTTCCCTTACAAACCAAACACCAATTGGTAAGTCAAATCCTGGATAGATCTCTCTAATTAATATTGCAGTAGCCTGTCTCTTTATTCTATATAGATATTCTGCAGTGGCTAACCTTGCAGCATAATAGCAACCTCCAATACTTGGATAGGTAGTCCTTCCCTTAAAATCTTCATAATCACCTTCAATATCAATTTCTTTACTCCTATTCCATGTAGTATTTGGGAACCATCCCTCCATCCATTCATAACTCCAGGATCTAGGGATTAGTATTACTATAAACAGGTTCTTCATATATTCTCTAATAAATACCTGGTATTTTTCTATAGTTGGAAATTCTTTTATTTCTTTAATTAGGTTTTCTGATATTGTACTATCAACTGCAGTAATAGCCCATCTTGTAGGTACGAGTCTTCTATTCTTTATTAGTCCTAATCCTCCAACACTTAATATTTTTTGTATTCTAGATACATCGACTTTATTTCTATATAGTTCTATTATTGCGTTTCTTGCTTTTAGATCAGTATCATAATACGCTTTTTCTATTTTTTTATCAACCCTTATATTTTCTGTTACGCTGATCTTAGATAAAGGAGCTGTTGGTCCTTGAGGTGGTGTATGTTCATCAAACTTTATTCTTGGTATAGGACTCTTCTTGAACACCATCTCTATACCTACAGGTCTTTCTGCCATTGAAATCTCTTGGATTATTTCTACAGTTCTATTTGAGATATCCTTTACTTTGACCTTTGTCCTTCCAAATATTAAAGAGAATCTATAATCTAGTATTTCCTCTAATGGCTTGTTTATCCAACCTTCAGGTTTATCGTATATCTCTGTATTTCCTAAAAAGGATGGAGCTGCAGGACCAATATAAACTTCAGGATATCCAATTCTTCCAACAAAAACTGAAGGGGGAGAAGATCCATAAACTTCTCTTTTCAATGTTATATTTTTTATTTTAAATTTTAAGATGCTCTTAACTAAGATTGGACAATAAGCCTTTCCACATAGGAGTTTTGTGCCCCTACATATTAAGCAGAGGTTTGACATCCTGATTATAAAATGTTGAGAAAAAATATAATCTTTAAATAAAAAGTTTATATAAAAAATAAAAATCTAAAGATTTAGCTCTAAAAAATTTATTATGATTTTATTCTAATGCTTTAATTTTAATATAATCTGGCCTAAAACCTGCTTTTTCAGCACAATTTACTATAATTTTATCAATAACATATTCGTCTTCTCTTACTCTTTGTTTTGTTTCTTCCTTAAGAAGCTCGTCTAATGTGCATTTAACAGCTGAAGTTATTCTAGGGTCATCTTCTTTTAATAAGGTACCATAATATGGAGGATAGAACATACGAGACGAAATCAATTCACTTGATGGTATTTTAAATATGGGATGACTTACATCACCATATATTTTTAGGACCCTTATGAAATCTTTAAGCATATCTGTATCTCTAACATATTTTGCAAAATTACTAATTCCATAAATTATTTGTGTAGGAATCATATTTACTTCCTTATAGTATTTTTCCCAAGTGTAATTCATAAATTCTATAATATCTTCGCATAATAGAGTTTCTAAAACCCTCCTATAACCATCATTGCTAATTTCTTTTCCTTTTTTAAGTGCTTCTATATATCCTCTAACAAACTTTAATGTTATTTCTCCATATTTTCTATAGACGTCTTCTATCTTCTTTTCTAGTTGATGTATCTCAAAGCTTTCCCTTATCTTTGATAATGGATTTTTTACTACCATAAGATAGTATATATATTTAAAATTAAAAAGTTTTTTATAAACTTATATAGTTTTCATCTTTGTTAAGCATATATTAAAAATAGACTACGGATTTAAAGAGAATAATGATCGGTTCAATAAGGGTCCTTACAGATATAAAGATTGTGGAAGAAGTTCTTATAAATAAAGAAGGTTTTAGAAAAACTAGATGGCAGTTTAGAAAGAAGGGTCAGGTTTTTGGATTAATAAAGCCAATAAATAATTTTCTGGAGATACATGTAAGAGGTTATAAGGATAACACATTGAATGCAGAGCTAGAAATATCTAGAAAATATCTACAGCATTTATTCAAGAGTTCTATACCTTTCGATATAGTTTTAATTCATATTTTTGGGAAAAATAATATTCCATTTGAAATAATTAAACCTATTCATTTATCTTTACCAAATATAAATATACCTAAATTTTTAATTAGTTGGAAAAAAGCAGCAATTTTTATAATAGCCTTTATATTTTTGCTTATTTTTCTATTTTAATTTTGTTCCTTTTTCTCTTTCTTTGATTTCTTTGAGCCACATGCCATACTATTTTAGATTTATTTTTATTTTTAAAAGTATTTTTAACTAAAGTTATATGAAAAGTTTTAGACTATTTGGAGATTTTTTAAAGGAAAGGAATTATGAAAGGATAGCTGTAGGGATAATAACTTATCCTTATACATTTCTTGTTATAAATAAAAACTATAAGGCAGTTTATTTTCCAGGTGGTACTTTAGAAGAAGGAGAAGGTGAAATAGATGCTTTAAAAAGAGAATTGAGGGAGGAACTAAATTTAGAAATAGAAAAAATAAGTAAGGACTGTATAGAAACGTATGTATATTCTCCAAAAAAGAGAACAAATTTATTAGTTAAGAGCTACGTTGGGACTGTAAGAGGAGAGTTGAGTATTAATGGTGAAGAAATAGAGGGCATAGTTGTTTATCCGTTTGATCTTATAGATAAAGATTTCCTCAGCTGGATGAATGAAAGATATTTATTAGGGCCTTCCGTAATAGACGCCTTCCTAACTAAGAGGGATATACTAAAACAAATACTTGAACAGGTGGTATAATTAAGTTTAATAAAGATTTTGCCATAATCCTATAAAAATGGAAGATTTCCTATTGTTTTTGAAGGTCTTTGGGGCAATATTTAGGATATTCTCTATATTTCACTTTTTGGCTATCTTGGTATCTACCCTAATAGGATTACTCACCTTAAATACCTTTGAATTTATTTATGCCCTAGTATTTTTTATCACAGGAGCGATTCTCTATATTGGTGGATTTTTACTAGAAAATAAAATAAATATCCCTCTTGAAAAATTGAAGGTAAAGCATCATATTGTAATTTCTGCAATAGCTCTTGCATGGTTGATCATGCCTTTCATAAGTGGAATAATTTATTTTTTAACTGGTCTAAGCCTCATAGACTCTTATTTCGAGAGCATGTCCGCATGGACTACTACAGGTTTTACGATGTATAGTAACTTAGAAAGTTTACCGTATTCGGTTAAGTTCTGGAGGAGTTTTGAGCAATGGATTGGTGGTATAGGTATAGTAGCCTTTTTAGTTTATTTATTAAGTGATAATAAGATATTATATCATATTGTTAAGTTTGAAGGAAGAGAAGAACTGTTTGAGGGAACCATGGAGCATTCTATAAAAGAAATCTTTAAGATATATGCAGTTCTAACATTTTTTGGGGCATCTTTTTTATCTTTTACTGGAATGGATGTTTTTACATCAGTTAACCTATCGATGACAGCTTTAGCGACTGGAGGAATGATACCATTTAGTTTTCTTAACCTAACTATTTCACAGAAAATAATAATTATAGTTCTGATGATCCTTGGAGCAACTAGCTTTTTATTCCATTATAAGGTGTTTTTCCAAGGTAATCGCAGGTTTATAAGAGTTTATGAACCCCTCAGGTGGATGATACTCTTTATAACAGTTGTAAGCATTTTGGGGTACTTCTCGAGCGGAATAGATATATTAGATTCTATATTTCATACAGTCTCTGCTATGACTTGTACTGGGTTTTCTTATTTGAATTTATTGAACATGAACGAAAGTTATATCTTCGGCCTGATCCTTTTAATGATATTTGGCGGTGCTGTGGGATCTACCTCAGGTGCAGTAAAGATCGATAGGATAATAATACTCTTTAAGGGGATTAAGAAATACATCAGAAATATCTCTAGATCGGCAAAAGAAGTAGTTGTAGAAACCTATATAAATAAAGAAATAGATAACGAAGATATATTGAATGCAGGTATGTACTTCTTTTTATACGTCCTTATATTAATGATATCATCAATAGCATTTACATTGTATACAAAAAACTTTCTGCATTCTCTATTTGAGGTTGCATCTGCAATGGGAAATGTAGGATTATCCCTCGGTTTTATTTCAAATCAAATGCCATTAGTCTATAAGTTATTATTTATCTTCCTCATGTGGGGAGGTAGGATAGAATACTTTGTTGTAATAGCATTTTTATATAGTATGTTTAAAAGATAAATGAATGGGATACGCAGTCATATTCGGTGGTGGGGAGTTTGGTAGGAGGTTTATAGAGAAACTTTTAGAAAATGATTGGAGAGTTACTGTCCTTGATGAGGATCCAGAGGTCTGTAAAGAAATAGTTGAGAAGTATGGAATTAGGGCAATAAATGGTGATGGTACTGATCCTGAAGTCCTAGATGAGGCAGAAATAAGTGAGGCAGATATCTATATCTTAGCTACACCTAATGAAGAAAAAAATATATTGTCTTCTTTCTTAGCTAGAGAAAAGAAGGTAAATAGGATAGTTATTAGACTTTCTACACCTAAGTATATTAAATTAATAAAAAATTTAGGGATGGAGTACATATTCTATGATAAAATAATAGATTACTTTAGCTATACTGTTATCTTCCCAAATGTTCTAAACATTTACAAATATACAGATTTCTATATTTTGGAAGTTAAAGTAGACGATAGGTTAGGTATAATTGGTAAGAAGATAGAGGACATTGAAAACGAAGAAACAAAGGTTTTGTATTATAGATTTAATAACGAGTTGAAAGAGCCTTCTAAGGATGATGTAGTAAGAGAGGGTATGATTTTATATATAGTTTCTAAGGAAGATCCAAAGAAGTTTTTAAAGAAGTGGATGATTTAATTTTTATTTTTTTAAAATTATAGATGATAGGAATAAAAGGAGTTGTTCTTGATTTATACGGATGAAAAATACGATTCTGTTAAAATCAGAAACTTCTTTAGTTTGTTTTTATTATACTTTTATATTTAGGAAAAGATTCGACGAGTGTCTATTAGAAGCTTAAGATAGATGAAGAGTATAAACGAGATCAAACATAAAAAATAAATTTAAAAGGATATAGGGCCTTATCTATACCATCTAAATCTTGGATGCTTAATAGCCTGTTCAGCTGTTTCTATCAACTCGTCTGGGTAGAATGGCCTATCAGAACTTTCTATTTTTTGTATGATTGTTTTTATTGCCTTTTCTCTTAGATTATATGGCAAACTAAACAAATAATCATGGAAGGTAGAGAGTTGTCTTTTTGCATAATTTAGCGCTTCGTTAGCATTATCGTAATCTTTGGTTTTTAAGTAAAGGTATACATCTTTTAATGGTTGGAAGATAGATGATGCTATCTTTTCTTGGTAATCTTCTTTTCCAAATATATAAAATATTCTTAATATATCTATAACTCTTCTAGGTATTTCTAGGCCATCATATGCAATCATTTCTTTTAATATATCTTTCTGATAATAATCTAGCTCGTTTCCATTTAATATTATATCAAGGGAATCATCATACCTCTTAGCAAGTTCAAAAACCCTATTTCTACATATACTTGGTGGTTGTTTGTGGTCAAGACATCTTTTTTCTATATCTTTTGCTATATTATAGTATCTCTTCGTAAATTCTATAGCCTCTCCTAGCCCCCCAAAGAATCCTTTTATACGGTGAGAGAACTCTCCGACCATGTTATGATATATATCCTTTAAAAATTATAAATTTTTCCTCCTATGATAATAACAGTATAAGAAAAATTTTTAAATTTTTATAATCAATTAAGGAGGAGCGATCTTTTATATAACACACAGTTCAATTTGTAATCTAAAGAAGCAGATCATAAGCTAGATTTATATTTGACTAATCAAGGAGAGCTATCTTTATTTTTCATAAGATAGTTTGTTTCTATAAAGATTATGATATCTCTTTTAGACTTTTTTAATCCAAAATCTCTTACAGGACAGTTCCTATACTTTTATAATTAACTATTTTAAAATTAAAATTTAATAATTCTCTTTTGCTATTATAATTTTTTGTGAAAAATATTTAATTTAGGGATTTTTATGAAAAGCAAAGATAAGCCAAACTAAACTAATACTTCTTTTTTTGAAGTCTAAATATTTACTAAGTAAAGATAATTCATATTCGCTCATGATATCCTCGGAAATCTTTCCTTCTTTATATAGTAGTTTAATTACCATGGATAATTGTAATGGCCCTCTAGATTTTTGTATTTCTATAGCTTCTGGTATTAAATGG
The DNA here is from genome assembly GCA_003568775.1 of Candidatus Nanoclepta minutus. Lineage (GTDB taxonomy): Archaea > Nanobdellota > Nanobdellia > Nanobdellales > Nanobdellaceae > Nanoclepta > Nanoclepta minutus. The sequence continues at coordinate 16,387 of MWMI01000002.1, read as the reverse complement.
TTATTTGATAGCAATATATCCAATGCTACTCTTTCCCTCTTTAAGTTGGAATATGATTGCATTTTTATATCCTCACTGGCACGTGATTTATAGGCGATATATAGATCTTCTAAGGACTTAATATATGGTAGCATTAAGTACTTTGGCGCTTCTTTTCCTCCAATTTTTTCTAAGTATTCCCAAGTTTCGATAATATCCTGGATAGCGAATGCATAAGGAAATGCTATTTTTTCTAAAGTTTTTATGTGATCTTCTCCAATTTCTTTTATGGTGCTTTCATGTTCTTTATAAAGACTACTAAGATTTTTAGCAAACCATTTGCATTCATTTTCTATATACTTTGTATATCCAGGATATGGAGGCTTTTTAGATCTACTAAACTCCATACATCTTTCATACAGATCTTGGGTATTGGATACCATGTAATATATGTTTCTTAAAAATTTATAAATGTTCTGTCTTCCTAGTAATAATGGTATAAAAGATTTTTAAAATATTTTCTATCCTCCCTATTTATTAGTAAGGTTTATCAATAAAGAGAATCTAAAATAAAAAACTATGGATATAGAAATCTTAAGTTCCCTTGTCGTTCAGGAGTATGTGGAAGAGAAGGTTAAAGCTTTAGTTAACGAGTTAGGATTAAAGGAAAATATATTTAAGGAATTGGAAAAAGATATTAGAGAGATTAGCATGTATATTATAAATAAGATAAATAATAATCTGAAAATAGAGAGCTTTAATGAAGAAAACTTGGAAAATCTATATAGGGAAGGTTTTAAGAAGATTATTGGAAAAATATTGGATAATATTCCTAATACAGTAAAGAACAACAATGTTCTAATAAAGAAGTTTATAGAATCTTCAGAGAAAGGTGATAAAAAAGCTTTTCTATATTATTTGTTCATTAAAGAGCTATTAAATAAAGAGTCTAATAAAAATAAGGAAAATTTAATGTCTGTAAAAAGTAATTATGAGGTAGTTATACACTAAGGTTTATGTTCCTTGAGAAGGTTTTTTCAAAAAGTTTTTCTTATCTGACTATAAGAAAATTTAGAAATAAATATAGGGTAAATACTGCTCAAAGAGTTTTAGTTAATTTTCTTTTAGATAAAGAGAAGATATACTCTGATGAAGGGGAAGTTATATATGAAAACATAATAAAAGTTAAATTAAATAAAAATGCAAGGGAAGAGATAGAAATAGAAAAGGAAGTATTTTTTGATGAATTGAAAAAAGAAAAGAAATTTTTAATAGACCTATCTTTATTTGAACTTCATTCTAGAAAGGGAAAATCGAGTTTAAGGGTTCAGGTATCCAACACATTATCTATAATTAGGGATTTCTTATTTGATACGAATCTAATATTAGTCGGGGATATAGATTACTCTTTTCTTGGAAAGAACATAGTATTAAAATACAGGAAGATAGGGGATGTAGATATAGAGAATTATAAAGCAATAATCTTAGATCCTAAGGGAGAAATATTATTTGATGAAAGGACTTTGAGGGAATATGAGCTATTTTTGATTGGAGGGATCGTTGATGTAGGTTTAGAATGGGAGGGTGGAACATCTTATTTGTTTAGAAATATAGACCTACCAAGAGCAAGGATAGAACTAGAAGGTTCCATTAAAGGTGTACCAGATAGAATAAACATCCTGATAAAGATTTTATTAGAAAGCTATTATCTAAACATACCTTTAAGGAATGCTATAGTAAGGAATCAGGGAAAAAAGGATATACTAAATAGATTATGGTACGAAATCAAGAAGTATTCTAATGGAAAAACTATTAGAAGAGAAGATATCGATAATATTTTAAGGAACCTAAACCTTTCGAGAGAAAAACTAATAGAGTTTTTAGAAAAAAATAATTTCAAGATTGTTTAAGCCATTTTTTAATCATACTCCTTAACCTTAAAACTCTGGCAAAGGAGGAGGAAATAGTCGCTATTAATATACCATATATTACTTGCTGTTGTGGGTTAAATAGGGATACATATACTAGAGCCGCTGAAAGGGTAGCAAATGTGTAATAAGAATGTGCTCTTTCATATTTGAACGTATCATAGAATATGGGAAGGCCTATGAGGAAGGTTAGTATAGCTAAGCCAGCTAAAGGTATCATTACCTCTAGACTATTTCCCAACAACCAACCTATTAGGGAAGCTGCTCCAACACCTGAGGGAACCTTTTTTGTAATGGCTATGGAAAATATTGAGAAGCAATGTCCTAGAACAGCAAAGCTTCCTGCAAATGGTCCAAACAAATAAGTTGGAATAAAGGTCTTTAATATATCTAATAGTCCACCCAATAAGAAGGAAAAGGTTGCTATGTTTTTTGTATACTTCTCCCTAGCTGCGTAATATAGGTTAGTTGCTCCTAAGTTCTCATCCCCATATTCTTCCATATCCAACTTCAGTATCTTCCCTACGATCCAAGAGAAGTTTATAGATCCTAATATATATGAAATTAGGGCTTCTGTTAACATAAATAAATCTAAAAAATATAATTTTAAAATAGTTCCTATGAAACATTTGCAGTTCTTAAGAAGATATAAAGATGCTCTGTTGTCTGGCGAGAAGAAGCTTACTATAAGAACTACTAAACCAAACTTAAGGAAAGGGGATACCTTCATTGCTCATTGTGGTGGAAGAGTTATTGGAAAGTTTAAGGTTATAGACATATATTTAAAGAAAATAAAAGATATTACCGAAGAGGAAGCTAAATTAGATGGGTTTTCTTCAAAAGAAGAGTTATTAAGGGAATTAAGGAGCTATTATAGAGGATTAAACGAAAATAAAGAAGTAGTTATAATAAAGTTCGAGCCCTTGGAAATATTTAAAGATGAAATATCTTCTGAAGATTTTGCCTGGGGGGGAAGGAAGATAGATCCTGTTGAACTAGCAAAGTTGTTGTTAGAGAAGGACGATAGGTTAACGGAGAAGCATAGGGAGTATTTAGAAATATTAATAAAGGAGGGAAGCATTAGAAAGGCAGCCATAAAACTTGGAGGTTTAAATAAGAGAGGAATATTTAGAAAAATATTGAGAGAAGGTTTTATTAGACTTAAAAGGAAAGGGATAATCTAGGAGAACTTTAATAGTATATCTGATAGCTTATCTTTAAATTCATCAAACAGAGATTTCCTTATATAGAAACCGCACAAATTATCCTTGCCACTTAGAATTCCATTATACTTTTCGATTAAAGAAAATACCATCCCTGGGATCTCCCCCTCTTTTTTGCTCCTTCTGAGGGATACTTCATAATAATCTTTATATTCGGAATAGGAAATATAGTACCTCTTATCTAATATATCGTTATAGGATAGGACATCTGCGACATAACTTGTATAGCTTTCCCTTTCTTTGTTAGGAACTTTTATAAAAATTATTCCATCTTTTTCACTGATATTTGCCTTATTTCTAACTATGTCTGAAATTATGGAAGATACCCTTCCTCTAAAGTAAGTTTCTATATCTAAAAGGTTTTCAAAACCAGTATTTCTTATTAGGTATCTTACTAAAAAATTATGCTTACCTAAATATGTAGCTGACGTTATTATAAAGGAAAGTTCTCCAACGTCCTTAAATCCGTAGGGACTTTTTGATATTAGATATACGTCTCCGACTATCCTTTCGTTTTGCATTATGTTATTTAAGACCCTATTTTTTATTATTTCATTGACTAATTTTTTTTCTTCATCGGGCTTTAGATCATTAAAATAAAGCTTTTCTATCTCTTTATCTGGGAAAAGTTTCCTTAAAAACTCTATAGATTTCTCATCACTTCCAGAGACCCCAGGTATATATACATCTAGGGAGGAACTTAAAACCTTATATAGAGGTTTATTTAGGAATCCGGATAACTTTATCGTCCTCTTTATTTGAATAACATCCTTGTTCATTAAATCTTCTAATACATACTTATTCAATCCTGTAAGTTCTTTTTGATCCTGTTTTTCACTAATAGGCCCAGAAAGTCCTAATATTTCTTCCCCTTTGAATACGTGTCCATATAGCTTTAAGATCGTGTAAACAATAGATGAAGTAGATGCCTCTCTCTTTCCATTAATTCCAAAGATATTTGGATTTACTTGATAGAAGTTTTCTAACTTTATATTCTTAGAAACTAGATCATGATGATCTATAACTATTATTTTTTTATTCTTATTCCTCGAATTATCATATATCTTTCCGATAAACCTCGAACCAATATCTAAGAAAATATAGACATCATGATCATAAGATTTTTCAGGACTCCCAAATAGATATTGGAAAAAGGATTCATCGATCATATCTATGAACTTAAAGTGAGATTCTATATCGTTCTCATAAAAGAACTTGATCAATAAGAGAGAAGCTGATAGGCCATCTGGAGTATTAGCAGATAAAACTAAAAAACTACTACCATTCCTTATAAAGCCTCTAATCTGCTCACCAACTTCCTCTAAAAAGGGTAAAAAGCGATCTATCATGTTGCATACATCTTAACGATATCTCTAGAGTATTTGAAATCTTTAGATAATTTACCAGTCCTCTTATAATATTTAATAATAACTTGAACGGATTTTTCATATTCTTCCAGCTTCTTTTTTGTATGTGTATCCTTCTTATGAACTTCTAGATGTTTTAGCATTCTGTTTATCTTCTTGAATATATTAAGTAAGTCCTCAGGTATGTCTTCTTTTATTCCATTTTCTTCCAATATTTTTTCCAGATTTTTTCCTACAAGAGTTTTTATATCTTTACCATACTTCTCCCTAATAAGCCTTCCTATCTGTGATTTTCTATATCCTTGTTTTGCTAATTCTAATATCTCGTTTATTATCTCACTGGTATTGGAATTCTCACTCATTTAGGTAATCTATAAGTAAAAAATTTAAATTATTTAAATTGAAAGGTATTTCTCGATTGCTCTGGGTATTATTACTTTGCCATCCTTTTTACGATAACCGTTCTCTAATATACATAAAAGGGTCCTCTGTACAGCAGTTAAGGTACAGTTTAAGGTATGGACGAACTCCAGCTTATTATCCTTCGTCCTATATCTTATATTGCATCTTCTGGATTGCCAATCAGTAACGTTCGATCCAGATACGAGTTCCCTATACTTTTGCTGTCCTGGGAACCATCCTTCGATATCATACTGTTTATAGTTCCTTTTTCCCATATCCCTCGAAGCCATGAGCATAGTCCTAAATGGAATATTTAACATCTTTAAAAAGTCTTCTGCATTTTTTATCAACTCTTCATGGTATTTTTCAGAATCGTCCGGCTTACAAAATATATATTGCTCAACTTTATGGAATTGATGGACTCTAAATAAACCTTTTGTATCTTTTCCATGTGCTCCAGCCTCTCTCCTAAAACATGGGCTCCATCCAACAACCTTTATTGGTAGTTCCCTCTCTTCTATAATGCTGTCATAATAGAATGCAGTGATAGAATGCTCTGCTGTTCCTATTAAGAATAGTTCGTCTCCCTCAATCTTATACATCATATCTTCGAAATCATCGAGTGTTATGATACCATTAAGTACATCTCTCTTAAGTAAGTATGGTGTTATCATTGGTCTGTATCCTCTCTTCTCTAGGAACTTCACTCCCTCTATACTTAGGGCAAGGTCCCATAGTGCAAAGTTACCTATTTCATAATAGAACCTTGATCCTGCAACCTCACTTGCCTTTTCAGTATCCGCTAATTTAAGAGCATCTACCAAATCATAATGATGCGGCATCTCTCCCTCAACTTTAGCATATACTACTATCCTATCCCTATTTAACTTCTCGAAATCTAGAACTTCATCATAATTTATATTGGCTATATAATCTCCTCTTTCCTTTATTATATCGATCAGGGTCTCTAATAATTCTTTGTTCTTTATATATTCATCCTTAACTTCCGATATCTCAACGATTCTCCAATCATATTTACCATCCTGCGTTACTAGCCTATAGAAAGCGTCTTCATCAGTTACTTTGGGTACCCCCCAGTACCTTATTGGCTTATTATAGCTTTCATCTCCTACTGGTACATCGGGATGTATTATGTTTGGGAAATTCCAAGCAGTTTTGATGAATTCTTCTAGTACCTTTTCATATTCCTTCTCAATATTAGATATTTCTTCATCAATTTCCTTTATTTTTTCTATAATTTTTTTCTCAATATCTTCGCTATATTCTAATCCTACTCCTTCTAGTTCTTTTTTAAAATCTTCTAACTTTATTTTTCCAGATTTAAAATCTTTCGATAATTTAAAGATCCTACTAAGCTTATTCTTCAAAGATTTTTTGTAGTCTAGCCTTTTTTGTAGCTCCTTTCTATTTCTGTTAAGCTCTATAACAACTCTTATCTTACCTTCGTCCAATCCCCTCTTTCTAAAGCTATCAATGTATAACCCTATATTTTCTTCAAATTTATCTAAATCTATGGGGAAGACCGGAACATGCATATAAAGAAGTTGGTTTATTTTTATAAATCTTTTTTTAGAATATACTTTCCTATGGCTGGAAAGATCATAATAAAATCTAGAGAATGAGGGCAAAGAAGTATTCAAATGTACATTGTTATTACTGTGGTAGGCTTGTAAGGATAGATAAGGCGGTTGTTCTTAGAGTTAGTCCAAGAATAAGGCTTGATGTTTCCGATGATCAGAAGCCTTTTTTAGTCCAAGTACAGCCAATAAAAATCTATATATGTCCTGCCTGTGCTAGGTATAGGGGGATAACTAAGAAGGATTTAAGGAATAAGGAGAAGGAGATCCTTACGAAGCTCGGAATAGATATTTAATGGCTGTTATAAATGTAAATTATTTGGAATTTTCTAAGCTATTAGGCAAAAGGTTGTCAAAGGAAGAGATAGAGGAGGCCCTTATGCATATTAAATGCGAACTAAGTGGTTTTGATGGAGAATATATGTCTATTGAAGTGAAAGATTTCTATAGAATAGATCTTTTATCTTTGGCAGGTTTGGTAAGGGAACTAAAAGGTTTCTTTGGCATAGAGGTAGGTATACCGAACTATAAGGTAGAGTTCAGTGGAAGGGAAGTTATAGTTGATAGAGAAGTAGAGAAGATAAGGCCTTTTATAGCATGTGCTATAGTGGAGGATATTGATATGAACGAAGAAAGATTGAAGGATATAATACAGATGCAGGATAAGATAAGCTTTTCTTTTGGTAACAGGAGAAAAAAGATAGCAATAGGTACTCATAACGCAGAATTAATAGATTTTCCTGTATATTATAAAGCGGTAGATCCGGAAGAAGTTAGCTTTGTTCCTCTTTTTGAAGAAAGGGAAATGAGCTTAAGAGAAATACTGGAGAAAACTAAAACTGGGAAACTTTATGGAAACCTGCTGAAGGGCTTTAGTAAATACCCGGTATTGATGGATAAGAAGGGGAAAGTCATCTCTTTCCCTCCAATTATAAACTCTAACGATATAGGAAGACTTACTGAAGAGACTAGGAATATATTTATAGATGTTACTGGGAGTTCCTTAAACGATGTGATCTTTGTACTCAATTCCATTGTAACAATCTTAGCCGATTATGGAGGTAAAATAAAGAGCTTGAAGATAGTTTATGGAGATAGGGATATTATAACTCCAGATTTAAGGATTATAAGCAGGGAGTTTTTAATTTCTGATATATTTAAGTGGATAGGTATTAGTATGGATAAGGATGAGATTAAGGATATCCTGGGAAGGAAGAGGATTAACTGTAAGTTTAATAATGATAGGATAATTGTTGAATACTTAAACTATAGGAAAGATATAAATACGGATCAAGATGTTGCGGAGGAAATAATAGTCGGCTATGGAATCAACAGGTTGAAACTGAGGTATCCCTCCATTTATACGAAAGGTTCCCTAACTATAAGGAGGAAAACGATCAATACTTTAAGGAAGATAATGGTATCTCTGGGCTCTATAGAGCTTTATACTACAGTACTAGTTAATGAAGATATAAATAAACTCTTCACAGAGGGGGAGATAATAAGAATAAGGAACCCCGCATCGGAGAACTATAACAGTATAAGGTCTTCCATTTTATCTTCCGTATTTCAGGTGATGCAGGGAATGGGATCTATAAAGCTACCGGCAAAACTCTTCGAGGTAGGGAGGGTTTCCTATTATGAAGGTGGCTTGAAGGAAGATGATAGGCTACTCTATTTATACTTAAATTCTGAAGTTTCGTTTTCAGATGTCTTATCAGTTTTAGAGAGGCTTTTTAAGGAGATAAAAATAGATTTTGATTTAAAGGAATCTAATCACAAGTTTTTGATTGAGGGAAGACAAGCAGATATATATATTGGTAGTAATCTAATAGGCTGGATAGGTGAAATAAATCCAGAAATCTTGGAGAAGCTGGAAATAAAGTATCCAGTAGCAGGTTTTGAAATAAGTGTTGGCGAACTAATAAATAAGATGAAAGATGATAACAGAACTTGAGTACAAAGTTTTGAAAGCTTTAACAGAGGAATGGAAGAGTTTATCAGAACTATCAAGAGATTTAGGGGAAGAGGAATATAAGGTCTTAAGAACTTTGGGATTCTTAAATACAAAGGGACTTATAGACCTAAGGGAAGAAGTGGAGAAAAATTATGTACTTACAGATTTGGGAGAAAAATATTTAAGGGAAGGATTACCAGAAAAAAGAATATTAGATATATTAGAAAGAGAAAGGGAAATAGAAATAAAGGATTTGGAGGAAAAGTTTGATAGAGATGAGGTATCCTTCTCCTTAGGATTTCTAAAGAGGAGTGGTGCCATAGATATAGTTGGAGGGAAGGTTATATTTAAGAAGAGAGTTAAAACTTACGATGATATACTGAAGAAAGTTAAGGAAAAAAGGGCTAGTGAAGATGAGATAAAACTTTTGATCGGGAGAAAGGGTATATTAAAGTTAGTTGAAAGGAGAGAATATTACGCAAGAATTAATGAAAATGGAAAAAAAGTCTTAATGGAATTTGATCCAGAGAAAGTTATCTATCATTATACTAAGGATGTCTTAGATAGTGGGGTTTGGAAGAAGAAGAAGTTTAGCAAGTATGATATAAACATGAGGGTTCCTATGGCGGAGATAGGAAGGTATAACAAATATTTAGAGTTTTTAGATAAGCTTAGAGAGGAGCTTGTATCTATGGGATTCGAAGAAATGGAAAACTATAGGATTGTTGTTTCACATTTTTGGAATCTAGACTCACTGTTCGTTCCACAGGACCATCCAGCAGGCGATATATCCTTGATGGATACCTTCTTCTTAAAGGATTTCGATGAAATAATAGATTTTCCAGAAGATTTATACAAGAAAGTGAAGGAACAGCATATAAAGTTCCATAATTTCTGGGATGATCGTATTGCAAAAGTACCTATTTTAGTATCTCATGATACAACTTTCTCCTCAATGCAACTTTTAAAGGCAAAAGTTCCTGGAAAATATTTTATAATAGATAAGGTCTTTAGGTATGATACCATAGATGCTAAGCACTTTATAGAGTTCACACAACTAGATGGGATAGTCTTGGGTAAAGATCTAAGTTTTATAGATCTTTTGGGGGTCTTAAAGGAAATAATCATAAATGTTGCTGGAGCAGAGGATGTAAAGTTTTATCCTGCCTTTTTCCCATTTACGGAGCCTTCTGTAGAGGTTTATGCTAAACACAAGAAGTTGGGTTGGATAGAAGTTGCTGGAGCAGGAATCTTTAGAAAGGAGATGTTGGAGCCCTTTGGAATAGACGTTCCTGTACTAGCTTGGGGTATGGGAATAGAGAGGTTAGCTATGATATACCTTGGTATAGATGATATAAGGGAACTTCATACGAAAAACATTAGAAGACTACAAGATTAAATAAGATTATGGATGTAAGTGAGGTTTCCACTATACCTGAGAAGATTCTAGAAACTGTTGTAGATTTTTCCAACGAATTGATTAATAAAGTAGACGGGTTGATAAGGATCATCACCCTATTTGGTTCCTACTCTAAAGGAAACGAAACAGAGAAGTCCGATATAGATCTACTTATTGTAGTTGACGATGTTTATAACAAGTGGGATAACGTTTCATCCACTTTCTATTTCGATAACCTAAATAAGATACTGTCTCAGGAAAAGTTTAGGAAAATACATGTAAATACGTTAACCCTATCTGCTTTCTGGGAAATGGTAAAGAATGGAGATCCATTAATAATTAGCATTATAAGGACAGGAAAAGCTTTGATAGATCCCTTTGGATTGTTCGGTTCGTTAAAAAAACTTTTGTATGCGGGGAAGATATTACCATCTGAGGAGGCCATAGAAGCTGCTAAGTTGAGGGTCGAACATAATATTAGAGGTTATAAAGTTAATTTAATAAAAGCGTTCGAAAATATTTACTTAATATTTACGAATTCTGCTCAATATTACTTGATGAAGAAAGGTTATTCTTATATAAGTCCGGAGGAAATATTGGAGGCCTTGAGAAAGGAGTTTGGAAACGATGAATTAGTTTCATGGTATGAAGATATAATAAAGAGAATGAAGTCTATTGGCCATGGAGAAAGTATAGATATTAATGAGGAAGATTTGGGAAAATACTTTAAGAAAGCGTTGGAATTTAAGAAGAGACTTGGTATGGAATGAAGCTCTTGTTTCATGGAGCAGAAGCAAAAGTATATATAATAGAGCCGGAGAGAGAAAAAGAGAATTTTTATTTTTATAAGCTTTCTTCAGATTTTTTATCATCTGTCTTGAATGAAAAAAGAAGGCATGATATAATATTTTCTTGTAATAAAAAGCCTTTGATTTTAAAGGCAAGGTATAGAAAAAATTATAGGAATCCAAAAATAGATAAAGAGTTTAGAAAGTATAGAACAAGAATAGAGGTAAGAATATTGGAAAAATTAAAAGATAAAATGAAGGTTCCAGAAGTAGTACATTTTAATGAAGATTTAGGAATTATAGCTATGGAGTATTTAAATGGAAATAGACTATCTGATGTTTTAGAAAAATTGGATTATAAAAGCATTTTATATAGGGTTGGGGAATCCGTTGGAAAGATGCATAAAGAAGGAATAATTCATGGAGATCTGACGACATCAAATATTATTCTAGTTAATAAAGATCTCTATTTTATAGACTTTGGATTGAGTTTCTTTTCAAACAGAATTGAGGACTACGCAACCGATTTACATCTATTTAAAGAATCCTTAGAATCAAGGCACTGGAGGATTTCGGATTCCTTTAATAGTTTTATGGAGGGATATTCCAAATCTTTTAAAGAAAAAACTAATGAGGTACTCATTAGATTAAGTCGTATAGAAAAGAGAGGTAGATACAAAAGTTTTATTTAATTTTAAATTCCTAAAATATTTATGGCATATATCTTTTATAACCCCCTATTAGATGCTTTAATTGGGGCATGGGCAGTAGTATTAGCCTTTGGCATATATAGGCATGTAGTGAATATAAAAAGTGGAGAAGTAAGCTATGAAGACAGAAGGTTAATATTGTATTTCTTTGCAATGTATGCCTTATCTTTCTTTGTTATATACTTCTTCAATTATCTTCAGGGTTCTATTGAGGCACCATTATATTTGTATTATTTTGGAATATTACTCATGGCTTTAGGTATCGTCTTTGGAGTTTGGTCTATAGTTAATTACAGTGAATATTGGAGCTTCAGTATAAGTATATTCAAGGATCAGAAAATAAAGGATAAAGGACCTAACGCTATCGTTAGACATCCTTTCTATCTTTCTAACTTCCTCTTCTTCTTAGGATATTCAATGTCTATAGGGACTATACTATCCATTATAGGGGCCTTTATAGCCTTAAGTTTCTTAATATATATGGCAAATATGGAGGAAAGGTATTATCTAGAAAAGCTTGGGGATTCTTATAAGAAGTATGCGGAAAAAGTGAGATATAAGATTATCCCTTTTATTTATTAAATTTGATAATCAAGGAAGATTTAGAATCTTTTATATATATGAAAGTCTCTAATAATTCTTTATGAAATGGGTATGCCCTGCATGTGGATCCGAGAACATAGTACCTTTCTATGCTAACGATAAGATATGGGTTTGTCTAGACTGTGGATATTCTGGACCTGCTCAGTTGATTAAGGATAACTTAGATTATTTTTGGGAGGATTATAGAAAGCAAGCATCAAAAATCAAGAAATAATTTATGTCTTAAATTTATTTTTTGTTTATGTATGATATAGCATTACCTAAAGATAACGAAGAAGATTTAGTTAGGAAATATATTGAGAACGGAATAAAAAACGTTGTATTTGCATATTTTATAGAAAATAGAAGAGATATTGAAACTTTTCTATTAAATAGGTTACTTAAATATAAGAATCTTAATTTATTCTATCTAGCAATCGTTAATAGTAAAAAGACTAGTGAAACTATGAAAATTGCTTTAGATCTATTTTATTTGGAAAAATACTACAATGATCTAGTGTTTATAAAATTTGATAACTCGCTTTCCAGCTATAGGATATTTGGGAAGTATTTCTATAATGGGGTATATATAGATAAAATAGTAGGAAACGAGAAGTTCTATTTTAGGAACATCGATCTTTCCTCTATATATAAGATAAAGAAAAACAGACAATCCGTATTGTTATCCCTAAAAGATGCCTTAGATAACCCTTATCCCTTTAAGTATTTAATTAAGGTTCTTAGTAAAAAAGACGTTATGATAATCTTCGGATCTTTTGCATCGGATAAGTCGGAAGTTCCTAATAAATATGCCATAAAATCTTTCTATAAAGTCTTTGGGATAGATTATAGTTTGAAATTGATGGAAGAATTTTTGTTTTATCAAATAAATAGAACTAGGTTAGCCAAAAATAAGTTCTATCTTACCGATGGTTATTACATAGTAAAGATGCCTTATGAGGATTGCTCAGAATATTAAATACATTTCTTGAATCCTAAGGAAACAAGACAGAAGGTATTACTGTAATTTAAAAAGGTAAAGTTCTTCGTCTCGTATGGATTTATTATAAAAGATGGTCCATATACAGTTTTGTTTGGTTGGATTGTAAATAGATTGTTGTTAGTAAAGTACATGAAGTTCGTTAGATCTATTGGACATCTACCAGTATTGGTAATACTTACATTTATTCTGTTATTTCCCTCATCCAGTTTCTCTATTTTAACTATATCTAAAGAGTAAGAGGGAAGGTATATCAGTATTTTTGGTACCCTAAACTCGATTTCTGTACAGGAATCATCGAAATAGACGGAAGCATCGTGATCCTTTAGTGGAAGTATGAATGGCTGGTAGGTATCTATCGTGAAGTTATATTCGAAATATGAGAAGTAAGCCTTTATCGGTTGATAGCCGCTGAAGTTCATGTTTATAGTAAAGTTCTCTGAATAACCGATATAGCCATCGAATATACATATGTTGTTTTCGTAGGGATCCTTAGATTTTACTGTAAAGTTTATTAGTGTATCTGAAGATGAAGTGAATAGATAGTTAAAGTTACTATCGAATACAGCAACTTTATCCGATCCAAAAGGATTTTTTATCGATATATTATCAAAGCTACAGTTATAAAATACAGTAACTCTCATTAATTTCACATCTTTTAAATAGAAGATTCTTTGTATTTCTTCTAGATATCTCTTTAATTCATATAAACTTGCTAAGGTTTCATAGTTCCTTTTATAGTAGGACATCTCACTCGATATTAGGTTTATCTGATAAACAAAGTACATTAGAAAAACCATTAAGATACCTATAATCAATAAATAGAACTGGCTACGAGCCATATACTGTAAATTCGGATAAGCTTAGGCCACTTTTAACTAATATATTACAAGTATAATCCAGACTTTTTGGTCTATCAGTTATCATTAGCTTCTCTATATCTAAGGGATAGTATTCAAAGAACTTCCCCTTGAAGTATGTTACGTTCATTGGCGAATAGCAGTTATTTGCTTGTATATCGGATAAGGTCTGGATTTTTGAGGGAAGGATGTTATATTTAAATGTAAGGTATCCTTTCTTTATACATGATGTGTTTATATAGATAGTTAGCCAGTTTGCATATTCTGGTTCTGCTTGATAGATAGTATTCCCGACAATTGAAGTTAAATTAGTATATCTACCTTTTAAGTAGATTAGATCTGGGTAAGAGCTCTGTCCCTTTACTCTAAATAAAATATAAATTGGGAATTTAATTATCTGCGTTTGATAGTTAGGGTCTAAGGAGATATTTATAGAATACATATCTTTTGAGACGTATTCAATTTCTATTGGATTTCCATAAGAATCGAATACAAATATAGAATAGATATCGAGGTTTGTTAAATTCTCCTTAATTAAGTAAATAGATATGTTGGGGTTTCCTATACTATCCAACTTTATATACTTCCAGTCTCTATCTGCATTGAAGGAACAGGGATAGTTTTCATAGTTTACAACAGTAAAGTATGCAGAGTTTGAAGATAAGAAATAGTAGCTTTCTATGTTAGGAAACGGGTATAATATAGCTATACATCCATAAGAAGGGTCAAAACTAACTCTTAATGTTTCATATCTTTTTATTCTCTGGGAAAAACTTTTTAGAAAGCTACTAAAGGAAACGTAATTTAATATACCGACTTCTAATATGTCTAAATCATTTTGTAGGATCCTACTAATGGAAGCGCATAGTGTGGAGATCTCGTATTCCCTTGAAAGTTTTTCTACGTATTCCCTAGGAGATGAAGTTGGACTTAAGTATGTAAGATAGGAAATTAGGAGAATTGTAACTAGTATGATTTCTACCAAATATATAAAAGATCTCATTTAAAAAAGTTTTGTTAAATGTTTTAATACTTTTCCGAGAAGATATCTTAAATGAGTTTGCAGGATTGGTATTTGAGGCTCATAAATTCTAGATATAAAGAGTTGATCATAGTATCTTTAGTAATCTTCCTTATAGCCTTTGGTAGTGTTATGTATAACTATATTGTAAATGGAAAGTTCTTTGAGCTTAGTACAGAAATAACAGGTGGTTATCTAATAATTTTGCCATCAAAAGCTAGCTTACAGGACTTAAATGCTTTACTAAGCAAGATAAACGTTTCGGATTATAGTATATATGAAGTTGGTGGGAACTTTTACATTGAGGCTAGAGATATAAATAGCGATTTGTTAATTCAGGAGTTAAATGCTATTGGGATATCTGAAAGGGAGATCTCCATACAGAGGTTTAGTAGTTATGTTGGAGGTATAATATTTAATCAGCTTTCTCTATTGTTGATTATAAGTACTTTGATCATCAGCTTCCTAATTTGGGTTAGATTTAGGGAAAGGAGATCGGTTATCGGTATTATATCGGTGATCCTTTGGGACATGTTCATAACTTTAGCTTTGATAAACCTTGTAAAACTTAGAGTTGGACCGGTCGGTTTAGTTACATTGATAGGGATCCTCGGATTTGCAATAGACAATAACATCGTATTATCTACGAACGTATACCAAGAAAAGGACCTTAGCTTTGATGATAGGATAAAGATGTCATTGAAGGTAGGATTGTTAATGGAGCTATTCGTAGTTTTGGTAGTGATTCCCTTATACCTATTAATAGACCTGCCAATCATAAAAGAGTTCTCACTAATATGGTTGTTTATAGTACTAGCAGATTCCTATGCCTACCTATTCTTCAACGTTCCATTATATAGGTATTTTGAGGAGATCTCTAAACATCAATAACAACTTCTCCTATCCAATGGGATTTTGTTATTTTTGTTAGGTTTAAATCATGGTATGTTACTGCTTTAACTTCCTTTTTTCTTCCATGTTTTTCCGGATTATATTCTTCTCCAAAAAATGTTATATCGACGTCCCAAAAAAATGTTTTCTTTTCCCTTACCTTTATTTTTCTTAAATGTTTAACTCTAACATCTCTAATTACAATTTTTTTTGTATAAAAAAGGTCAAGAAAATTTTTTGCAGATTTATATAAGATCTCTAAAATATCGTTTGCTTTAAGGTTTATGTTTATCTCTTGCTTCTTTTCAACTTTATCGATATCATAAATAACGTTGGCAATCCCTAAAATAACAGACTCTATAGCCCTTTTTGGTGTATTACCATGACCTATAACCTTTATGTCAGCCGTATGATCTTCGTATTCGAACTCCCTTAGTATTGTCATATTAATAAATATTGTTCGTAAAAATTTACAAAAGTTCGCTAAAAATAAAATTCAATGAATGAAAAAAGTTTGAAGAAGTTATATATATTACTTTTGTTTATTCTTACTTTAATAACAGCTTTCTCAATATCCCAAAATCCACATAAAAGTGTGATCTGTAAGCAAGATAAGGGTATTATAATCTGTGAGAACCTAGATTTAAAATATATAATAGAGATAGAAGCTAATGAATTATAT
>MWMI01000009.1 GCA_003568775.1 Candidatus Nanoclepta minutus | reverse complement strand
TTATCATACTTTAGAAGGATCTTAGATATCGCTTCAAAGCATTTTAAAGAAATATATATAACAGAAAATGGAATGAATACTCAGGATGAATTTGAAAGAGTTAGATATATTAAAAAGCATCTTAGCTTTGTTATAAGGAATAGAAGAAAATATAAAATATATGGATATTTCATATGGAGCCTTATGGACAATTACGAATGGGAGATTGGGTATAGGGCAAAGTTTGGAATACTCACTAGGGATCTAAATCCTAAAGATTCCTACTATGAAATAAAGGAAATGCTATCGAGGCTAAATCTTAAGGATTCTTGAGATAAATATCCTTATATATCCTAGATAAGGTATCCTAAATACAGCCTTCCCAACGATAGCCTTCTGGTTGTATAGGGGACATTCCCACGGTAGAAAGCCCGCATTATTGTCACCTCTTATACAAACGTAAGACTCGTTTTTATATATTACCCTATGTAGGACGGGATACCTCAAGGGGGTAATGTATACAACTACATCACCAACCTTTACGTTCCTATAATCGGAGGGTATTACTATGACTATATCCCCTACGTTTATTCCATTCTTAAAGGGAAAACTATTGAACATATCACAGGTTATATTAAAGTCTAAGTAACGGTTACAATCAAAATCCCTATGTTCCATACTATTAGTATATACAACGGATAATAGATACGGATAAGAAATCTGAATTATTGATAATATCAGGATTATAAATACTGCAAAGGCCAGATCGCTCTTCCAACCTTTTCCAAAAAATACGAACTTTAGTAAGGATATTAACTTATTTATTATATCCTTAATCGTAGACCCTCCAGACATATCCACATTTTACACATTTATAAAACTTCGTTTCTGCTTCATCAGATGCTCTAGTTTGCATTGTCCAAAAATAAGCACCTTTATTTCCACATTTAGGACACTCTATATCCTCCTCTATTGGTAAGTTCCCTTCAGAACCTCCTTCTAATACAACCATTCTCTCCGTGTTATTTTTATCTTCGGAAAAGACAACCGTCCTCTCCTTCTTTATTTTTTCTTCATACCCACAAAAGCTACATACATATTTATCATCCCTTATTATCATGATCCTACCACACTTCGGACAGAACTTCATAGGGAATATTATATATTCAAAAAAAGTTTATAAATATTTATCCAGAAGGTTTTTAAAAGCAAGATAATATGCTTTTATGAACAAAAGGTATAGATATACCGTTGTAAATATGGCCAGAGAAATTGCCATCGAGATAAAGATCTTATACCTATTTATAGATTCTGTTATCTCATTTTTTATTACCTCTTTATAATTTTCCATATAGATTTCTGAAAGGTTTTCCTTCATGTTGTCTATATAATCCGACAACCTTCCCCTTAGTTCGATCGCCATACTATAATTGCTTATAGGTAGATTCTGGACTGCAAAATCGTATCCTTGAAGGATTAGGTTCTTCGCATACCTAACTTCTACCGAAACCTGTTCTTTGATAATTCCCTCAGCTATTTTATCTACCGATAAATTAAAGAGAGAGAAGGATTTATCTATTAAAAGACTAGAAAATTCCGGATGTATTGCTGGTAAGAAGAAAAAGATTAAAAATAAGATATTTTTGGATAAGTCTATAGATCTACTTCCATCTCTGAATATCAAGAGAATAAGTGGTATCAAAAAGATAGATAGATAATAATATCTAATCGAAAACAGTATCTGAATTAATATGTTTAGTATTAAGAGCAATTTGTTCTTAATCTTTTCAGATAAATAAATAGATAGAGAGAACAAGATCATTGTTAAGATTAGAGTAATAACAGTTATTTTTAAGTATTCAAAATCTATCTTCATGCTTATAAATAATAGATTGAATATAACCAGAAAAAGCATTGAAATACATAAAAATATTATGTCTTTCTTTATCATCATTTTTATTTACTTCTAAAACTTTATTAATATGGGCCCGTAGTCTAGTGGTATGATTCCGCCCTCACTAGGCGGAGGTCCCGGGTTCGAATCCCGGCGGGCCCAGTAAGTATTTTAAGAAGGTTTATCTTAACCTAAAAATAATCTATATTAATTTTCTTCAATACTTTAGATTATCTTCTGAATAGAGTTTTATAGAATATCTTCTCGTTCAACCAGTTTAAGTTATTAGCAACATAATCAACTTTCTTTCTTAAATCAAAGTTCTTGAATTCTATATAAAGCATTTTTAAATAAATATCCTCTATTAATTTCCTTACCTTTATTGCAAAATCCAAGTTATTCTTTATCATTTCTTCTGTAGCCTTTCTAGATAACTCTCCCGTAAACTCCATCAAACCGTTTATATATGAAAACTCATCAATCCCCAATTCCTCATGAGTTGGTAATATCTCTTTTGTTAGATAATAATAAAATATTAAAGCCTCTGCATATTCCTGTAAAGCAACTGAGATATTTGGATATAAGAAGGGATATTCCGATAAATATTCCTTTATTTCGTTAACTTCTTTGTCTATTTCTTTTATGTATTTTTCCGCATCTTCCTTGTTATCCCTTATTAATGAATAAATAATGGATTTTGATAACCTAGTAATCTTTATACTCTTATTTATTACCTCATTTTTTACTTCATCTAGTTCTCCAAACCTTTTCTTCAACTTTTCAATATATTCACTATCTAAAGCCATCTAAATTAATAAAAAGGAATCCTTAAAAATCGCCCCCGCGGGGATTCGAACCCCGGATCTCCGGGACCGAGGCCCGGAATGTTGTCCAAGCTACACTACGGGGGCCATATAGAGATATTCCTTCCTTAAGTTAAGAATCTTCCCCTAACGTAATAGAGCATTATATTGCCTTCAAATTAGCATATTTGATTTCTCATCAATAATTTCACCTTCTCTGGATACCCAAAACGTTTTTCGTCTAATGTAAACCTCTCCCTCTCCCTATGTATATGAC
>MWMI01000001.1 GCA_003568775.1 Candidatus Nanoclepta minutus | reverse complement strand
GGTTCTATATATATCGAATTCGCCAGATAATTAGAAAAAAGGTATTTTTACTAATACCTCTTTTTATTTTAATAATTTTATTATCCGTTTTTCTCCTAAAACCACATATATTACCTGAAAAGAGGGTTAGAATATTAAAAATAAACATAGATTCTCTAATAACATCCGATAACTTGAATATAGATAGGTTAATAGATGATTTAGAGGGGAAGAATTACGATGGTATCTTGTTTGTCCTGAACTCCCCCGGCGGTAACCTAGATATCTTGAGGATAGTGAATACGTTGGAAAGTATAGATACTCCAAAGTTCTGTTATATAAACGGAGAGGCTACTTCTGCAGCCTATTGGCTATGTGTACATTCCGATTACATAATCGCCAGACCAGATTCAATTGTAGGGAGCATAGGAGCTTATATAGAGGTTATAGATATATCCAAACTCTTGGATAAGATCGGAATAAATGTTTCAATAATAAAGAGTACACCATATAAGGATATAGGTAGTGGCTATAGACCCCTAACAGAATTCGAGTTAGAATACCTTAAAAGGGTTGTAGAGAGAGTAACTGATGATTTCGTTAGGGATATAGCTTCAAGGAGGAACATTTCAAATAATATAAGCCTATCTGGATTATGGTTTTTAGCAAAAGATGCAAAGGATATGAACTTAATAGACGATATAGGAGAGTACGAAAAGATGTTAGATTACATTTCTAAGTTCTACAATACTTCAAAAGAGAATATAGTATTCATAAATAAAGAATATAAATATAAAAAACCTTGGTATTCAAATATCTTCAACTTCAGAGGTTTCATAGAAGAAATCGCAAGTAAAGTATTAATTACCAAAATATTTATATAACCTATCTCGGAATATTTCTTAATGGTAAATAAAAAGATATTCCGTGTAGAAGGAATAATAAAAAAGACGGTTATACTTAATAAGGCAGGAAAGGAGGGAGTGGATACAAAATCAAAAGTTATATACAAATTCAGCAAGGAAATTTTAGGAACATCAAAGGAAGAGGTATTAGAAAGCATATACTCCTTCTTTGGAAGCATATATAAGGTTAAAAGGAAGAATATTGAAATAATGAAAGTAGAAGAAATTAATGAGGAAGAGTTAAAGGATAAGATACTTAAGAAGTTCTTAAAAATATGGAAATAGATTATAACAGTTTATTAGAAGAATATAATGCTATAGTAAATAAGATTTCAGAATTAAAATTAATAAAGAAGATCCTGAACGAGTTTGTTTCCCAAGAAGAAAACTTTGTAAACATAGGAGGTATGATACTAGCAAAGGTAAAGATCTTGGATGATAAAAAGTTTTTGGTCAATGTGGGAAATAGGGTATTCATAGAAAAAAACAAGGAAGAGATAATAAAAACAATTGATAAGAACATAGAACAATTAGAAAAGAAAAGAGAGGAATTAGAAAATCTTTTAAGACCTAATCAGTAAAGAAATCTTCTATTTTTACTATTTCGTGTCCAGTACTCCTATCTCCAACTATTAAATAATCCTTATTTATCTCTATTCCATATCTCAAAAAGGGACTACCAAAATTAACAGTAGAAACATCGAACTTCCTCGAAACCACTCTTTCCCTGATCCTATCGATAGTCTCATCAGATAAGTTCTGTGCAACCAATATCCTATCTCTATAAGACTTTATAATACTCCCAAAATAGTAATCTACCTTGATCCTATAAGAACTCATACCTAAAACCCTCTCAATTTCTTCAACGTCTTTCTTGATCGCACTAGAATACAATATTACATCCTTTCCTATAAAAAACAAGTTACCTATCAAGTTTTCTCTAGTATCTACCAATATTAAATCGAAGTATTTTCCTAGAGTCTCTATTATTTCCCTAGGAGCGTTTTTGCTTATTATTATTCTATCTCCATATTCTATAAAGAAGGGGGTTACTATAGGATAACTCACGTATTCTTTCTTTATATCTATATCTAAATCTCTTGCTCTTTGAGAGAATATTCCAAAGTCCTCAAATAAATGGAAAAACAACCCTATGAAGGGTGATCCCATAACGTTTAGCTTCAATACCCTCATTCTTCTTCCTTATCGAAAAAGTTTTAAAATAAATCATATGTATTTAACAATAAGGATAAACAAAAACTATTAATTAAAAAGATATCTAAAATTATCTTATGAAACTCGATTTGTTCAGAAAAAAAGAAAAGACTAAAGATGATGAATTATCACAAGCCCCTATTCAAAATCAACCTAATATATATCAAGAACAGATAAGAACCTTAGTTGATACTGTATCTAACCTATCAAAATCTATAAAAAATATTGAAGGAAAGATATATGAATTTTCGGAAAAGATAGTTGGAGTAGAAGAAAAGACAAAAGTCTATGAAAATGAAATATTGAACCTGAAAAATAATATAGAAAAGATGATAGGTATTTATGATTTACTCTATAAACAATATAACCCATTCTTAGAAGAGGAAAAGGGGAATCTATCGCCAGAAATCCAGGAAACTGCAAATGAAATGACTACAACTGGGGTATTACCATTAGATAGAATTGATAATGATCCTGCAGTAATTGCAATAATAATTGGATGGTTGAGTTACCTTGTAAGAAAGGCAGGAATTAGGGAAACTGAAAAAACTTTAGAGTTCTATGAAAGGGTAAGATGGATAACTGAAGAAGTAAAGATCAAACTTATGGAATACTTGAAGGGTCTTGAAAATGTTGAAAGTAAGAATGAAAAGATTGGACCAGAGGATCATGTTTTAACCCTATATATAATATCGAAAATAAAGGGTGGTGAATATAAGAACTTATATAGAATAAAAGACCTTTACAATGAGCTAGTACAAAGGGGAATATTGAAACCAAACGAAGTATGAGGTATCACCTTTTTTTGATAATTATTTCAATAATACTCCTAGTAATATCCTTTATTTCTCTATTCTTCGATATATTTAGGGCAACTGGATTCGCAATTTCTTCTGTATCTCAACCCCAGAAACTACTGAAGAGCCTTGATTACGATATCGTAAATACCATAAGGAGGGATAACAACTTAATCCTAGTAATCAGGATATATTCTAATTTATCTAACTTCTGCATAAATGAAATAAAGATAAATAACGTATCCAAGGAGTTTGAATATAAAGAAATATCAAAAGATGTTTACGAAATAACAATTAAAAATTCTAGCCAGTATAATAACCTATACATAAGGCTATGTAATGAAAAAATAATAAACGAAACCGAAACATGACAGAGCATATAACCATATTCCTCGATAGGGACGATTTTGAACAAAGGATAGGTGGGGGAATCCCAAAAAGTTCTATAATGATAATTGAGGGGAAAGATGGATGCGGAAAGAGTATAATATCACAGAGGATAACCTATGGTGCATTAATGAACAACTACACCGTTACCTATATATCTACAGAAATGTCAATCCTGGACTTCATTAGACAAATGGACTCTCTAAATTATCCCATTAGAGACTTCCTGCTAACGGATAAACTCATGTTCATCTCATTGACAAGCCTGTTTGGAAGAACAAAGTTTGAAGAAAACCTTATACTAGAATTGATGAAGAGCAAATCCAAAAAATTATTTGAGAAGGATATAATTATAATAGATTCTCTCTCATATCCACTAGTAAACAGCATACCAAGGATGTCCTTTATAAAATTCTTAGATTTCTTGCAAAAGATAAAGAGTAAGGATAAAATAATAATTTTAACCTATAATCCATTCACCTTAAGTAAGCATATAGTAGAAGATCTCAGAAACATCGCCGATATATACTTTAAGGCCGATATATCTTCTTCTACAGGACAATTAACTAGATACATTGAGATAAAGAGGTTTAGAAATGCAAAGCAACAGTATGAGCTGATAATACCATTTAGAGTAGAACCTGGACTAGGACTAATAGTTGAAATAGTTACTATAGTATGAACCCTCAGGATCTACAACAGGAATTCGTAATAAGCAAGAAACGTATAAAAAGGATACTCGAATATCCTAGAACTTTAGATTTTAATGAAGCATTAGAGAAGTTCCCACATTTAAGGGAATACGTAAACACTACTTCCGTAAAGATGGGTATGCCAGAGTGGTTAACTGATCTTGATAGAAGTCTAAGGGATAGGGAAGTATTCAACATAATCTATCCCGTAGGTGATCCCATATTCATAAACATCTACAAGTTTCCGGGTTTAGAACCTACTTACGTTGCAATAGAACCTAAGCTGAGTGATAAAGAAAAGGAGACATTAGAAAAAATTCAAAAGACTATAGTAAAATTTGCTACAGAAACCTTACATACAGAAGATGTAGAAGAACTAAAAGAAACTTTAGAAGAACTTTATGATAAAGTAGTTACTATTGGAAGGACTGGTTTTTCCTTTGGAGCAACA
The DNA here is from genome assembly GCA_003568775.1 of Candidatus Nanoclepta minutus. Classification (GTDB taxonomy): domain Archaea; phylum Nanobdellota; class Nanobdellia; order Nanobdellales; family Nanobdellaceae; genus Nanoclepta; species Nanoclepta minutus. The sequence goes on along the minus strand of MWMI01000001.1, from coordinate 189,365 downwards.
AAAATAGTTCTAAAAGATAGGAAAGAATATGAAAAGTTGAAATACTTCTTACTCAGGGAAAGGCTTGGCTTCGGAAAGTTAGAACCATTGGTGAGGGATCCCTATATAGAAGATATACATACCTTAGGTGTAGGGCCTATATGGATCGTACATAAGATATTCGGAACTCTAAAAACTAATTTAGAATTTATATCTGAGGAAGAACTAAATAAGTATGTAATAAAGTATTCGGAGATAGTAGAAAGGCCTGTATCTGAAGCAAGACCAATATCCGATGCTATACTACCAGATGGTTCAAGAGTAAACTTCATATTTGGCAAAGACATATCTTTACACGGCTCTTCCTTTACAATAAGAAAGTTCTCCGCAAAGCCACTGAGTATAACACAACTAATATCTTTCGGAACTATTTCTCCGGAAGAGGCTGCATATTTATGGGTAGCAATAGAGCATGGAATGAACATATTCGTAATAGGAGAAACTGCATCCGGTAAAACGACTACATTAAACGCTCTAACAACCTTTATTAGACCAGATTGGAAGGTTTATTCAGTAGAAGATACTCCAGAACTTAATATACCACATGAAATCTGGCAGAGGTTAGTTACAAGACAACACGGAAAACAGACCGATATAGAGATGTACGATCTTTTAAGGGCAGCATTAAGATCCAGACCCAACTATATACTAGTTGGGGAGATAAGAGGTAAGGAAGGTTTCGTAGCATTTCAGGCAATGCAGACAGGACATCCTGTAATGTCAACCTTCCACGCAGGTTCATTAACACAGTTAGTTGAGAGGTTGACTGGAGAACCTATAAACATACCGATAACTTTCCTAGATAACTTGAATATAGTTGTCTTACAGGGAACGGTATATATTAAAGGAAAGATGGAAAGAAGGGTATTAAGGATATACGAAATTGAGAGGTTCATACATCAGTTAAAGAGGATCGCTGCGAGAGAGGTTTTTGTATGGGATAGGATAAACGACAAGCATTCCTTCAGAGGAAAATATAACAGCTATATATTAGAATATAAAATTGCTCCATTGCTTAAGTTAGCAGATAGGAGGAAAATATACGATATAATAGAGGAAAGATCAAGAGTACTTAAAAGGATGGTAGAAGAGGAAATATTCGATTTCTTTGAAGTTTGGGAGGTAATAAAGAAATACTATCAAGAAGGGATTAGGGGTCTCCCGTTCTCTATATAATTTTATCTCATATAGGTGATATCATTTATAAACTTTTCTAACAATGTTTATCTATGAGAATTCACGAGATGGTAGAGACATCATACTTCCTACTTAAGCTCTATAATAGATATGCAAACAAAGTTTATAATAGGATATCTAACCCCGATTTAAAACTCCTATTTAAAATATCATACAGGGACGATGATTTAAGGAAATTGATAGAAGAGATAAGCAAGTATAGAATAGAGTTTACAAACAATATAAAGGATGGTAATTTAAATGAAGCTTATAGAATATTTAAGGAAATAGAAAAGCTATATAATTCATTTGAAAACAAAATAATAGAGAGAATAGAAAGCTTAGTAAAAATAAGAGCCTTAGATATTGCAAGATCAGAGTTGAGATAATATTTTTTCTATCTCCTCAGATATATTACTACCGTAATCTTCAACTATCAATCTATATATAGGTTCCGTTTGTGATTCTCTAACCAAAATCCTAAAACCTTTACCTAATATATCTATTCCATCTAATTCGCCATTTAAGTTATCTATACTAACATCTCTATTCTCAAAATAATCTTTAATCTTTTCTATCAAGTTACCCTTCTCTTTCTTTATAACAATCTCTTTCCTATTGAATTCTTCCAACTTCAGAGAATCAAACCATATACCCTTATCCCTTAACTCCTTTATCAGCATCAGAATAGCATAAAGGGAATCACTCGAATAGAAATTATTCGAGAAATAATAGTGGCCTGAAGATTCTACTGCTAAGAATACCTTATTCTTTATACTCTTTTCAACTATAAACGGTCTGCCTGTCCTAGAAATAACGTATTCGTATCCATCTCTTTTTAGGATTTCTCTAAGTATATAGGGTAAAGAGACCTCCAACAGGAACTTCCTACCTCTTCCTAAAAAGGCCATTAAATATTCATAAGGTCTTATAATCCTTCCATTGTTATCAACAACTCCCAACCTATCCCCATCTCCATCGAATACTACACCAAAGTCCAAACCCTTGACCTTTACAAGGTCTACCATCTGCTGCATGTTTTCATCCTTAGCTGGATCTGGTAAATGAGAGGGGAAATTACCGTCTAGTTCACTGTTTATAGAAAAAACCTCATTGCCTAAATCTTGGAAAACATCGATAAATATAGACATTACGGAATTAGAAGGATCATATCCTATCTTATAGCCCCTTATATTCCTAAACTTCTTCCTCAAATACCACTTGTATATCTCCACTGCATATGTATCTTCCTCAACTATACCTTCCCTTCCTTCAAAGTTCCTTACGTTCTTATATATATTCTCTATAGCCTTTAGATCTTCCGGAGGAAGTTCATATCCCTTATCGTCTATTACTTTTATACCATTATATTCCTTCGGGTTATGGGAAGCTGTAATCATGAGCACGGGTATTGTGTATACTCTAGCTAGATAAGCTGCCTCGGGTGTGCTGCCTATTCCAAAGTCTATTACGTTATGCGTTCTAGTTATAGCGTCTATTAAGATATCTCTAATCCTTTTAGAATGAATCCTTACATCTCTAACTACCCCGATATAGTCTGTATCCTTAAAAAATTCCCCAAAAGCTAAACCTATCTTAAAAACCTTATCCTCCGTTAGCTCATCTCCCCATTTACCCCTTATATCGTATAACTTGAATACATCCATGGTAGTTATTTCTACTCTATCTTTAAAAGTGGTATCTTCCTCTTAAAGGAGAGGTATACAAAGAGGGCTGAAAGGATGAAGATCGCAATAACGAACAATATAGAAGGGTATACCTCTTCTCCTTCAAAATAAGAAAGTGTAAGGAGGTATCCTGCTGAGAATAACAGAATAATTAAGATTAAATATAATTGATAGACAGATGCATAAGCTTTATTTTCAGACATAACCATATAGGGAACTTTCCCTTTATAGGAGAGATACGAGAAGATTATAGTTACAAGTAGGATTGCAAAAACATAAAATAGAGTTATTATACCTATAATACTCCTTTCTAATATAGTAAAATAGGATACAAAAGCCATAACGATAACAGTAATTATTAATATCATGATGAAATAATATCTAGGAAGATAAACTCTCTTTTCTTCCATTCAGTATCTTTCTGAAAAAATTTTAAAAATCTGTGCTCAAGACCTTCATCATAAATCAGCCGATGAGTTTCTCTTCATTCTTAATTACTTTTTCTATACATTCTTTAATCTTCTCTACTATAAGATCCTTATTATCGTATTGGAAACCTGCAGCATACCTATGCCCACCACCACCGAGACATTTAGCTATTTCCAAAACGTTCTTCTCAGTTGTAGTCCTTATTTCTCCCCTATTACCATAGAGTATAACTATATAATCTATATTCCCCCCAAGTCTCTTCTGGAGGATCTCAATTATGTTATAGGATGGTATATCATATTCCATTTCTACTATAAAGACCTTCCTTCCAGAAAGGTTGAAGATCTTCGTAGATAATATTATATAATCCTCCTTTTTCTTCAGATATTCCCTATAATCCTTCAATATCTTCTTCCTCTTTTCTATTATATTCTCTATAGGGATACCACTATTCAACTCCTTTGCAATGTTTTCAAAGTATATTGGATATGTTTTCGGATTAAAATATCTGATTGCAGTTACTAAGTCTCTTAAATCCCTCTCTAGATCGGATCTTATATTGTTTGAGTCTATATCGTCTACAATATCCAAATAATTATCCTCTAAATTAAAGTAATCTGCTACACATCTTGCAGCAGATTTATACCTCTTAATAAATATCTCAACTCCCTTCGGAACATCGAAGCTATCTATTTCATGATGGTCTATCCAATGTGCCCCATTAAAACAGGCTGATAAATATAAAGAAACCTGATTAGTTGCTATATCTGTTATAAAGAGTTCTTCATTGTTCTTTCCCTCATATATTAACTTCGATAGGACCCTGTTTATTGACCTTGGTCCGGAAAAATAAACCTTAAACCTATCCCCAAATCTCTTATAGAACAGGTATAGGCAAAATATGCCATCTATATCCCAATGAGTAATTAAAATCATAAAAAATTACTTAACTTCCACTCTGCCTTTTCCATCTATAATTCTCTCACATGGAACTATCTCCCACCACTGAGGTACATCGCATGGTGTTGGGAATATCCCTGCTTTACCGGTCAAAGGATCTGTAGCACAGGTGATTACTTGAATACAAACTGTATTATTTCTTGTAGTATTCCTTAACCTCCAAAAGATACCCTTAATTAACATTATGCGGTTTCTTACTTCCATTGGATCTGGCATTTCATCTCTTATTTCTATATCTTCAGTAAGATTTGTCAAATTCTTTAATACTCTTATACGTCTATTAAACATTTCTTTTACCATTTCTCTAATATCTTTTATAACAGAATCCTTTATATATAAACCGTTCCTCCACCTATATTCGTTTCTCATCCTTAAACACTCTATAAATTTTATAAATGCTTCCTCAGTCTTGTTATCCTTCAATAGCTCAATTGTTTCATTGTAACATTGCCTATACTGGACAGAAGCGTTTTCTGCTATTTCTGCTATATCTTCTAATGCATTAAGTATATTATTTGCAATTAAACTAATCATTTTTCTCTCTTCTTTTCTTACCTTTTCTTTCATTTCCTCTTTTACAGCTTTTCTAAAGTTAACCAAATCTGTAAGGTTTAGTAAAACTATTGAAATATTCATATTCCTAAGATCTTCCAATGTAACGTTAGGTTCTACTGGAACTAACTCTACACATCTTTTATAGATAAATACTTCTGGAGTTTCGTTCCATAAAGCATCTGCTGGAACTGCTATCCTTATTGGTGTACAATTCCTTGGTTGATAATACCTAACTACTTCATAAGATATATTTAAGGAATCTAATGCACTAGTAAGTTTACTTAGATTTCCTATGGTAGAAAATATATATACTTTTTTGACTCCTAAAGCTAATAAGGCATCTAGAACGTCTTTATGTTCTAAACCTTCTATTCCTTCTCCAGGAGGTACTATCAATATTGGAATACCTTTCTCGATGGCTAGATCTTCCGCTTGTCTTACTAAAGTAATTTTTCTAAAGTTATTTCCCTCATTAGTTAGCTCACCAGTTAATATAACTGCTTCTGAGGAATTGCTCCAGAAGAACTTTGCTACTAACGCTGATGTCTCAAACCTCGTTACACCCCATATCCTAGTAACTCTATAACCTAAGCTCTTTAATTCATCTTCAACGTTATAAGATACTACTGCAGGTCCCCCTATTATTATTATATCCGTTGCATTCAGTTCTCTTAATAAATTCAATGTATCATTAGAGATAGCATTTCTTCCAACAATTACTTGCGGTATATCATATATTTCTGAAACGACCTTTGCTAAAATAGTATCTGCGAAAGTTATATTAGTAGTTGCTATGACAGTATCCGCTCTTACTGAAATTCCTAAAAATCCAAATACAAAAAGAAAGATAAGTAACAATCTTGGCCTCATTAAGTATATTCTTTAAAAATTTTTATAAGAGTATGCGGGGGCGGGGATTTGAACCCCGGACGGGCCTAAACCCATCGGGTCTCTTACTATACGGTCTTAAGCCCGACCCCTTTGACCTCTCGGGCACCCCCGCAATATATATCTAAATCTTAAGGAATTTAAAAATTAAAAATTGAAAGCTTTTAAAACGCTTATTTTTTATTCTATTAATGGTCATAATCTATAAAAAAGCGGGATTATCGGTATATCAGGGAAGGGATTATAGGAAAAAAACGGGAAGAAAGTTGAAACCTTATAGAAAGAAAAGAAAATATGAATATGGAAGATATCCAATATTAACGAGGTTAGCTTCTAAGGAGGAAGTAAGGTATGCCGTAAAAACAAAAGGAGGGAATTTTAAGATAAAGGTAAAAGAAGTTTTATTTGCAAACGTACTCGATCCAGAAAGTAATGAAGTTAAAAAGGTTAAGATATTGGAAGTTTTAGAGAATCCCTCTGATAGAAAACTTAATAGAATGAAAATAATAACGAAGAATACTAAAATAAAAACGGAGTTAGGAGTAGCAATAGTTACTTCAAGACCTGGACAGGATGGAATTATAAATGCCATACTTTTAAAAAGAGAGGATAAATAAAAATTTAAAGTTTTCTTCCTCTCTATGTAACTATGGAAATCGCAAGACCTTTAGATATAATAAACCAATCTAAGGGAAAGTTAGTGATAGTAGAAATGAAAAACGGCAGGTCTTATAAGGGAAAACTACTTGCATGGGATGCCCACCCAAACATAGTGCTGGAAGAAGTTACGGAGATAGAAACTAATACGAAATATCCTTGGATATTTCTGAGGGGTGATAACGTATCATGCGTAAAGCCAGTTGAATAGTGGTAGTTATAGGGATAGTTGGAAAGCCTAATGTTGGGAAATCTACTTTTTTTAAATCTGTTACTCTTTTACCTGTAAAGATTTCTAACTATCCCTTCACAACCGTTCAACCCTATATAGGAACTGGTTATCTAGTTATAGAATGCATAGAGAAACAGTTTGGTGTAAAGTGTAATCCTAGGGTTGGTACATGTAGGAGGGGAAAGAGGTTCATTCCGATCGAGATAATAGACATACCAGGATTAGTTGAGGAGGCTCATAAGGGAAAGGGTCTAGGAAACAAGTTCTTAGATGTAACAAAAAACGCAGATGTATTAATAGACATAATAGACATAGCTGGAACCACAGACAAAGATGGAAATCCTGTACCGGAAGGTAGTTATGATCCATTGGAGGATTTCATATGGACAGAAAACGAAATAGATACGTGGATATATTATAAGATAAAACAGAACCTCTATAGAATATACGAGAAATATAAAGAAGATGATAAAAAGATCTCTGAAAATTTAATAAGGCTGTTATCCTCTTTTAAAATACAGAAAAACATAATATTATACGTTCTAAACAAGTTCAACAATGATATAATAGGAATAATAAAGGATGAAGATCTATTGTTCAAGTTCTCGAGGGAGATAAGAAGACTGGGAAAACCGATAGTTTATGCTGCTAATAAAATAGATTTATACTATGGAAAGGTATTCTATAGGAAAGCTATAAAAGAGTATAAAGATAAAATAATTGTACCTACCTCTGCTTTTGCAGAAGTTGGATTGAGGATATTAGATCTAGAAGGAAAAATAGATTATATCCCTGGTGAAGATGAGATAGAAGTTAAAGTAAATGATCCACAAGTTGAAGTATTCGTAGATTATGTAAGAGAAACCGTTCTAAAAGAATTTAGGAGCACAGGTGTCCAGGATATATTAAACGTTGCAATATTCAACGTCTTAAATTATATTGCCGTCTGGCCTGTTGCCAACGATAATCTAACCGATACAAAGGGTAGGGTCCTACCAGATGTTATCTTAATGCCAAAGGGTTCAAAAGTTAAAGATCTGGCCATCAAATTGCATACGGAACTCTACGAAAAGTTCGTTTTAGCAAAAGAAATAAGATCTGGAAGGACATTAAAGAAAGATGATGTATTAAATCATAACGATATAATAAAAATTATTACTAAAAAATAAACTAGACCAAATCCTCCTCTGATACAACTACAAAATCCCCAATAGCCTTTACAGAGGAAAACGGAACTAAATATCCATCCTTAGTCTTCTCTAAACCTAACTTTACAGCATTTTCTGTAGGATTCTTTAATATGATATGCACTATCTCTCCCGTCCTTTCGTCAAACAAGAAATCTGCGATCAATCCTAGCCTTCTTCCTTTATCAGTAACCACTGGTCTTTCATATAGAGATGATGCCTCTACCCTCTCCATTCCTTTATATTGAGCTTTGACTTATAAAAATTATACGTCTCTTATTCCTTCATCACTTATCCTAAATATTGCTTCCCTCTCCGGTAAATGAGGCGCATCTATTAACCTAGCAATCCTAGTCTTCTCCTTACCTTTCCTAAGGAATATCCTATAAGTTATCGCGTGTGCCAGTACATGTCCTCCAACTGCCTGAACTAAGTCTAAACCAAAGAATCCTTCAGGTTTTGCCATTACTTGATTGGTTACATAAACCGCAACATTATATATACTAGCTATCTTCAATAGATCCCTTAAGTGTTGGTTTAACTTCTGCTGTCTTTCAGCTAAAACCCCTCTTCCAACATATTCTGCTCTAAAATGAGCCGTGATAGAATCTATAACGATTAGCCTTATGTTATGTCCCTCATGAATCAAATGCGGGATCTTCCTAACAACCCTAACTTGATAATCAGTATTAAATACTTTAATATAAAATATGTTTTTCAGTGTCTCTTCGGGATTCAAGTTTAGAGCCTTAGCCATCTGTTCTATCCTCTCCGGTCTAAAAGTACCTTCCGTATCAATATAAACAGCCTTTACGGGGCTATCGGGAGTTGCTAATCCTCCCATTTCTTTAGGTAATTGAACGTTAACGGCTAGCTGATGTCCTAACTGAGTCTTTCCACTTCCGAATTCACCAAAACATTCGATTAATGCTTGTGTTTCTATACCTCCACCTAATAGATCATCTAAAGCATGAGAACCTGTAGTGATCTTTTCAACATTCTTTCTGGCCTGATAGAAATCGTATGCTGTAGAAAGGCCCTTTCCAATCATCTCTTCAGCCATTTCTATCAATTTCTTTGCAGTTTCTTCACCTAACCCTACCTTTTCAACTAGTTCATGAACGGAAGACATTGCCAAATCCTGAATAGAATATATACCAACTTCTCTCAACTTCTTAGCCGTCTTTGGACCAACACCTGGTAAATCCTCCAAGTTGGTAGGAACCTTCTCGTTAGACATATCTTTAATCTGTAATAGAACGTTATAAAATTTTACTATAATGTTGTAAAATACCTCTCTAAAACTTTTTTAATGCCGTCATCGGACATCCCTTTGGATTTTAAATAGAACAACTGGTCTTCATCTAACCTTATCTTCTTAGATAAATGTTCAGCTTTGCATTTTGGTTCTTTTATAATTAAAATAGGTAAATTTATAAATAAACTTTCCCCATAGCTAACTATCTTTTGATCTAGAACCGCATAAGACCCAACCGAACCTTTTGGTATTATTATTTTAGCTATGTTTACCATCTTTCCTTCTATATAGAGCTTCTCCTCTATACTTAATTTAGATTCCTTGCTTAAACTAGAGCTTATCCCAAGGTATATATCGGATGAAACCTTCCCATATACAATAAATGAGGCTTCCGATCCTTCGATAACCTCTAAATCCAAATAAATTAAGGATTTTTTAAGGTCATTTAAGCTCATTATAATATTTGATCTTCCAGAGAGCTTGATATTGAAGATATTAATTGAATTACTACTAACATCTAAATTCACTTTATTATCTACTACTGATAGATCGATCCTTTTTATTGGATAACCATCAAAGGACTTAGGAAAATAATTCCTAAAGAACTCAACCAACTGATCCATATTTCTCTATATCAACTTCAACAACCCTTTTTATCTCAAGCTTATATATATCCGGTACCTTATCTAGAAGGTCCTCAAAATACCCTAACACAGCCATCCTCAATGCCCTACTCCTATCAAAACCTCTAGCTTCTAAATAGAAGAACCTTTCTTCATCCAATATATCCGTTTTACTTTCATTATTATAGTAAGAATCCTCTTCCTCAACATGAAACCTTGGGAAACTTTCAGTTTCTCCATTTATTAATAAGGATCTACAACTACTAAATACCTTTGAGTTCTTACTTCCCTTATTTATAAAAACATCTATTCTATGAGTTACTTTAGAGCCTTCATCCATTACAATACCTATAGAGTTTATTATTCCCCTCGCGTTTTTACCATTTAAATATAATTTTCCACCAGTATCAAATATCTGATTTTTCTTTGCAAAAGAAATTCCATATATCTCTGCAACTGCATTATCTTTCAATATTGCAGAAGGATAGAGCATACTAACTTTTCCTCCTAATTCAACAGATATCCAATTGATCTTTCCTCCTTCTTCAACGAAAGCTCTCTTCGTTGGCAAGTTATAGACGTTTTTTGACCAGTTCTGTAAGGTTATATAGTTTACCTTCGCGTTCTTATGTACATATGCTTCTACAACTGCTGCATGCAATGGAGAAGCAGATAGTATTGGGGCTGAACATCCTTCAACATAAGTAACCTCACTGTTTTCCTCAACAACTATCAGGGTCCTCTCAAACTGTCCAACGTTCTCGAGGTTTATCCTAAAATAAGCATGTAATGGGATATCTACTTTAACGTTTTTTGGAACATAAATGAAGATTCCACCTGACCAAACGGCTGTATTTAGAGCAGCATACTTGTTATCTGAATATGAAACTATTTTTGAAAAGTACTTTTTAATTAAACCTGAATAATCCTTTACTGCTTCAGATAAAGGCATGAATATTACACCCAAACTCTCCAAATATTCTCTAACCTTTTTAAATACTGGTGAAGAATCGAACTGAAGGACTGCACCACCCAAATATCTTTCTACATACTCCTTAGTTAACCCTAGTTTGATATAGACTTCCTTAATGAACTCTGGTAGTTCTTCCCATCTAACAGGTCTTGGGACGATCAAAGGTGAAGCAAAATAGGCTATTTTCTTAAAATCTATTTCGGATAAGTTAGGCCCCCAATCCGGATTTCTCAATTTTTTAAAGTATTCCAAACCCTTTAACCTATATTCTAACAACCATTCAGGCTCTTCCAATATAGAATGTATCTTACCTATTAAATCTTCGTTTAAATCTCCCCTTAAAACCCTTTCATACTTCATATTTCTCTACATCCTTCAGAAGTTCATATCCACCTACCTTTTTTATTCTACCCCTCTCAATTATATAAACTCTGTCTGGCTTTATGTCTATAAATAACCTTGAGATATGAGATATAACAATTATACATTTTCCTTTATTCTTTAGATCAACTAAGATCTTAGATAACTTAGATATTGACTCTGAATCTAAGCCCGAATCCGGTTCATCGAATATATAAACATTATAATCCTTCAATAAAGATAAAAGGATCTCAAACTTCTTCCTTTCTCCACCAGAAAAACCAGTAAGCAGGCCTCTATCTAAAATATCTTTGGGTAGAGATAAGTAATCAAATAAGCTATAAATTTCATCAGATATACCCATCTCCTTCAAGAAGTCCTTAGTTAATAAGAACTCTATATCTGGAGGATACTGGAAAGCTAGATATATGTACTTAGATATTTCATGTGTAGGTAGGTTCGTTATATCCTTCTCCCCTAGTATTATCTTCCCCTCCTTCTTTATCTTGGGATCGTTTAATATTGCCCTTGCTAGTGTAGTTTTACCGGAACCGTTTGGTCCTGCTATCAAAACGATTTCACCTGGCCTTACTTCCAAATTTATATCCTCCAAAATCCTCTTATCTTCTATCCAAGCATTTAATTTTGTTATCTTAAACATAAAAAAATTATCTATTATTTCTTGCTTCTTCTAATCTTCTCTTATTTCTAGGAGTTAAACCCCTAAGAGCTCTTTTTCTATGTTTCTTTGTAGATATCCAGGCATATTCTTCTCTAGAAAGTATAGAAGGCTCGTTTGGATCTATCATTATTACCTCATACCACTCATATACACCATCCTCCCCAACATAATAAGAGTTCGATACTTCCAAATTAGGATACTTCCTCTGAGCCCTTTGTTCTGCTATTACCTGCAAAGGTATTTCCAGAGATCTATAGAACCTGTAGTTCTTAGTCTTTCTGCTTCTTGGAAAATCTTTTCTCTTCCTCCATCCCTTCTTTACTCTTACTCTAACTAAGACTATCCCCCTTATAGGTTTCCATCCCAACTTTCTTGCCCTATCCAACCTCGTAGGTCTCTCTATTCTAAATACGGAAGGTTGTTCCTTCCACTCCTTAATCCTTTCCTTCCATAACCTAGATAGAGCTTCATCCTTCCACTTCTTCTTCCAAAGCCTAGAAATATAAAAATAAAAAGATTTTGCCATAACGCCTCTTAACTATTTTTCCTCCTTTTTTTCCTCAGTTTTTTCCTCTTTCTCTAATTCCTTCTCTATTTCTGCTAATTCCTTCTCTAATTTCTTATCCTCATAACCTATCCATATTAGAAGGACACCAACGATTGCTAATAGAGGTCCTATGGCTCCCTTTATAAAGATGACTACTTCATTCAGCCAATACCATATACCAGCTATTCCAGCTAGAGCTAACAATATACCTACTAAAATTTCTAAGACCCAATCCTTCATTTAAATTTTTATACAATAAGCTTTAAAATGATTGATATCAACAGGGTTTTAGGAGAACTAATATGCTCAATCCCTAAAGGTAAAGTTACAACTTTTAAGGTATTAGCAGAGGCCTTGGGTAGTAGATATGCTATAAAGTTCGTACTACAGAACTACAGAAAGATAGAAGGTCCATGGTGGAGGGTAGTAAGCGAAAGGGGGATAATAAAGGATCCTATACAAAAGAAGATTTTGAAAGAGGAGGGGATAGAAATAAAGGGAGATGAAATAGTTGGATTAGAAAGATACTTATTTAAAGATTTTAATATAAAGGATAAACCACTAGAAAAATTGAGAAGGATTCAGATGGAAGTAACGAAAAACTTAATTCTATATGATGATTTTGATAAATTAGAAAGTATAGGGGGTGTTGACTTAGGCTATAAGGAGGACTCTGCAAAAGTTGTATATGTAGTACTTGATAAGAATCTATCTATAAAGAAAAAATATGTATTTATAGAAAAGGTAAATTTTCCCTATATTCCATCCTTTCTAGCGTTTAGGGAAGGTGAACCTATAATTAAAACCTTCGATAGGATTGATGAAGAGATCGATGTTCTATTCGTTAATGGAGTTGGAATTGCGCATCCTGTAAGAGTAGGTCTAGCTACCTGGGTGGGATACAAACTAAACATTCCAACTATAGGAATAACAAAGTCCTTACTGTATGGAAAGCTCGTTGATGATAAGATAGTGGATGAAAAAACTGGAGAGATTCTGGGATACGTTATAAGGAAGTTTGGAAGAGAAGTTTATGTATCCCCAGGTTATAGGGTATCGTTAGATACAAGTAAACAGCTTTCAGAAAAATTCTGGATAAGGGGAAGATATCCAGAACCGATAAGGCTGGCTGATGAAATAAGTAAAAAAGTTACTCTTTAAAAACCTGGACTATTAACTTCTCTCCTACATCCCATACCATAACTCTGTTTCCTTCCTCTATTTTACCCTTAAGACTCTCATCCTTAACTTTTGCCTCAAAAGTTTCATAGGTCTCTAAATCCATAACCATGTAAGAATCTTCAGATATCTTAGATATAACCTGTCCCTTTATCTTTTTAACTATTGGAACCTCTATAGGATCCTGGGTTGGCTTAACTATCTCTACAGTCTTATCTGAGGTTAAAGACCTCATTACTACCCTTGCCTTTGCGGATCCATGCTTACCAGTCTTAGAGGTCTCTATCTCTAATACCTCATATACATCGTTGTTGTACCATACATATGATCCTTTCTTTAGGTCAATTACCTTCTTTATTTGAATCTCTGGCATAAGAATATAGGTTCTATGAAATTTTATAATTATTTTTAAATAACTCACTCCAATGAAGGTTGAAACCTTAGATAATGGTATAAGAGTTTATACGTTGCCTATTGAGGGTGTAAAGACTATAGGAATTGGAATATATGTAAATATAGGGAGTATTTATGAAGAGAAGGATTATAGGGGGATCTCCCACTTCCTAGAACATATGATGTTTAAGACCAACAAGAAGTATAAAGCTCATGAAATAGATATGGGCCTGGAGCTTAATGGAGGACTAGCGAATGCGGTTACATCTGCACATTATACACTCTATTTCTTCGAGTGCATAAAGGAGAGTTTCAATAAGATAGTTGATGTACTTTACTCCATATTTGAAAACTCGAGTTATATTGAGGAGGAGTTTGAAAATGAGAAGAAAGTAATAATAAGCGAAATTGAAAGGTGTGATAATGATCCAGAAGAAAAGTTATATAATCTTGTTCAGAAAAGTGTTTTTGGAGAATCAGATTATGGGGAACGTATAGGCGGGAGTATAGAGACTATAAAAAACATAACAAAGGATATATTAGAGGAATTTAAGGCAAAGTACTATAGTCCGAAGAACATGTTCATAATCCTTGAGGGAAACGTCGGAGAGAAAGAGATGGATACCATAAGGAAGTATTTTTCTATGCTTGAAGGGGATGATGTAAAACTGAAAAGACCTTCAAAAGATAAAGGAAGGGATATATATGAAGAGATGGATACTAAAGATATCATATACTATGCAATAAGTAAAGATTTTGATTTAAAGGACCTTTTGAAAGCCTATACTTTATCTAGTATTATATCCGGTGGTATTTCGTCGAAAATATTCCAAATATTTAGGAATAAATATGGAATAGGCTATCATGTCTTCCTAGAATACACTTTAACCTATCCAGATAGTTTTATCTTTACATTTGGAGTTCCCGGTTTTGATAAAGAAAAGGAAAATAAAATATACGATGCCATAGATGACTTACTAAACGAAAGAATAACGGAAGACTATATAAACGGTAGGATAAATAGATTAAATCTGAAGTTTCAAAAGAGCAGGAATTTACTGTTTGAAAGAATACCAACGGATGCTTTTCTAATAAAGTACTTTGGAATTACGTATGATAACTTACTTGAAATAGTAAAGAAAGAATCTAAGAACATAGAAGATCTGAATAAAATGCTTAAAGATGTATTTGAAGGTTACGAAGTATGGATAAAGCCGAAATAGATGAAATAATTGAAAAAATAATAGATTACTCAAAGAACATTGAAGAGGATTTGGCAGCACCAGAGGTTTGGGAAGAACTCAAAGATCCCTTCAAAGTCCTCATATCAGTTATCATTTCTATAAGAACTAGAGAGGAAGTTACAATTAAAGCTGTTAGAGATTTCTTCAAGAAATTCAAGGATATAGAAGATATTAAAAAGGCAAGTATGGGAGAAATAGCTAATTCTTTAAAGATGGTTGGATTAAATAATCAAAAAGCTAGATGGATAAAGGAAATAGCAGAAAAATGGGATTACAAAAAAATATGCGATGAAGAATTCCTACAAAAGCTTCCGGGGGTTGGAAGAAAGGTTAGAAACGTTTATTTAATAATAGTATGCAATAGAGATTACATAGCAGTGGACTCTAACGTACATAGAATAGTTAATAGAATAGGAATCGTTAATACAAAGAGATTTGAAGAAACAGAGAGAGCTCTATATAACATAATAGATAAAAAGTATTGGAGAGAATTAAACTTCAATTTTGTAAAGTTTGGAAGAAAAATCTGTAAACCAATAAATCCAAGGTGTGATATATGTATTATAAAAAATAAATGTTTATATTACAAAAATAAAGAAAAATAAAGCCTTATCTTGTAAAGGCCTTAGCAGCTATCTTTACGTCTTCTGGTTTTACTGTTGTTCTCTTTCCGTGCTTTGCTAAGGAGTTTGCCCTTTGTGCAATATCGTAAGCTACGTCTTCCAAAGCTGTCTTCAAGAACTTTACTGCCTTATCAGAAACTCTCTCAACTCCTGCCTTAGCACCCTTGCTCTTCAAGATCCTTTCTACTGCAGCCATTGGAATTCCTCTTTCACCTCTTACCATAATAAATAAATTGTTTGCTAATTTATAAAATTTTTCCTTTTTTAGAATAAAAGAAGATGATTTTGAAGATAACTTCTAACAATCAACGAGATACCATCTATATTTAACATACATCATTGTACATAACCTCCTTATATATTAGTTGTGGGGATTTCCAATAATAAGGGACAAGACCGGTAGAATTCAAACAAAATTATTGAAAAATCAAAGATAAAATATAAATTCTCCGAAAAAATTATATCTACTCTCTAGGTGCCAGAACAAATCCAAATCTAAATTTATCTAAAGATCTATAGTCTAACCAAATTGGTTTATCCTGATCAAACTTTATCATAACGGTATCTGATATAGTAGCTACCTTAGTAATTTTATATAGATAGTCTACAGAATACCTCACAGTAACCTTCTCTGGAACCTCCATGGATAATACCCCTTCATCCTGTGAAGTTAAGTCTATCCTCATGTCCTTTAACTCCCCTTCAGCTATAAAGCTAATTGTATTCTTATCAGGATCAGTAGTTATCTTCAATTCATCCGCTATTACCTTAGCAGAGGATACTATCTCTGAAAAGGCCTTTGCATCCATCTCTAACTTAATCCTTAAGTCCAGACTAGGTATATCCAATACATTCCCTTCCGTCTCTATCAAAGGTAAGGTAAAGCTTCTAGTAGATTTACCCTTTATAGAAAGGATAAACTTATTCTTCTTCTTATCAGTTTTCCATGATATTTGTTCCTTTGTTTTTGCCTTAGATAGGATCTTCTTCAAATCCTCCAAGTTAACTGTAAATATCTCCTCTTCTCCATCTATCTTATAATCTAAGAACATATTTGGATACATATCTACGATTATAACTGCTACATTAGCCGAATCTAGGGATGCTAAGAATATTCCATCATTCTTTGCTTTAAAAGTCCCCTCAGAAAGAAATGCTGTAGCTGCAGAGAGTATACTTCTTAATTCCTTTGCTTGAGGAAATACAACTTCCATAAATTCATTTTGTAAAAATTATTTAAAACCTTTAACCTTCATATAGAACTTACTGTATATCAACCTTGCAGAGTATTTATCGAGATACTCATTAAAATTACCGCATTTTGAAGAATATATACATCTCGGACAGCCATCTAAACATTTACAGCTATTTAAAGATTCAATTGATCTATTTATAAGGTTCTCTATATTATCATATAAGGTTTCTGCAAGTCCAACACCATTTTCATAACCTTCATATATGAATATTACAGGTTTCCCTGTCTGCGGATGAGAGGTATAGGAAAAACCACCTAATTCCCTCGAATCTATATAGGTTACTATCGGAGATATCTTGATTATATTATGCTCTATTGCATGTAAACCAGACCTAAAGGCTACCTGATAGTCAACCAGCTTCTTCAAATAAAAAGAGAGCCTCTTATCTTTTATACCACGATCTTCTAGGAATTTATTTATAATTTCCCTAATCTTCTTACTAGATAGCCCTCTATATTTTTCATAAAAATAATCTTTTATAATTGTCGTTGAAAAATTATATAATTCCTCATATGATATGTTATATTTCTTGTTTTTCAAATGTTTAATTATTTTATTTTTCCAAATCTTTAAGTAATCGTTCTCTATTTCGCTATACTCTTCAGGGATCTCTATCCAAATAGACTTCGTAGTAAACCTCCTCCTTATAGGTTTTTCATAGTATATTATGTCTTGGTTGTATCCCGAACCGAGCTTAATTCTCTCAATATATCCCAAATATTCCCTATTAACTTCGATCATACCATAGCAAACCTTCCAATCACCTAGAGACTTCTCCTTGTATTTTTCTAATATTCTAACGTCTTCGTTATATAAAGGTTCCGTTTCTACGTTACCTTCCTCTCTTTGAACGATAACAAAATTTATATTACCCGCAGAATGAACTGCAACCGATCTATAAGATTTACCAAGTGAGTAGTATACCATACCTGGTAATAAGTATTCGTAAAAGGCTGATTCGTCTATTTCTTCAATAATCTCTCCTCTAGACTTCAACATGTTTGCAATCCTAAAAGCTGAACTCTCCTTTTTAACGTTCTTTACTGCATCATAGCTTGAGAGGTCTATCACATAGTATACCTTATCGGATATGTTCCTAAGTCCTGTATATATAACCTTTCCTATCAACACTGCATATTCCTTCCCGAATATTTGATCCTTTACTATCTTCACCCTTCCCTCTTCAATTAAGCTTCTCAATATTTTTCTCTCTTCATCATCGAGTATACTTATATCCAATCTACCAAATTCCGAGATCATATAAAGTAAATGCTTTCTCTTAATCTTTTCATTAAATAAATTAACTGGGATATCCTCTATATCGTTCCTCTTTATTTTTTCTACCAATTCCTTAAAGTTTATTGAATAGTAGAGGTCTAAGGCATCCCTCTTGAACATTATTATATTTATACCCTCCGATATCCTACCGCATCTACCGAACCTCTGGATTAAAGAGAATATACCATCCCTGGGGATCCCATAATTGGCTACAACGTTTATATCTCCTATGTCTATCCCCAACTCAAGGGCTGAGGTTGTTAGCAAAATTAAGTATTCATTATTCTTGAACTTTCTTTCTATATCCCTCCTAATATCCCTTAAATAACTAGCTTTATATGTAAAAACAAGATTACTACTATCCAAATCTTCTATAAGCATTTTATACTTTTCTACCCCTTTCTTAGACTCCAAAAAAACTAGGGATTTTAGCTTGTTCTCCAATAAAACTCTAATCAACCTCTTTAAAATAACCCTAGGACCAACAGTCTTTGGATCTATACCAACTATCCACCTATCGTAGGTCCTACTATAGTTCTCGCTTATAGAACTGAACTCAAGACCAAATATCTTTTCGGCAAAAGCCTTAGCATTACTCAAAGTTGCAGAGAGAGAAAGTATCTTAAAACTACTGTTCCTATACAAAAACTTTAGGAGTCTTATTAACCTTCTAAAAACTAAAGCTGAATTGGTCCCAAAAACTCCTCTATAGGAATGGAGTTCATCAACTACAATTAGATCTAAATTTCTAAAAAAATAATGGAATTTTTCGTGGTTCTTTAGTAAGAAAAGATGCAAGTTATCTACAGTAGTAAAGATTATATGAGGCTTTTCCTTCGATAGTTTCTCCTTCTCCTTATAACTTAGATCTCCAAGTAATAATCCTATTCTTATGTCTATTTTCCTGTTAAAAAAGTCCTCAAAACTCTTTAATAGTTCCAGGAACTTCTCATACTGGTCATATAAAAGGGCTCTCATCGGATATATTAGGAGATAGGTCTTCTGTGGATTAGACAAGAACCTATCCAATATATATAACCTAAAAACTAAGGATTTTCCAGATGCTGTGGGGGTTGTTAGAACTAGATTTTTACCACTATATAGAATCTCTAATGATTCTTTCTGATGCTTATATAGATTTATACCAACTCTATCTAAAAAACTATTTATTTCTCTATTCTCAAAGTTATAATCTTCAAAAGATGGTTCTCTTCCCGGTATTTTCTCAACTCCTATAACATTATCCGAGAATTCTTTCCTTATTTCATCTATTATTTTTTCCACAATAATATAATTCATTCAAAAATTAAAAAACATCAGCTAGGAGGCTCACTTCACCTTTCATTTCCCGGCAATCCCCTCATCATTTACGCCGCCGGGGGGATTTGAACCCCCGACCCTCCGGTTAACAGCCGGATGCTCTACCGCTGAGCTACGGCGGCAATATATTTTTTATAAAACTATTTAGAATTTTAAATTTATGGATCTGTTTACAACGATAAACCTAGCTGCTGTTGATGCTATAAACCCTTGTTCCATAGCAATTCAGGCAGCACTTCTATCAATGCTTCTAACAAGGGGTAGAAAAAATGTTCTAATAGGTGGTATTTTGTTTTCAATTACAGTAATAATAATGTATGCCCTTTACGGCTTAGTTTTACACCAAATCCTTTCTATGTTTTATGAGATAGTTAAAACTCTTTTGATCGTTTTATTAATAATTTTGATTATATTAGAATTCAATGCATACTTTAATTATAAACCAGGAATGATTTCTGTAGAGATGCCAACATTTTTAAAACCATATGTGTATAGATTCATAGCTAGTGCTTATTCTCCATGGATGGCAGTCCCAATAGCAATACTAATAAGCTTATTCTTATTACCATGTAGTTCTGGACCATATATTTTATTTCTAGGGCTCCAAAAAACCATCAACTATTTGTATTTCATTATATACTTATTGGTATTTGCTTCTCCGTTCTTTGCAATAACGTTTTTAGTCTACTTTACGATTAAACCTGAGAGAGTAATGGAATGGAGGAACAGGCATGTTAGAGAATTACACCTCATTTCAGGAATACTTTTATTAGCTATACTAATATATCTATTGATATGACAAGGAAGGAACGTATATTACTTATATTTCTAGTATCCCTTGTGCTAACATTTCTTTCTCTATTTTTAATAAAAAATACAAAAAACGAACCTCTCGAGAGGTATAATATATACTTAGTCTACTCTCCTACATGTCCCCACTGTGAGAACCTCATAGAGTTTTTGGAGAAGGAGGGAGTTGGAGTAGAGAAAATATCTATAGAGAACTTCTATCTTAGGAATACTTTCAGGAACCTTTCAAACTATTTTAGGGGTGTTCCATTCGTCTTTGCTAAAGTAAACGATACAATTATAATTATAAGCGGTTATCCAGATAGAAACCAAGAGAATGATGGATACTTCTTAGGAAAAGGGATTGAAGAGGATCTCTGTATAAAAGCAAACGGAACACCAGTATATATAAATAATACCTATTCCTTCTGTAAATTATCTGAAAACGTTCTTTTAGGTAATAGGTATTCAATATTATGGTTAATCGAACAATGTAAGGAATATGGATGCGAAAAACTCGAGTGAGGAGTTATTATCTCTGCTAGAAAGGGAATTTAAAAAATTAGAAGAAGTATTCAAAAAAGTAAATTTTTTAGATAAGAACTTAGAGAATTTTGTAAAAGCTTATTGGGAAGATTGCAAATATTTCTATAAAAATGGAGAAAAAATAAAAGCATTTGAGCTTGTCAACTATATCTGGGGAATATTAGACTGTATGGCGAATAGAAACTTACTAGAGATCCCAGAAGATATAAGGAGATGGTTTAAAGTTTGATTTTCTTAATTAAGAAAAATATAAAATCTTTATCTTCCTCATAAAACCATATTATATTAAAATATTTCTTAATTAGAGGCTTCCAAAAAGCTAAACCCTTCTTCTTTAAAACTGAGAGGATTAACAAACCTTCTTCCTTCAGAAGCTTAAATATAAGCTCTAAATCTTTTTCTGGATCCTTAGAGTCCTGTAGGACTGTTACCGATAGTACAACATCAAAGAATCCTAAATAATTACCTAAATCGTTAATTTTTACAGGAATAGCATTTTTAACTTTATTTTTAGCGATTTCTATCATCTTCTCAGAAATATCGTATATGTAAACTTCCTTTGAGATTTTACTTAGGAAGATAGAGGAAATACCCGTCCCACACCCATAATCTAAACCCTTTTCAAAGACCTTCGAACCAAACAGTCTATTATATATCTCCTCTATAATCCTTATCTTTTTATTCTGCTCTTCACCGTATAATTCATCATAAACATCAGATAGATTGTTATAATAGTCTACAACCCTCTCATCATATTCATTATTATCCATATAATAAACACTGTTCTCAAAATTATAAATAATTAAAAATAGAATTATCTTTATGACGGAAGTTCTCGGTATAGGAATAAAGCTAGATATAAGGAATGTCGATATAACAATAGAGAAAAACAAGAATATATTGAAAATTAAAAATAAAAGAGAATACTCATCTGAAAAATACGATTTATATAAGAGGAATTGGAGATGTAAATTAAATATAGGAGAAAAGATTAAATTTATAGAAGGAAACGATATATATTTGTATGACTTCGAATATCTAAATCAAAAAGATAAGATATTCTCAAGATCGGAGATACTTTACATTGGTTTAAACATAAGAAATGAAAAAGAAATCCTGTTATCAGGTAACAAATATTATTTACTGTCTCCATCAAGCAAAATAAAAATAGGAAAGGGTAAAATTGGAAACGATATAGAAGACATATTCGTAAATGAAGATACAATTGTTAGGGATATATTGAGGGTAACGGATGGTTTATTAGTTAGAAAGCCTTTAGAAGTTTAAGATTTAATTTTTTCAAATATTCTTATCAGCTCGTTTAGTTTGGATATCCTTTCTCCACCGCTTATTCCAAACTTCACAAAAGGTATCTCTAGTCCAACTGCTAAGTGTGCAAGAATATTACTTTCAGTTTCTCCAGACCTATGGGACAGAACTGGAATTATGTTATTTCTCTTACATAATTCTACTGCCTCAATTACTTTTATTAAAGACCCTACCTGATCCGGCTTTATTATAACTGCCTTTACAGAATTCTTTTCAATTGCTTTCTTTATCCTCTCTGTATTAGTAACGGTTAAATCGTCCCCCGTAATCAATGCATCTGTAGATTTGTTAATTTCTGAAAAACCTTCAAAATCTTCTTCAAACAAAGGATCTTCAACATAAAACAACTTATAATCCTTTATCATCCTATTTATTTCCGATATAAAATCTTCCCTAGAATATTCCTTCCCCCTGTATCTGTATACTCCTTCCTTATAAAGATGGGTTGCCGCCATATCTATGCCTAGCTTAATATCTATGGAATACTCTTTCTTTATCTCTTCTCTAATTGAGGATAACAGAGAAAGGATAGAATCTTCATCTAAGGAAGTAACCCATGCCCCTTCATCATTCCTTCCATACATAAACTTCTTATCCAGCGTCTCTAGCCTTTCCCCTATCTTTTTATGGATGTAGGAAGATAAGAAAACTGCTAACCTAATATCTTCTACATAAGGAACTATTAAGAATTCTTGAACGCTCGGTCCCCTCCACTTTGAATGAGCACCACCCCCAACAACGTTTGCCAAGATCTTTATATTGAACTTTGGCTTTTCGTTAAAGAAAGCATAGATCGGTTTATTATAATAGTTTGCCCACGCCCTCAGTATAGCATACTCAATCGCCAACAATATATCCCCTCCATATCTCTTAATACCCCCTATAGTTAGGAAGTCTTCCTCAAAGTTCTTTAGATCTCCCAGAGTT
This sequence comes from Candidatus Nanoclepta minutus, assembly GCA_003568775.1. Classification (GTDB taxonomy): domain Archaea; phylum Nanobdellota; class Nanobdellia; order Nanobdellales; family Nanobdellaceae; genus Nanoclepta; species Nanoclepta minutus. The sequence continues at coordinate 166,227 of MWMI01000001.1, read as the reverse complement.
TGTATATCGTACGTCTTAAGGAAATCTACCAGTTCGGAATTAAATATCTCAACTGCCTTTTCAATCTCTAACCTAGAAACTTCGTGGGAACCCCTGCTAGCACCTAAAGGTACAGCCTCCGAAGACCTATTTATCTCAACTTCCAAAATAGGTTCACCTCTAGAATTAAGGACAATCCTCGCTCTAGCATCAACTATTCTCATGATTCTTCTAAGTCTTTTGGTAATTTAAAGGCTAACTAGTTGAACTTCTATGGGCCCGGGGGGATTTGAACCCCCGACCTCCCGGTTATCAGCCGGGCGCTCTAGCCCCTGAGCCACGGGCCCTATTTAATTTAGATATACTAATAAACCTTAATTAACTTATTTAGTAATGGGATTTATTCAGGATTTACTAAAGGAAATATACAACAATGTTACGTTTCCGATAATAAAGTTTATAGCAGAAACTCCAACTTACCTATCCAAGTTTATATTACTATTGTTAATAGCAACGCTTGGTTATATAATAGGAAGAGTGGCTGACTTCTTCGCTAGAATAGTACTCTCTTATATAAGGCTAGATGAATATCTGAAAGAGAAGAGGATGGAAAACATACTATTTGGTATTAGACCATCAGAGTTCATAAGGAAGCTATTAAGGTATTACATATATCTATACTTCATATTTTTAGGAATAGCAAACTTCGGAATAGGCTTCAACCTACTATTAGGATACCTAAACATGCTTTATACCATGGTGATTATCCTATCGATAGGTTCCATAATTGCTGGAATAATTGAGATCCTATTGAGGGGAATAACTAGTAGAGAAACCGTAGTTCTGTTATCAAAAGGTTTAATAATCTATATGTTCTTCGTTTGGGGACTAGAAATTTTAGGATTACCAACTTCTATATTTCAGCTAGTACTAAACGTCTTCATGATCTCTATAGCAATTTCTCTCGGTGTATCGATAGGTATATTGATAGTATTAGAAAATAGGGAAACTATTAAGAAAACGCTAATAAAATGATCTGTGAAATATGTGGAACTGGAAAAGCCAGTAAAAGGGTAATAATTGAGGGTGCATGGGTCTGGATATGCGAAAAATGTGCAAGGGAATTAAAAGTTGAGAACATAGAAAAAGGAGAGAAAAAAATAAAAAATCAAATAAAAGAATCTAGAAGAGTAGAAGAATACTTGATAGATGATAAGTTCTATGAAAAACTTAGAAAGTATAGGGAATCTAGAAAATTAAAGCAAAAGGATATGGCAAAAATTTTGGGAATAAAGGAGAGTCTATATAAAAATCTGGAGGAAGGAAGGATAAAACCTTCCATAGAAATGGCTAAAAGGATTGAAAAGTTGATAGGGGAAAGCATAATAATAAGGGAGGAAATAATAGAAAAAGGTGAAAATAAAAACTTTAAACCGAGAGTATCAGATGTAATAGATTTTGAGGAATGATAAAGAGGGAGATAAGGATAGTAGGGATAGACGATGGACATTTTGATAAGGATAAAGATGATAAAGCATTGATAGTTGGAGTAATTATGAGGGGATATGGACAAATAGATGGTGTTCTATCTAACTATGTTGAGGTAGATGGTGATGATACAACTGATAAAATAATAGAGATGATAAGGAGAACCTCCCATTTAAATCAGATAAGGATCATTATGACAAACGGCATATCCTTTGCAGGTTTTAATATAATAGATATGAACAAGATATTTGAAGATTTAAAATTACCCATCATAGCTGTTATAAGGAAAAAACCGGATATGGATAAGTTCATAAAAGCGTTGAAAAAGGTTAAAAACTATGAAAGAAAGTTAGAGATATTGAAAAGCTTACCGGAACCTAAACCAATAAAAACAAAGTATGGATTAACGTACTATCAAAACGTTGGGATATCTGATGAAGATGCAGAGGAGATTATAATAAAAACTTCTATCAATTCTAGGATACCAGAACCTGTAAGAGTAGCCCATTTAGTAGCTATGGGAGTTACCTTAGGATATTCAAGAGGGAAACCATAAAAATTTTTTAGATAATTTTAGAAAATGTCTACGGTTAAGGATTTACTAAAGGATTGGAGAATAGTTCTATATATTATAGTACTATTCGCGTCCATTTTATACCTATTATACACTTTTCTATCAGTTAGGATAACTGTAGATGAGAGTCCCATACTTCCTAAGGGTAGCGTAGTATACGAAATAAACGGATGTAAGGTTAGCAGTGTACAGAGCTTTTATTCGTGTATACCAGAAGAAGGGAGCGCTATAGTAAAGACTGATAGAGGAAACTTCATCCTAGATCCTACAGAAATAGAGTTACTGAAATATAATACTTCAGTAACTGTATCCGGAAACCTGAAGTTAGGAACAGATATAGGGGGTGGATACTTAATCATTTTAAAGTCTTTAGAGGATCTATCGATAGACCAGATGAATCTTGTACAAAGGATACTAGAGAATAGGTTAAACTCCGCAGGTTTAAAGGCTTTGAACATATATACGGCAGGAAGAAACTATATAATAATCCAAGTACCATCTACAGAGAAAACTTTAATAGAAAGTATAATGAGACAGGGTTATTTTGAAGCTAAAATAATGAACCAAACAGTCTTCACGGGAATAGATATAATAAACATTCTTACAGGATCTGGATACAGTGGAATGGAATGCGATAATTATCAAGGAAGCTGGGTCTGCTCCTATTACTTCACTTTAGTCCTATCAAAGGATGCTGCTAAGAGGTTTGCAGAAATAACTAAGAACATACCAGTTTCTATAGAGAGCGGTGGGAGATACCTAACTGAGAAGATATACTTTTACTTAGACGGAGAAGAGGTCTCCGATCTATATATAGATTCTAATTTGAAGGGTGTAGAAGCAAACCAAGTACTTATAAGAGTATCTGGGCAAGGTTCTTCACAGAAATTAGCAGCAGAAGATGCTATAAATAGGGCAAGAGAACTACAAATTGTCTTGGGAAGTGGTTCTTTACCTTCCAAGTTCTCAATAGAGGAGATATCCTATATTTCTCCAAGAATAGCTAGTTCTTCATTAGATAAAATATTTATTGCTGGATTGATCGCTTTAATTATCTTAGGAATAGTTGTATTTCTAGCTTATAGAAACCTAAAAGCCTCATTACTCATTTACATACCTATGCTATCAGAGATCATCATTGCAGTAGCTATTGGAATATTCCTTGGACAGACCTTCGATATACCAGCAATATTAGGAGTATTCCTAGGAATTGCAACTGGAATGGACGATAACTTAATTATTGTAAACGATGCAATTAGAGGTAAAAAAGAGTATAAAATTGAAAAATCAAGAAAGAAGGTTCTATTTATAGTTTTAACAGCAGTTATGACAGAGATATTTGCCTTTGTACCAATGTTACTATCTAACGTTGCATTAGGATTGTTTAGAGGTTTTGCAGTTATGATAATAATTACATCCTTAGTAGGTTATGCCATAACAAGACCCGCATACGTTAAATTGACCTTTGCTCTCCTATAAACTTTTATAATATTTTTTCATTAGGATAGCATCTCCCTCTATGTTTGGACTCTCCGAGATAACTATCCCTTTAACATTAAAATCCTTCAATATCTTCATTATTTCCTGCCAAGGCATATCCGATTGTTTTAAGTTAACATGAGTCCCTGCCTTATCCAACTTTATCCCAGACATGTGAATATGCATATTCTCCAACGCTTCACTTCCTAATTCATCCTCTATCCTTTCCATTATTCCCCTAAAGAAACTTATATCATTATTGTTATATCTATACCTTAAATGGGCAAAATCTATACATGGTAGAACATACTCTAATTCTTTAGATAGTCTTATAACTTCATCTAAATCTCCAAACTTCTTTAATCCTTCCATAGTTTCGGGTCTAACCCATATTTCAATACTATAATCTTTTAAAAGGTTAATCACTCTCTTCAAGCCTTCCTTAACCCTCTCATAAGCCTCTTCTTTAGTAGATTTCATATACCATCCCGGATGGAAGACTATAGAATACCCACCGGCTAACCATGCCTTTCTAGCAGTATCGAATATAAACTGAACGGATTTATCTATCTTCGATTTTTCATTAGAGTTCAAGTTAACGAAGTATGGTGCATGTGCAGTTAAAATTATATTATTCCTCTTTACATAATCTGCTATTTCTTTAGCTTCCTCATCCTTCAACTTTACTCCATAGACGAACTCTATCTCAAAACCATCCAAACCTAGTTCTTCGTATGTAAAAACTATACCATTATATGTATCCTTCTTAGGGGAAGATATTGGAACTCCTGCAGGACCAAAGGTTAATCTTGATGGCTTATTCATCCCTAGAAATTGAATTTTTCCTTTAAAAAGCCGAATTTTTTAGGATTATTTATGAACTCCTTATATATATTTTCTTCAAATATTTTCTTTGCTTCCAGTTTGATTATCTCAAAATCCAATGGATAACTATCGTTAACTTTTATACCATCTTCCGTTATATACACCATAGCCCCTCTCCTTTCCCTGAACACACTATAATCCGATTCAAAATCCCAATATACTAAATTACTAGTTATTAGAGGCTCCCTCCCAACGTTAACCATAACATGTCCATACCCAGGTAGGATCAATATCTGATCCCCTCTCTTTGCCCTAATCAATATTAAACTCTTGAAATCCCTACTTTGCATAATGAAGATTGCCTCCCCCCTTATAACTTCATATAACTCAGGATAGTTATCAGGATGATAATGTCCAAAAGTTTTGTTATACTCCTTTCCAACCATCTTATTTGGAACTACCGTTATATCATGTCTTATTCTATAATCTTGAAACTGTTTTTCATCTTCTTCCCTAAATATTCCCCTATACATGTAATACATTTCCTCATCTTCACCATCATATTCCAATAAAACGGGTTCCATATCTTTTTTTCTTCTTACCTTAGGCTCTATTATCCTTCCATTCAACCTTAAGTTATATTTCTCATCTATTTCTATACCTAAATAATCATCCAATACAATCATTCTAAATTATTGTCTACCCAAATTTATAACTTTCTCATCAAAACTAAAAATTCCGTATGAACTAACTGCTTATTCTTAGGTCTTAATACTTCCTCCTTTTCATACTTCCAAACTCTATGAAAACTCTCATATATTCCAACTAAATGGAAACTTTTGTTAGAGGACAAAAGCTTTAATACACTAGTAATGTTCGGTAGAAAGGATGCGAAGTATCCAGAAAATTTTAAAGAATTGTATATTTCATCTATAATATCGAAAGGTCTTGGTATATCTGAAACTACAATATCCACATCCCTTTCATCAATTCCTTCACTTATCACATCTCTTAACTTTAATTCTACATAATCCATCAATTTTAATTTCTCTAAATTCTCCTTAGCAATCTCGTAAAATTCCTTCCTATTCTCATAAGAATAAACCCTTCCCGACGGTTTTACTAAACTGGCTAAGAAGGAAGTCATTATCCCCGATCCCGTACCAAGTTCAACTACCCTCCATCCACTCGAGATTCCAGTAAGGGAAAAGAGCAATCCTATATCCTTTGGATGAGTTACTTGAGTCCTCCTCCTTAGAAAACTTAGGGAATCTATTAAATTATCCTCAACAACTAAGAATTCTTCATCCAAATGGCTTTTAACTATATCGTAGGGCTTTGCTCTAATCAGATCTTCCTTTTTTATTAGACCGAAATGTGTATTAATATCCTTTATTTCCCTTACATAGAACCTCTTTCCGGATTTCCTATGGATCAATATCATATTAGAATATCGATTTTATAGAATTTATTAATATCTCGACTGAAATAGAAAGAAGGATTAAACCAAATATCCTATTCAAAATTATGAAATACTTTCTGTTTATTTTATCTATAATTCCAATACTAAAATAGACAAATAGGAAAGATAGAAAATATGCTAAAGAAGAAAATAAAAATAGAATTAAAGCATTTTCTACCATAGACCTAAATATAATTGTAGTAGTTATTACTCCAGGTCCTGTAATCAATGGAATTGCCATAGGAGATGCTATTACACTTTCTATCTTTTCCCCACCATCCACCTTAGCGTATGATGGTAGGTCTCTAGAGATAATTTCGAAGGAGATCAGGGCTAAAAAGATTGACCCTGCAATTGCAAAGGATTCTTTCGTAACACCAAATATATACAGGAAGTATTCTCCAAAAACGAATATGGGTATCCAAACAACATATGCTATCTGATAAGCCTTTCTAATAGCTTCCTTCTTCTTTTTCAGATCGTTGGTATAGTTACTTAATATAGCATCAAAGAGGAATACATTACCGAAAGTTCCGAGGATGAGGAATAAACTAAAAAATGCCCTTAGTATTACTGGATCCATCTATTCAATAAATCCTAACCCTCCTCTTTTTCTTTATAACACCCCTCAGTATTAGTTCCTTTTCCAGGTACTTCATAATAACGTTTTTTCCTAGACTCGAGAATTCAGTAAGGGAAGAAGGAATTATACCTTGTTTCATCCTTCCATGATATTCCTTTAAGGTTTCTGTAGAAGTAGATGCTAGCTTCTCTCTCAATCTTAATAGTTTATCATCCATTTATATTTTAAAACTCAAAAGAATTTATATACTCTTCTATTCCATACCGATAAACCTTATTTTTAAACTTTTTTCCAAGTGATATACCAACTAATAAACCTCCAAGATGTGCAGCATAACCTATATTACCTATCTGAAAGAGCATACCAAACAGGTTTAAGCCTATCCATATGAAAACTGCTAAACTGAGTGGTATAGGTACTAAAATAGGGAACATTATTACATAATCTGAAGGTCTTAAGATGGCAAATGCTCCTAATACACCAAAGATTGCTCCAGATGCCCCAACACCTACTATATCTTCACCAAAGTACATCAAAAAGTATAGCAAATTTCCAAAAATTCCGGAAAGGAAATATAAGGTTATAAACCTCCTTTTGCCTATCATGTTTTCTAGAGGTATTCCAAAGAAGAAAAGGGTTAGCATATTAACAAACAAATGGGTAAAACTTGCATGAACGAAAATAGAAGTTAAAATGGCCCATGGTTGTTGGAGAAACCTAGCAGGAGAGAAACCAAGCAAATATATCAGATCTCCACGTGAAATTATGACTAGGAAGAAAATGATGGTGTTCAAGATTATCAGAGCATAAGTTGTATACATTAGAAATCTATATAAAAGAAAGTTCTTAAAAGTAAGTAGGAATATAAATCTATGACTAATAGAAAATTTGTAGTTGTAACCGCAGCGTTACCTTACTCCAACAACGTACCTCATATAGGACATATGGTAGGTTCCCATCTACCTGCAGACGTTTTTGCCAGATATCAAAGGTTTAAAGGAAACTTTGTAGTATTTGTTGGAGGTACAGATGAGCATGGAACCCCAATAGAGGTTGAGGCGATAAAAAACAATTTAACTCCTGATAAGCTAACGGATTTCTATTATGGAATACATAAAAAAATATACGAATGGTTCGATATATCTTATGATAACTTCTCAAGGACTTCGAAGTCAAAGATACACTATGAAGTTACTAAGAGGATCTTCTTAAGGATGTATCAATCTGGGGTTATAATAGAAAAGGAGGATGAACTACCTTTCGATCCAAAAAACAACAGGTTCTTACCGGATAGGTATGTAACGGGTAAATGCCCATACTGTGGGTATGAAAAAGCTAAAGGAGATCAATGTGAAAACTGTGGAAGATTATTAGATCCAAAGGACCTAATAGATCCTAAGAATGCTATAACTGGAGATCCCGTAATATTAAAGAAAACTAGACATTTATACTTTGATTTAAGGAAAATTACTGAAAAATTAAGGGAATGGATAGAAAAGAAGGTAAATGAGTTCTCCAACTTAACTTACTCTATGTCCGTTAGTATGTTAAATGCAGGTTTGAGGGAAAGGAGCATAACGAGGGATATTAAATGGGGTGTACCGGTACCCTATCAAGAGCTGTGGAGGATCACTTTAGATAAAATATTTAACAAGATAGATTTCTCCTCAAAGGAAAAGATGATATACACGTTAATAGAATCCTTAAAGGAATTGGGATTGGTTGTTGAACCGGAGGAAGAAGCAAACCTAAGGAGTATTGTAGAGAGGAATTGGCCAAAGATAGATAAAATATTGGAAGAATTCAATCACTTTGATGTATATAAAGATAAAGTATTCTACGTATGGTTCGATGCCCCAATCGGATACTTGTCCTTCACAATTGAGCTACTTAAGGATAACTTTACAATAGAAGAATTGGAAGAAGATATAAGTAACGTAAAGATATTGAGTTTAGGAGAAAGTTCTGCAGAAATTGAGATAGGAGAAATTAAATTTAGAGTTACATTTAAAGATAGCTTAGAAAGCCTAGAAATAATAGATATTGATCCACCATATTATTTTAAATACTATAAAAAAATAATAAAAGCCTTATTAAACGCAAAACAAAAAAGAATTGCAAAAAATAACATAAACTGGAGGAAATTTTGGACAGAAGGAGAGATATACCACTTTATAGGAAAGGATAACATACCATTCCATACTCTATTCTGGCCGGGAATAATAATGAGTTCAAACCTTTATGAGAAAGAGGATAACATATTCGATAGACCACTGACCCTACCAAAGAACGTCTTCGGATATGCATACCTAACCTATGAAGGAAGTAAGATCAGTAAGAGCCAGAGATGGGGTGTATTCTGCGATAGCCTAATAGACTCCGAAATCCATCCGGACTATTGGAGGTTCTACCTAGCATACTTAATACCTGAGAACAAGGATACCTCATTCCTATGGGATGAGTTCGTTCAGATAATCAATAGGGTATTAGTAGATAGTATAGGGAACCTTACACATAGAATACTGAAGTTCGCATGGAGCAACTATAAGAAATTGGATGGAAAAGCTGATACACAGGTAATAGCAATTGCTAAAGATTACTATAAATCTGTATGCAACTTAATTGAAAATGGAAAGATATCAAGTGGATTAAAGAAGATTTTTGAGATGTCAGATAAGGGAAACGTTCTGTTTCAAGAAAACAAACCTTGGGAGGATCCAAAGAATAAGAAACCTTTCATTAAAGGAATGCTAATATACCTAATAACAATGTATAGCCTACTATCCTTCTATATACCCTTCCATTCAATGGAGTTCTTTAGGTTCTTAGGAATTAGGTTGACTAGGGAAGAAGAGCTAGAAAAGATACTTGAGAAACCGGATGAGTATAATTTTGAGATAAAGGAAGAACCAAAACCATTGTTTAAAAAGTTAGATGTTGAATTAATATCGAAAATAAGGGAAATAGTAACAAAACCAAAGTATTAATGGCTTTTGATATAGTTGGAGATATTGCAATTTTAAAGAAACCACTTAAATATTCGGAAGAGGAATATGTAAGGAAGATAGTTGAAAAACATAAAGGAGTTAGGACGATACTCTTACAGGAAACGGAAGTAGAGCCTCCCTATAGGATAGCTAGGTATAGGTTACTCTATGGAGAGAACAGGACGGAGACAATAGCTATAGAATACGGACTTAAGTTTAAGGTTGATGTAGCGAGATGCTACTATTCTAGTAGGTTATCCAATGAAAGGTATAGGATTGCGAGGAATGTTAAGGATGGAGAAGATGTATTAGTAATGTTCTCAGGTGTAAACCCATATTCAATATATATTTCAAAGTTTTCAAAAGCAAGAACAATATATTCAGTTGAACTAAACCCTTTTGCAGTAAAGTATGGGCTAGAGAACGTTAGGTTAAATAAAGCAAACAATGTAATAACTATCTTGGGGGACGTTAGGGATGTAGTCCCATATATCGAATATCTATCTAACTCTGATGGTATAGTCAAGGAGGAAATACTAGAAGATACTATAGAATCTTCAATTGAACTAAACAGGGTAATATTCTTAGATAAAATAGACTACAGAGTGAAAGCTAGAGAATACCTTGAAAGGGAATTCTTTGAGGGGAAAGAGAGGTTTAAGAAGAAGTTCGATAGGATAATCATGCCCCTACCGAAAGAATCCGATCTATTCCTAGAGGTTGCAATTCCAGCGATAAAAGATGGCGGTATAATACACCTTTACCACTTCCTAAGCGAGGAGAATTACTTGGAGGAGGCTGAGAAGATCTTAGAAGAATACTCTAATAGAATAGGTTTTGAATATGAAATATTAGGAATAACCAGAGTTGGGGATATTTCCCCAGGAGTTTATAGGTTTTGCATAGATTTTAAAGTTAAAAGAACTTAAGAAATAGGATGGATAATCTCCCAATTACCTTAGAATCTTATGAAGTAGAAAATAGATACGTAATTGATCATGAACTACATATACATAAAATAGAATATAGGAGGGATCCTCTAACCGATGTTTGGGTAAGGATAAATAAGAATGCATCAAAAAAACCAAGAAAAAAGATAAGGGAAGAAATAGAGGATTCTCCATGTCCATTTTGTAAGGAAAATCTATTTAAAGAAACTCCAAAACCTACAGATTTTGATAGATTTCTATCTTATAGATCAATAGCCTTTCCAAATAAGTATCCCTATGCAAAATATCACTTCGTACTGATCCCAAACTATGAAGAACACATAACTTCATTTTCGAAATTAAGCTTTGAAGATTTCTATAACTCCATCCTATTAATAAGGGAAATTGGGGAATACGTTGTTTCAAAAGATCCCGAATATAGATACCTGTTAATTAACTTAAACAAAGGTTTTTATGCTGGGGCTAGCCAGGAACACTTGCATTTTCAAGTAATAATAGAGAAAGATCTGCATGGTACGATAGGAAACTTTATAAGGAAATCTGAAAAATATTTCAGCGAGAATAAAAGGTTCCTTATAGAAGACTATATGGAAACTGAAAGGAAAATTGGAAAGAGGTTAATAAAAGAAGACAAGAACTATACTTTAATCTCCCCATTCGCCCCATTTAGGAACAATGAAATAATGGGAATGGTAAAGTCCTTCGGTATGTTCTTTATGGCAGATATAAAATTAAAGGAATTCCTAAAGGATTTCCATAGAATCCTAATAAAGTATGAAGAGAGGTTTGAAAACTTTAACATGGTATTCCTAGATACTTCCCTACTAAAGGAGGGAAAAACCCTTCCAATCTTTAGGATAGGACAAAGGTTTAGGTATGATATGGGCTTTTTAGAAGTCTATCATGGTGAGTTCGTTGTAAACGTCCCGCCAGAGGAAACAGCAGAAGAGTTTAGGAGGATCGTTCATGATACTTCCTTATAGTTGATAGATAATTCAAGAAAACTCTTTCTTTAAATTCACTATCCTCTAAGGCAGCCCTTATATCCCTTAAGTAATCTTCAATACTGAATTCCTTTAGTATAAGGTAAACCGGTAAACGGTGTAGAGCAAAAGCTTTAAATGGACTATCATCCGATATTTCATTTAATCTATCTATTACAGATCTCCCTATGAATGGATGATTATTCATGTAACTTCTTTCAAGATCTAGAACAATATTTTCCCTCAATTTTTCCATTTCCTCCCTATCTCTAAAGCTTTTAGTAATTTCCTTATTCATTTTGCTGATTAAATTTTGGAAATCTGAAAAGTTCCTAAATTTATCTAAATTCCTCTTCCCAACCCTATAATAGACTTCCGATATTATAGTCGCCAACCCTTCCTGCGTTAATAACTCGTATCCTTTACTTTCCCTACCAAAGTTAAAGATATCATGTATACTTTCGTGAAGGACTTCAGAAAACCTTTCTAGTATATGGTCTAAATCCCTACCAAGATATCCTTCAAAAATATCCAACAACACAAGGATTGGTATGTTTATTTCCCTATTAATCCAGTTATAGGAAATAAAGGGTGTAGGATCTTCCTTAACTTTAACCTTAAACGTCCTCTCTATACCGAAAGCTTCCCTATAAAAGTTCCCTAAAAATCCCTCGATAGTTCCCTTAAGGTAATTATACATAAAATATCATTCAAAGTTATCCTTTTATTACTTACTTTACAGTAACACTTTTAGCCAGGTTCCTTGGATAGTCTATCGGTAAACCCTTCTCCCTTGCTGTATAGTACGTTAAGAGCTGACCTACTATTACGGAATATAAGGAGAAGTTTGGATAAGATTCCTTAGCATAGAAGTCCTTTGGGATCTCATAAACAACTCCCCCTCTAGAAGCAACCTCCTCTATATTCGTCTTTATATCTATATCCCAACTTGGATTCAATGCTAGAACCTTTGTTCCCTTTTCTATTAAAGCTAAAGTACCGTGTTTTAATTCTCCCCCAGCCAATGCTTCCGCATGTATATACGATATCTCCTTTAACTTTAGTGATATTTCCAATGAAGAATAATAATTTATTCCTCTTCCTATAATAAAGATATCCCTCTCTTCTTTTAGATCCCTTGCTATCTCCTTTACCCTTTCTTCGTTCATATTTATCGTTCTATTTATTTCATCTGGTATTTCCTCTACATTCACCTTCATCCCCAATCTATTTGCCAAATACAGGAAGGCTATTACCTGGTTCGTATATGTTTTAGTAGCAGCAACGCATTTCTCTGGTCCAGCCTTTATCTCTAATGAACTATCGGAAATCCTCTGGATTGTAGAGTATGGGACATTTACTACTGATAGTACTTTTTTAGCTCTTTCCTTCAAATCCTTTAAAGCCAGTATAACGTCCATCGTTTCTCCAGATTGAGATACTGCAATTATTAAAGTATTTTTATCATATTTCATATCCTTATATTCGGATGCCAATACAGAATATGCCTCATACCCCAATTCCCTTAACAACCTACTTCCCATTAATGAGGAATGATATGAAGATCCAGCTGCAATGAAAACTATTTTATTTGCCTTCTCTATCTCATCTAAAAACTTATTAACAATATCCGATTGCTCTGTCTTTAAGGAATCTATTAAAATCTTTGATACTAAAGGTTGCTCATATATTTCCTTTATCATAAAATGCTCAAATTCCTTCTTTATATCAAAATCTACCCACTTCAACTTTAGGGGTTTCTTCTTTACTTCTTCTCCTCTCTTATTAAAGAACTTTACTTCCATACTATGCTGAATTTAATATATTATCTAAGCTTAATATTCTTTCCAACTCTCCCCATATTATCTTTGGTAACTTATCTAAGCAAAGTTCTTCGTATTCATTCTCTATATGTCCTTTCATAGGGTTATCGAATTTGATTGGTTCCTTATCTATGGTCCTGCATTCTTCCCTATCCCTACCAACTACCATCCTTATACCACAAAAAGGATTCTCGAACTCGTATATCTTATAAAAACCATTCACAGTCCTTGAAGCTAAGATGAAACCGCTAAGGATCCCTGAATTAAATGAATATAAGCTTGCTGGATGAAAATATAAATCCCTAAGAACGTTCGGGTCTATACACCTTCCACTCTTTAAGTATATAAAGTTTTCATCTTGATATAGTATTTCATCCAGATTTAATTTAGTTATATAAGTAATCTTCCGAGTTTTTAAGATACCATCATTTATATAGGGCTTATACTGTATATATAAAGGTAAGAACATCTCCAATTTACCACTTACGTATTCTAGGTTTTCCTTAACATCTTTAAAATCTTCAAAACTAGATGCTCCTGGCTTTTCAACTATTACTCTTTCTCCAGAAATTCCATATTTCCTTAAAGTTTCTGATACTTCCTTAAAAGCATGATGGGGAACAGAAATTATTATGATATTGTATTTCCTTCCTATCCTTAGTTTTTCTCTATAATCTCTACCATAAATCTCTACTTCATACCTTCCTTCCAAATTTTTCTTCCATCTCTGTCCCTGAATTCCCCTACCGATTACCAACGCCCTCATCCTATTTCTAAAAACTCGTAGTCGTCCAGTATTATAACCTCCTGTGTTTCATCCAAGAATGCGTATACATCAGACGCAATAAATATTTTATCTTTACCTAACCCAACTACTAAGGGACTTCCGTTCTTAATCGCTACCAGTTTGTTCAAATCCTTTATATAAACTATAACAGCATACGTTCCCTTAAATTTCTCAAATATATCTAGAACTATATCCCTTATAGATCTCTTATCCTTTAATCCTTCCTCAAACCAGTGAGCAAATATCTCTGAATCTGTTTCTGACCTAAAGACATGACCTCTATTCTTTAAGTCTTCCCTAAGTTCCCTATAGTTATCGATCGTACCATTATGAACGATTACTATATTACCCGTACAATCTAAATGGGGATGTGCATTTATTTCATTAACCCCTCCATGTGTAGCCCATCTCGTATGTCCAACGAATATCCTAGTTTTTCCGTTTAATCCATCTAAATCTATCTTCCCAACCTTTTTATAGATTTTTCCATCTGAAAAGAAACCATAGGAATCGTATCCCCTATATTCCATCCTCTTCAACCTACCTAAACCTTCTAAAACATCAAAAGGTTCTGAAGAAATTATTGCAATTATTCCACACATCCTAAAAGTCTATTCTAAATTCATATCCCCATTTCCTAAAGCCCAAGTTCTCATAGAAACTATGTACCCTTTCCCTCTCAAACCTACTAGTTGCTATAATCTTATAGCATCCCTTAGATCTTGCAAGATCTATTGCTTTTTTTACTAACTCTGTCCCATAACCCTTCCCCCTATATCCTTCCTCAATAAAGACATCTTCCAATAAAGCATAAGGCTCTTCATGTAGTTCGTTCTTTATTAAATATACATAGCATCTCCCAATCTCCCTGCCATCTTCCTCTATAGATATCCTATAAAACTTCGTATCAGCTTCCTCAACAACCATATTCAGACTTCCCATAATTATATTATCTAAAAACCTTATTTTAATAGTTTCTAAAAAATATGTTTGATAAATACGATAAATACAAAAAATAATTTAAGATTTTATAAAATTAATTTTTTATGATTATAGAGGAAAATAAAGGGTATGTTGCTAAGAAGGTAAGGGTTATAGACGGGTTGGGGAGGGATATCCTATACCTCCTATCAAACAGGAGCATGAGCATATCTGAAATTGCAAGGGAATTGGGTAAGTCTGAGCAGTTGATAAGTTACTATATAAATAAGAAGATAATAGATTTTATAGAAACTGTAAGGGTTGATGGAAAAGTAAAATACAGGGCCTATAAAGCATACTATGATATAATAAATGAAAAGGAAGATTTCTTCTATCATAAAACGGAAAGGAAGAATCTAGAACCTTTTATAAGAGATGGTTTCCTTGATTGTATAATAGTTGTTGGTTCTCCAATACCACACGGCCCATTTTCTGCATCCTCTAGGGACCTACATTACGTTGGCTTCCTAACATCCTACCTAGGTAGGTTCTTTGATAGAACAAAGCATGATGATTTCATAAGGTTGGATATAGATGTAAACAGGGAAAACCTGCTAAAAGGGAACTTAATACTAATTGGAGGACCCGTAGCTAACTATATAACCTATAGAATAAATACAAGCCTAAAGGTTAGGTTCCTCCAGGAATATAACTGGGACATTTATTCCGATTTCACGGGTAAAAGGTATTCGGATGAGTTAGTTAGCCTAATTGCAAATATAAATAATCCATTCGATGGAGAGAAGAGGATAGTCCTATTGGCTGGAAAGAGGGCCTTGGGTACGAAAATTGCAATAAAATACTTTATATATAACAACTTCGATCTATCTAGAGATTTCTATATAGTTATTAATGGAGTTGATGAAGATTCTGATGGAAAACCTGAAAAAATTATTGAATTGGAAAGGTATATAGAATAGCTATAAAGAATAGCCCTTCTCCAAAGTTTCTCTAACAGATTTCTTCTTTATATATTTAGATAATATTCCAACTAAATCCAATACTTTACTTTCGTATTCTATTGGGAAATTTTTTAATCTGTGTGAAGACTTATCATATTTCTCCCAACCATCAATTATTTCTCTCCCTAATTCGTAAATCATTTTAGCATCCTTCCTACTCAGCTTCTCAATATCTAGATCGTAGATAGTAATTATTTCCGTTCCCACATATCCACTATCGTATATACTTATTGTTGGAGCAGAAGCTATATATTTCTCCCTTCCATATTTATCTATCTCCTTCCTTACAGTTAGATCCAAACGTATGTTGGCTACTCTCAGTGCAATACCGATAGCACTTCTTCCAGATCCCGATATTTCACTCAAGCTAAGATCCAGCTTAGATGGAACCTCTCCAATAAGCCTCCTTTCTATGCACCTCTTTGTTGTCCAATAAAACGGTGCTGTCTCAAATCTCAGCCTATCTTCTATACATCTTAAGGGATCTATTTCAATTATCTCATAATCACTCATCTGTAATTATAATATAATAAAGTTTAAAAAATTATATGACAAGTGGTAGATTCTCCCTCCTAGCCTTTATCCTAAAAGCTAGATTAGTTTCGCTGTAAAGCCTTTTGAAGTACGTATTCCTATGACGTTTTATTTCTGAAGCTAAATCTTTATCCTTTGATATCCGATACAAATATAATAGAACCTTCGATAATCCGCTCATTACTTCCCCATTACATAGTTCATTAACGCTTTTGTATAGCTTTTTGATGAGATTCCTAGCCTTATACATGTCTAGCTTTTCCAATAAGTATTCCGATCCTCCAACTTCAAAGTTCAATACACTACCCCTTCTCTCTATATAAAACGATACTATACCTTCCAGATCCTCTCCTTTAAACTTCGTCTTTAAATTCAACGTGTATGTATTATCCCCACATATAACATAAATGGATGTTCTATACTTTTTACCATCAACTCTATGTATGACCCTTTCCAACTTCTCCTCTATAACTCCTTTGTCTACCATACTACTAATAGGTATACAATACTTATAAATACCCTAATGGGCCCGCGGGGATTTGAACCCCGGACCTCCGCCTAGTCAGGGCGGCGTCATGCCACTAGACTACGGGCCCGAATATAAAAGATTATTTCCCTATGTTCCTTTAAACCTTACAACCAAGGGTAATACGCCCCTTTCATATTCCATCATTGCAATTTTTATTGGACTATAGTTTATTCTCTCTAAATCTTCCTTTGAAAGTTTTATTAATGGTGGTGCTCCCATTGCAATCATCAAAGCTCTTGCAGAGATTAGCCTAGCTATTGCAAATCTAGAAGGTTTCCTGCTCATTTTAGGTACTTCATTATTTTTTCTCTTTGTTCTTCAGCAATCTCAATCATATTTTCCAATTCCTCCAAACTCACTAAGCTACTCTTTAAAAACTGAATACTATGTACTTTATCCGTAATCCCTATGTTTATTATAGAATCTGCTGCTTCCTCTTCATAGAGGTTTGGGTCCAATAAAACCCTATCCTTTATTTTTACGAAAGTAAAAGAAACCGGAACCCTATCTTCGTTTATTGGTAACTTCTTGTTAGTCTTTTCCTTATAATCTATAACATATTTATCTCCTTCCTTTACCAACTTCGGGAAATACGTATTCTTCAATGCCTTTATGGCTGCAATTAACGATGCATCAGCTATGTTTCCATCATTGTTTATTATGTAGATATCTATAAAGGCCGACCAAACGTATTTTCCACTCTCTATACACAGTTCCCTTGTATTTATGAAACCCGATCCCCTTATTATCCTATCAACT
Organism: Candidatus Nanoclepta minutus; assembly: GCA_003568775.1. Lineage (GTDB taxonomy): Archaea > Nanobdellota > Nanobdellia > Nanobdellales > Nanobdellaceae > Nanoclepta > Nanoclepta minutus. Next base: position 148,542 of record MWMI01000001.1, on the reverse strand, counting down.
ATCCTCGCATACTCTATTTCCCTCGGGGATGGTGGACCAGGTTCCTTTTCATAGTGGGATCCTGGTAAGTATTCTAAGGATACTACAAAGAAACCCTCATCTGGGAGGTCTGGGAATGGTTCCGAAACCTCAAGCTTTACCCCTGCTAATACCTTCGTATCCCCCAACTCTACATATGCCGATCCCTCGGCATTGTGTATATAGCCCTCTATTACTTTAAGATTCCGATACTTCAAAAAATCCCTACCATCGTATCTCTTGCCTTCTTCTATAAGAGAAGAGACAAACTTAACCATACTCGAGTTAACCGAAACATCCATTATTTTTTAAAAAGAAATATAGTTTAAAAATCTTCCATCAAAAATTTTAGAGTTTTTGCTTTAGGAGGGGATTAGAAAGTATAGAATAATAAATGCAAGGATTAGGAAAATTAAAGCTAGGATTATATATTTCAGATCTTGCTTTACCTCAGAATGTACCATTCTTTAATATATTTTCTACCAATTCTAAAGCCTTTCTATATAACTTCTCTGATATAACACCTTGCCTATATAAAGCCTCTAATTCCTCCATATCAACGGGTCTCATCTCCCCGTTTACTTCAACAACATCTATAGCTATATCGTTGTAATTTACCTTTGTAGTTATCTCTAAAGGAGTGTTTATGTTTATATACCTCCCCTTTAATTCATTATTCTTGTTATAGTACTCCATTACAAAATACCATTCTCCTTCTAAGTATTTAGATATCACATAATCCCCGGATTCCTTCTTTATGTTCATTCCATCGTAATATCCATCGGATTTTACCAACCTAATTGTTTCTAAATAGATCTTATCTTCAATTAGTTTTATATCCTTTATAACCTCGATATATTCTATTAATAACCCCGTAAGAGTTTTTCTGTGATACCTCTTGATATAACCCCTTTGTCTTAATTTCTTTACTATGAACTCCTTTATAGATTTTATTATATCCTCTTCTTTTGCATATTTCAACAAAATTTCCGAAAAATCCAATATATTTGATAGATCCCTCCTATAAACATGATGGTTCTTTATCGTTGGTAATATCTTTTTTCTATATTCATCTAAGATTATTTTAGAATTATATCCTAGGTTAACATAATACTTTGATATGTTTTGTAAATCTTTTATCTCCTTTTCTATTTCTTCTATTGATGCGTTATTACAAGCTTCCTTAAACGTTATGTTTAAGCCCAATATCTTATTACCTAACTTTTCCAATATTTCCTTTTTCTTTTCCTCAGATGTCTTAAATTCTATATCTCCTTCCCTTTTTATTTCAATGTATTTTCCAGAATACCTATCCAAGGGTTTTTTATAATAAAGTGAATCCCAAAGTATATCCCTTAATTTGTTTATTAATTTATCTAAATCCTTTCCTATTATTACAACACCTGACTTATCCTTTAGATCAAGAACTGATATATCTTCTTTGTCATTAGAGTATAGGTTAAACCTCTTGGATTGTTCTTCGGATAGGTTCGTTAACTCATATCCAAGATCCCTTAGAAGTGAAAGAAAACCAGTAGAATATATACCTCTAGCAGAAACCTTCACAAAAATTAATTATAAAAAAGAAAGAGCCCTTAGGAAACTTGGGTGTTTTGTAATCCTCCCCTTACCTTTGCTTCTTCTTTGCTAGCTAACTCTGGATATCCTTGTTCTGCTAGGAATGCTGATAATACTCTTGCTGCTGCTCTTGTATCCTCAGCTTCCCATCCCATTACTAATACTGCTACTTTTGGTGTTGTGAATACTTTTATCAATCCTTCTCCTTCTGCTAGTATTCCCATCTCCTTTAGTGTGTCTCCATATGTTGGATATGCTACTTGTAATAGATCTGCAGCTAATTTGTTAACTGCTGGACCACCAATTACTATTAAGTTGTTCATATTTGCTGTTACTTCAGTATCCAATATTGCTCCTCCTATCAATGGTGTTCCTACTTGTGCTGTCTCTATTTGTGCTGGTACTCCCTCTAAGCTTGCAACTGTTAATGTCTCTTCTCCTACTTTAACACTTCCACCGGGTGCTACTTTGTATTCTTCTGTTGTTGAGTGTATTAAGTCTTGTAACTTTACTTCTGGAGATGGTGTTTTATCTTTTATTGCTAAGTAGAAATCTACTCTAGTACACTTAACACCTAATGGGTATATGATATAATTATTGTTATTGTCGTACACAGCTCTATATAGTGTTGAACCTTGTTTTACTATTTTTGCAGATAATAAGCTACTACTACTTAAATCTAATGCTTGATTTGTTCCATCCAATGCAAATGTATATGGTGATGTTTTACTACCCACCCCTACACTTAATTTTGAGTCAGTCAATGGACCTATGGTTATCGTATCACCACTGCTTGTATAGAAGTCTACTAAAGCGTCTCCCTTAGAGAAGTCTACTAAAGTGCCTGGGCTGTCTATATTGGATATACATAGCTGATATTTATTATTACTATCTTTTTTTACTTCTACTTTTACTACTTTATTATTTCCTAATGGTATTTCTACAGATGGATTATATGTTGGATCTAACTGATATTGTTGTCCATTCAATAGATCTGTTATTTGTGCAAATCCTACATTATCTAGACTGTCTACTTCTATCTTCAATAGACGAGATACTGAAGAATCATCTGTCAATAATACATATGCTTTGTTTATCGTTGATATACTCTTAGATATACCATCTATACTGTCAATAGAAACAGGTGAGTTTCCACCTTTATAACTCAATACAGTCAACTTCGTTGCATCTGGTGCTCCAATTGCCCATGGATTATTACCAGTATAATATATTGGCAATGTTACTTGGTTTCCAGTTACAGGATCTGTAAACTGTATGTTAAATACGTTATATACCGTTTCGCCAATAGTTTGTTGTCCAGCATATGTTACTGTTACTAAATCTGCATTTGCCGGTGGTAACGCATATGGTTTAAATACTATCTTATATCCTCCAAATATTGGCAATTCGTATGAATCTCCTGCAAATAAGTAATCCTTTGTAAATGTTAATTCTAATGTTTTCCCATCATCTAATAAGGTTGCTGTTCCTATTATATTTCTACTCGGATCCTTAATATCATAATCACTGCTACCTTGTGCTTTTTGTATTAGCTTATATACTTCTCCTCCACCTATTCCAATCTTTACATAGGTATTTGATGAATTTACCCAAGACTTCTTTCCTTCAGCAACATATATCTCTAATCCATTAACCGTCTTAGATTGTCCTATAGGTATTTCAACCTCCTGTCCATCCACACTTAATACTGCTGTATAACCTTGTCCTATTGTTTCATATATATCTACCAAGCTTATTGTATGTCCTAAGAACGTTATTTGTTGGTTCAAATAAAGATTGTATTCTTGTATTGGTACCCTTCTTAAGTCAATCTCACTATAAGACTTATCACTTACTACTACATAGAAATCTTTTCCTAATACTGTAATCTTTGTATTATTTAAATTATCTATTTTATCGCTGAAACTTAATGTTACTGTAAATCCCGCCTTTTCTACTTGTAATGTGTTAGATTCGTTCAAACTTACTTCAAGCGAGGGTACTTCTAAATTTACAGAATAATATATTGGTGTGTTATTTACTACAACTGTACGATTTTCTACCACATTGTTATATCCCGTTTCTGTTAAGAGATCTGTTTCGTTTAATACAGGATGTTGCAATACAACTTTTACTGCAGATAAGTCAACTGGTTGAACCGATCTTTGTACAGTGTAATACTGTAATGCAGCTATTACGTCTGCAGCACCGATTACATCTGAGGCCTTTGCATCTTTTCCAACTACTACATACCATGCACTAGGATTCTGCTTTACTGCTTCCCTAACACCTCCTAGTGTTGTTGTACCTTGAGCCAATACGGATGCTCCCAATACTACTAAACTACCTACGCCTGCTAAAGTCTTGCGATTCATCATAATATATTTATTAGTTCCCTCTTTCTTAAAACTTCCAGCCATGATTATATAAAGGAAAGCTTTATTTTTAAAGATAACTATCTTTGATTAACTTTTTTAATCACTTTTAAGTGATAAATCCTTTTTCCTTCAATATTTCATATATTATATTATATAATTCCCTTGAACCGTACCTGTTTCCAACTACCTTCTTTACCTCAGACATTATAATGTTGATCGCCTTATCCCTTTTTTCAGAGATCCTATCATAAAACTTTTCAAAGACTTCCAAGACTATTTTATAAACCTCTTCTCTAGACAACTTAAACAAGTTCTTTTCCTTAACTATTTCCAAAACACCCTTTTCAGGATTCTCAGATAGCTCAATTAAGATATCGTTTACGGAATCCTTTGCTATAACCCCTTTATCTAACAAACCTATTAACTCATCCAAGGATCCATCAGATATTCTATCTACTTCATATCCCTCCCTCCTTAAATACCTCAAATCGTTTATTAATATAGATGCGATTACCTTTGGTTCAACATTTCTATATTTCTTAACCAATTCCTCAAACAAACTCAACCTTATATCTTCAATCATCTCCTTAGCCAGATCCTTACTCAATCCGTATTCCTTAACAAACCTCTCAAACTTAACCTCAAACGGTTCTGGAACATACTTTTCAGATTCCTTTAACAATTCTCCAGTAACCCTTATGGGTTGAATATCCGTTTCTGGATACATCCTAGAGGCACCTGGTCTTGGCCTCATAAACCTTGTAGTTCCATCTGGATTCGCAGCCCTAGTCTCTTCTGGTATCCCATCAAATGCTATCTTTATTCTGTTCAAAACAGACCTTAAAGCGTTCCTAGCCTTTTCTTCTAAATCCGCAACTAATATAAACGCATCCTTATTTTCGTCCAAACCCAAGAATTCGTAAACCTTTTTAACTTCTTCCTGAGTTATTCCGTATGCGGGTAATTCATCTGAATGGAATATACCACCAACCCCATATAGCTTCGCATAATCGGATAACTCAGTTCCAAACCTCCTTCCCGGTTGTACTTCTTTACCAATCAAACCTTTGAAACCCTTTAACCTTATTCCCAAAACCTTCCCACCTTTTTCCAAAGAGTTTTTAATTATCTTAGATTTTGTATTTTTGAGTATCTCTGTTAAATCATAAATATTTCCATCCAAATCCTCCTTTTTCAATCCTCTTTTCCTTAGCTCATCCCTTATCTCCAACAACCTCAACTGTCTTAAAACTTCATATTCAACAACCTTTGGAATTAGGGATAAATACTGAACTCCTTTTATCTCGGTTTTTGCCCCTCCTTTTATACTTACGTTAACATCCTGTCTTATAGCACCTAAAACCCTCTTGCATTTTCCAGTTAATAAAACAAGGGTTCCGATCCTTTTAGCAACTATTTCAGCTTCCCTAGGATCTTCAATATCTGGTGCAGTTGCAATCTCTATTAGAGGTACTCCTAGCCTATCTAAGTTATATACAACGAGGTTTTCCCTTTCCTCAACCTTTCTTGCGGCATCCTCTTCCAAACATAGAGTTTGTATCCCAATCCTTTTTCCATTTACCTCAATATATCCATCTTTAGCAATCAAGGCAGTCCTCTGGAATCCTGATACATTACTTCCATCTATAACTATTTTCCTCATAACGTATATCTCATCTGGGAACTTCATATTCAAAGCCTTTGCAACTGCTAAAGAAATTAATAAGGCTTCTCTATTTAATTCCTTTGGTGGTTCTTCATCTGCCTCAACCAAACAATCGTTTTCGGCAAATATATACTCGTATTTCCTCCCCCTCTTCCATTCAAATTCCACAGCTGGATCTATCTCACCTAACTCACTTAAAGATGGATGTAACTCCCTAATAAACCTATACTTCTCCCTTCCAAACTCAGTTGGACAATCACAGAATAACTTCTTCTCAGTATCCAACTGAAAATGTATCTCTAATCCAACCTTTAAACCTAATGATTTGTAATCCATTTTGGATACATATCTAAACTAAGCCTTTCATTTATTTCTCCTTCTAAATTCTCCAAATACAATCTTTTTACTTCTTCTAAATCCTTAAAATTACCCAATAACCAAGATAGCTTAACATATGCAGTTTCTGGTAGCATATCCTCTGAAGGTAAGACACCTGCCTTTAATAACAACCTTCCAGTACTATAAACCTTCATATCGATCCTTCCGAACAAACACTGACTTGTCATAGTAACTATTGTCCCACTATCTATTAATTCCTTTATTTTTGGGATTAAATCGTTTGAAACGTGTCCCAAACCGGTTCCCTCTATTACAATACCTTTATATTTCTTTTCCAAGAAATAATCTAGAATCCCTTCGTCAAAACCAGGATAAAACTTAACTAAAGCAACCTTTTCTTCAAATTTATCCATTAAAACCGGTTCCTCATTAGACCTATACCTAATAATCCTTCCGATTATCTCTAACTCCATTCTATCAACAAGAACCTTTGCAATAGGATAATCGTTTATAGTCTGAAATGCATCCCTCCTACTGGTATGCATCTTCCTAACCTTCACACCTCTATGGACTAACGCATAGGAATCTGAGGTTTCCCCATGCATCACAACAACGGATTCCGCAAAGGGAGCCTTTAAGGCAGTTATTATGGAAGCTTTTATGTTGAAATAAGAATCAGTTGATGGTCTATCAGAACTCCTCTGAGAACCCACGAAGATTATCGGGACGCTTTTATTCCTAATAGAAAAGGCTAATGCAGATGCTGAATCGGACATCGTATCTGTTCCGTGTAAGACAATTACTCCATAGCTATCCTTCATAGATCTATAAACTTCTCTAGCAATCAAACTCCAATCCGATTTCTTCATATCCTCACTAAACTTACTCATTATTTGTTTGGCATCCAAATAAACCAATCCCTCTATTTCCGGTATCATCTTAATCAAATCCTCTGTCCTTAAAGAAGGATATACTGCACCAGTCTTATAATCAACCCTTGAGGCAATCGTACCACCTGTAGATAAAACGGAGACCTTTGGTTTACTTTTATCAAACAAAACCTTTTCCTCTTTAAAAACTATCCTTTCCCTTTTAGAAACTAAATCTATTTTTGTATTTTCATCAACCTCAATTCCAACGTTATATCCGTTATCCAACTTTATTACCAAAAGGTTTTCACCTTCATAGATGGAATACCTAGGCATTAAAACACCGTATATTTCTTCATTATCCCTCAAAACCCTTACCCTATCACCTATTTCAATACCCCTCTCCCTTAACTTATCATAAATACTCATTTAATATCTTCTCTTAGAAAACTTAATACCTTTCTTCTCAAACTCTATTATTTCCCTAACCAATTCATCTTCATCCCTAATGTTTTTTCTCAGTATACCTATAGCAGATATATAGCTAATACCCCTTCCGGCATATACGAATAAAAACCTCTTTCCATAGGTCTTTAAAAGATCAGCAGTTATATGGAGCTTATCTTCCTTATAGATATCCTCTTCAGACTTCGCAACACCGAAATAGTTTCCACCACATCTTTCACACTTAAAACCCTCATCGTAATCCTTTACCTTTATTTTGTATTTGCTCTTACATGCCATACAAACTAAAGTAAACTCTGTTTCATACAACCTCTCCTTAACCAACCTTACTATCTCCCTCCATTTATCAGAGATTAATACATCAGATACGTATTCCTCCAAACCTATTGCAGCTAATGGAGAAGGTATTTCATTTAAAGATATTTCTACCTTTATTTCACCGCTCTTTATCATCCTAATAACTTTCTTTGTATTCTCTATATCAAACTTCTCAATGAATATCTCATTTAAGGTTTCCCTATAAACTGGTGTTCCAATCAAATGCTGTAATATCCTTCTTAAAGTAGACTTAGAATAATCCGCATCCTTCCTTATTACTCCAAACCTCTTTGCTACATGGGAGAACTTCCAAAGGAACAGATCTGTATTAACAACTGAACTCTCCAATATATCTTCAATATCTTCAGGTAAGCTCTCCAAAACTTCCTTTATATTTTTCTTCTTTATATAACCTGCCTTTAAGATAATCCTATATGGATCCGTCTTTATCCCAACGACTATACCGTATTTCTGTGAAATAAAATGGGAGATTATCCTAGATAAGGCATCGTTTACCTTAGTTCCAAAAGGAGAGTGTATTACGAACCAGTCCTTATACTGCTCTATATATATCTCCCTCGAGGAAGGTATAAAATACCTATCCTGCCCCCTAAGCTCATCAACCTTACCTATAAAATCTGCCTTTAACTCATGTGCCTCAATTGCAACTTCAAATGGAACGGGTAGTAGTTCTCCCTCCCAAGATGGTATTGCAGATTCAAAATCTTTTTCTAAAGATACGAATATCCTATCCTTCTCAACCTTCTCTATCTTCCATGGCAGACCCCTTAAAATGAATACAGTACCTGGATTTCCATGTTTCGCAACGAACTCTTCATGTAATACCCCTATCTTCATCCTCGTAGCAACGTCTATTACATCATAGGATTTCTCGTCCGGGATCATGGATAGGTTCTCTATATAGTACATATGTCCCTTCCTAGTCTTTACTATCTTCCTTCCTTCCTCATCAAACTTAACGAGCTTTATTTCATTTAAGAAATTTAAAACTTCTAAAAACTCTTCATAAGTTAGATCTTTATAAACATAACATCTCTTAATCGTCTCAAAGGCTTTATTTACTTCTATCTCTCCAAAATCTATAGTCAATCCGACTATTTGGTTAGCCAGAACATCCAAAGCCTTCCAATGTATTTCAGGTTTCTCTAACTTCATTGATAAAATATAATGGATTAAAAGGATAAAAAAGAAACTTTAGATAGAAATTACTCTATTTGCTATAACCAGCTGTATTATCGGTATAACAAATAGGATCGAGAACAAGAGAGAAATATGATAGCCATAAACCGGTATTATTCCTAAAGCATAGCTGATTATACCTAATATTATTCCCCATCCAAACGAGTATCCAAAAACTCTTAATGATTTTCCAACATCTACTTTAAACTCACTTAACTTTCCTAGAACCACCGAATACAGGCTATAAGTTAGGAATATCTGCAATATTAGACTTTGGAACATAATGATGAAAAGGGTTATTATAAAGAATATTGTTCCAATAGCAAAGCCATAGCTTTCTGTAACAGATAGACTATAAGGAGACATATCAAAACCTATTGTAGTAACCGTCATACTCGAGCCTATACCAGATACGCTAGTCAAAAGTAAATAAAACGATAGAAATAACTGGAATATCATCGAATTCACTACCAATAAATAGAATAGCCAAACCCTAAAGGATAGTTTATAATCTGTATTCGTATTTCCAATTGTTTTGTTATAAAACCAACTTAATAACCTCGGAATTAGATATGCCCCGATAACTGCCCCTAATAAAGGTATTATCATTACAATTCCCAACAAGAAATATGCTATGCTAAATACTATGGATTCTAAAGGATGCTTTTTATAAGAATCCAAAGCTTTAAGAAATGCTTCAACAAATCCAACCATTCAGTATAAGACAAAAAATTATTTAAAAAAGTTTAGGAGGATAGGACAAAGTTAGCCCCTATCAATGCAAGGAATGGATACATGAAGAATAGTTGGTATACAATTACTAAAATCCATCCTATAAATGGTATTGCTCCTAGGATTCCTGCGATTATTGCCAATAATATGGACCAGACTATAAAGTATACTGTTAAATAAACGGATTTCTTTGGCTCTATCTTTATTTCGCTTATCTTTCCTAAAACGCTTGCATACATCGTATAAACGTATAATATACTGAATATAAACAGTACTAATAGCAGTATTCCCAACAAAGCCCCAAGCTTTACAAACATTCCAATATATTGATCTATAGCAAATCCTCCAAATCCTTCGGTTAAGGAGATAATCAATCCTGTTCCTGCAAAGAATAAGCCTACTAAGAAAACAACATGCAATACTAATGCATATATCAACCATACCTTAAACGCTAGGCTATAATCCGTCTTTATATTACCTATCGTCTTGTTATAATACCAGTTTGCTATCCTTGGTCCTAAATAAGCTACAATAAATGCTCCTAGTATTGGTATAAGGGACAATACTCCCACCAAAAACATAGCTAGTCCATACAGGATTCCTGAAATAACATCCTCTTTATATTGTTCAAAGGCTTTTCTACCTGCTTCTAATATTCCGATCATAAGTAGATATTCAAAAGCTTATTTTTAAATTTAACCTTAAATTTGCTTAAATGAAGATAAAGCTAAGAACAGAACATCTAATATTCCTATTATCTCTCTCAATAAACATAATAATTACTATTTTATCTTCCAATTCCTTAATGTGGGACGAAAACGTTTATTTAGCAAATGCAAAACATGTTCTTGGGATAACACCGTATTTTGAACACTTTAGATTTCCATTACTTTGGTGGAACATTGCTTTATTAATTCCATTGATAAAAGAGAATTATCTATTGGTTAGAATTTATTTATCCATAATTTTTTCCGTTTCTACGGTTTTTTTCTATAGGATCTTGCTAAAAACTTTGAAAGAGGATTGGAAGGCCATAATTTTTACTTTATTAATAATCCTAAATGGGTTAATGATTATATACTCCAACAGGATATATCCCGATGTATACGGAATGTCTTTTTTAATTATCTCAATATATTCTTTCCATAATTATTTAGAATCTAAAAGAGAAAGGGATTTTATATTCTTTATACTTTTCTCAATCCTATCCTTTTTAGCTAAATACCCATATGGACTATTCCTATTATCCTCGTGGATATTCGTAGATAGAAAAGAAAAAATGAGATCAATAGCTTATTCCATCTTATTCTTAACACCCTTTTTCCTATATAACCTTTTACTATATAAAAACCCAATCAAAATACTATTAGATCAGTTCTATCTAGCATATCTCTGGCAAACAAAGGAACCTATATCTCTATTCTTTGAAAACGCATTAAGATACTTAGGGATCCTCATCTTCTCCGTATTCTTTATACCTATAAAGGATGGAAAGTTTGAGAGATCGATATATCTTTTTACTTTATTATCCTTTATTTATTTTGCATTTTTAACACCACAGAAGGATCCAAGATATTTAATACAGATACTTCCAACATCTATAATAATTTTTGGAATAAATACAGAAAAATTGAAAGGTTTTGAACTATTAATATATATCTTGCTTAGTTTTTCGATGATCTATTCAACAATTAATGGAATATTTGATACTACAAACATCAACTTATGTTATGGTGAGTTAAGCTCTGCATATCAATCTGTCCAATTCCTAAAAAAAGAAAATGCAACAAAAGTATTGAGCAATGCCTTTTGGGTATGGTATGGGAATCTATTAAACATAGAGTCTTATAGTATATACAACAATAGCTTAGATTACTTTGTAGAGAAATACGATCCAGACTTCATAGTCTATTCGAAGAATTATGGGATATCTGTTGAGTTAAACTTAAGTAGATATAGGAAAGTCTTTGAATATATGGATTTCTGTGGAATTGATGTTAAAATCTATAGAGTTAGATAGTTCTCTAACTCCTTATAACCAATAAAGTCCCTAAAGATATACGTTGAATTAGAGATAAGTATTACCGATGGTACTTCTTCTATAGAATACTTCTGTAAGAAATATGATATAAACGTATTCGGGTATGAGACATCAAAAGAATATATTAGAAGTCTATCCTCATACTCCGCCTTTAGAAGGGATAGCTGATAACCTTGCCTCTTACATAGATCGCATGGTATTGAATCATCATAGAAGAACAGGATTATGTTATAGGAAAAATTGCAGTTTCTCATCTGTTTTATAGCCAGCAAGTAATGTAAATACTCTAAGTTAAAGTATTGAGCCTTTAATAACATGAAATCTTCCCTTGAAATAAATGGAGAATTAGAGTTCTGTAAGATCTCTATCTTCTTTCCCAAACTCTCTAAATAACCCATAATCAAGTTAAACTTTTCAAGATCACATACGTTCTCCTCTAATAATAGGTATTGGAGGGATTCTATGGATAACCTTACCCCCTCATAATCCCTATAAACCGTCTGAAACGCATACCTATTTAGCATATAACCCAAGTATACCCCAATAAAGAACGTAAGTATGGATAAAAACAATGCATATAGAAAAAGCTTCCTTACCTCCATATTCTGTTTATCAGGCTGTTCTCCCATCTAACTCCGCCCCACCTTAGCTCTCTACCGAATACTTTATATAAGATAACTATAAACCAAACTACTGAATAGAAGAAGATATAGAAGAAACTATAGACTAATAAAGAAAGAATCCTCCTATATGAACTATCTACTTTCTCAATCATCCAAGCCTTCTTTATGAAAATCAAGAAAGTGAGGATTAGTACTATATTGTAAAACATATAGAAAATCCCTCTAGATAGATAATCTAACTTTATATAGGAAAAACTGCTCTGCCAATCGAACAGACCTTGCCTTATTAGAGGTAATACGTTGAAGTCTATAGAAGAATAGAAAACAAGGCTATTATAAACGGACTTTACGATATCATAAGCAAAAATACCTAAGTTAACTAGAGGTATGATTATAAATAATATTGCTCCACCGAATACAATGTTCACCAAAACTTTGTTGACTATCCTATTCCTATAAACTAAGAAGTTATCTATAAAACCTAGATACCATCTCAACCTCTGTTTTAATAGAGATCTAAAGGAACTTGGAGCTTTTGTCTTTACAACAACTTCTGGACAATACCTTATCTTATATCCATAAGCCTGACATCTCATAGCGATTTCCATATCTTCTGTAATGTTCCCTTCATCGAAGTATCCGACCCTTTCAAAGAAATCTCTCCTAAAAACTGAAAACGGTCCAGGAGCAACATATATACTGTTAAGCTTATCGAAGATCAACCTAAGGAAATTGTTATAAGAATACTCTATTACCTGTAAATGTTCCCAAAAGTTATTAACTTTGGTTATTTGAATTGCAGGTACAACGATCATAACATCTTCATCGAAGTATTCTAACATCTTCTTTAATGCATCCTTAGGTACTACGGAGTCTGCATCCATCGTAACTATGAACTCCCCACTCGCCCTCTTAATTCCATAATTTAAGGCAGAAGCCTTTCCACCATTTTCCTTTCTATAAACCTTTAAAACATCTGATTCATATTTCCTTGCAACCTCATATGTCCTATCCTTACTCCCATCATCAACAACTATTATCTCTAACTTATCCCTTGGATAATCTAAGCTCAGAAGGGATTTTATCGTATTCTCTATGTTCTTCTCTTCATTATATGCGGGAACAATTATAGAAACTTTTGGTAGATCCCTCATATTTTTTTTCTTCTTATCATCTGAAGCGTAAAATATCAGCAAATTGAAGTAAGTAAACAGTAATCCAATGAATATTATGAATAGTATTATTAGGTCCTTAGCATACATAAAGAATATTTAATTTATACCCCTTAAAATATTATGGTAAGGATCACATGGTACGGACATTCCTGCTTCCTGATAGAGGGAAAGAACACAAAGCTCCTTATAGATCCGTTCATCTCAAACAATCCATTGAGCCCAGTAAAACCAAAGGATATAAAGGAAGTTGATGCAGTATTAGTTACACATGGACATGGAGACCATCTAGGAGATGCGATAGAAATAGCTAGGAACACGAATTCAAAGATAGTTGCAATATATGAGCTATCTGAGTACGTAAAAGAATTTGGAATCCCCTCCATTGGAATGAACTATGGAGGATGGGTTGAAGTAAAGGATGCAAGGATATTGATGGTACCTGCCTGGCATAGTTCAGGATACATAGAAGATGGGAAGATAAAGTATCTAGGAAATCCATGTGGTTTTGTGATAAAGATGGATGAAAGGAAGATATACCATGCAGGAGATACTTCTGTATTTAGGGATATGGAGCTAATACCTAAAATTGCTGGAGAAATAGATGTTGCAATGTTACCTATTGGCGGAAGGTATACGATGGATATAGATCAGGCAATACTTGCAATAAACATGATAAAACCAAAGTACTTCATACCCATGCATTACAACACTTTCCCAGCTATAAAGGTAGATATTGAAAAACTAAAGAAAGAGATAATTAAGGTCGGAATAAATACCATAATATTAAGGCCAGGAGAAAACTTTGAGATCTAAATTTCCATAAGTCTTATCATAATTTTTTAATATATCAGAAATCTTCCTATTCCCATTAGAATTAATGAAATCTTCTACCATAGACTTATAGTTTCCCATTATAAGGGATCTATAGTAGTTTATCATATCCCTATGGAATTCTAACCTCTCTCCAACGATGTTATTCGGAAAAACACATTTATATTCTATAGAACATATGTTCCTACTGTTTGAAATGAAAATATCGGAAAATAGATAGCTATTCCTATATACATCCCTGAATTCTTGTGATGAGATATAGTTACTTACCTCCCTCTCACTGTGACCTCCCAAAAACCTTACGTATATCCTAACGGGCTTCCTATACAATAAGTCATCCAGACTTATACAAACGTTGTTCGAATATATATGGAAACCATCGAGAGATACTAAAGTTAGGAGGATTCCCTGTTTAATAAGCTGCCTCTGGGTAGCCCTACTGAGGATACTATTACCTCCTAACTTAAGCTCGAAGGAATCAATTATTATTTCGTGTTTTTTCTCCCTTTTAACTAACAGATCTAGTTCTGCTAAGGGGAACCTAACTATTGAACTATCATAGCATCTATCAGAAGCCCTACCAATATATTTGCTTATATCGTTCTTTCCAGCCCATAGGACAACCCTTTCCTTATTCCTTCTTCCGGATAAAAAGGCCTTATTTAACAAAACGTTTGTTAAGGTCAACAAATTACCCATTTTAAGAAAGATTCAAAAAACTTTTAAATTTCTATTTTTCTTTAATCCCTCTTTCAAATTCTATTATCTTTTCCTTAAAAGCTTTTCCTAAAGGAGCATAACCTCCAATCTTTCCATCCTTCCTAACCAACCTATGACAGGGTATAAATATTATAAAAGGGTTTCTAGTCAGTGCCCTTATAACTTCAAAGAAACTATATTTTCCAACCCTTCTATAGAAATCCGAATATGTAACTACCCCACCAAAAGGTATCCTTAGGAGTTCTCTATAAACTTCGCTATACCTATATAAACTTAAATCTATATCCAATAAGTTCCTCTTATATTTAAAAAAACCTTTAAGCTTCTCCTCAAAGTATTCGTCTAACCTTTCATTAAAAACTATCTCTGCCTCCAGTCCATGGAAATCCCTTATCTTCTCTAACTGTCTTATCAGAGAGCTTCTATCAAAGTTTAGGGAATAAGCTAAGATCCTATCCCCCTTAATTAAATATGCAGATAAGAGGTTATATCCTAGTAGGTTTATCATTAAAAAAATTATAGATTGGCCTTATTCTTCAAATGATTACCTATCCTTACAGCTCTCCTCAATATTTCCTTAACTGTTTGTTTAGTCGGAAATCCTAACTTTATAGATAACTTCAAGGAGTTCTCTAAACCTTTCCTTAATAAGGTTCTAACGTTATACTTTGTTGGATATCCTACATATATCGTTATTGAATTTGCTTTCTTAATTGCTAACTTTAGATCGTCTATATACTTCTCTAATGGTGTTGAAAGTATATCTTCCGTATATATAACCCTTCCATCATAAGCTAAAAGTAGCTTTATCCTAACGGGTATTGGAGTTATGTTCATTTTCTTTAGGAAGCTTGCTAGATCCTCACTAACCTTATCTCCCTTCTTAGCGATGACCGCATCCTCCGCTATTGCTATCTTTCCACCTTCAACCTTAGTTTTTATATTGAATTTCTTGAACTCCGATAGTATAGGACCAGCAGCGAATTCCGTTGGACCAGCCTTAATTACAATATCTTCCTCTAAGATATCACCTGGCCTAGCCTCTCTATAGCTCTTATTTTCTTCAAATATTTTATTTATCAGGAAAGGATTTATTGAATCTTTCTGTAAAACAAGCATAATAGTTATCCTCTTATTCTTCTTAAGCAATTCTATGATCTTCTCATAGTTTTTATCTTCCTTAGATAGATCTTCAAGTGCTTTTATTAACAATTTCTTCCTTATAACCTTCAACCTAAATCCCTTTTCCTTTAAACTCTTCCTAATACTCTGAAGTGCTGAGGTAGGTATATCCATAACATCGGATATGCCCAAAATTCTAGATCCCTTTATATCGTCCTCCAAATCCCTTACGTACTTTATCTTCCATTCAGCTACCATTTTATATTATCCTTATAGAATTGCTCATCGTAAGCTTTAGGTATACACTGCCTATAGACTGTCTTCCTCCAGGTATCCTATTGAATAACCAGTTCAAGAATTCTCTAGCATTCTCAGCAACTAACTTTGGATCCATCTCCTCCGTTCCTATCGGAACGCCAAATGTAAGATGGTTCTTAATTGAAACCCTAACCAACTTCTGCAAACGATCGTAAGTACTTCTGAGCTGTTCTTCTAAAGCGTTGTTGGGAACTATCATACCATACTTTGGATTGGGCATCTTATCCCTTGGACCTAAATACTTTCCTAGGTATTTACCTATATCTGGCATGACTAAAGCTTGAGCAACGAATATATAATAACTCTTAGCTATCTTCTTCGCAAGTCTCTTATTTCCGGCAATTTCCGGTAATTTATCCCTCAATATTACGTAATCAAATACCTTACTAGCGGGTTTCTCTAGTTCCTGAGCTACTATCGCACATATCTTAACCTTCTTCCCCCTTCCATGAGGTAACTCGAAGTAGTCTACAACCCTATTTTCTGCCTTCTTAAGATCGTAATCTTTCTTCAGATTTATTATTAGCTCGTATGTCTGTGTAAACCTCCTCTTTTTACTTTTCTCCTTAACATGAGTAACAGCTTCTACCAAATTCATTTATAGAAATCTTAAGATAATTTTTAAAATTATTTTATCTCTTTCTGAAGCATCTTGATAAGGTCATCTAATACAGCCCCTCTAGCTAAGAACTTCTTTATATACCTCCTTATCATGAAGTAGAAGAACACTATTCCTAAAAAATATCCGAATATGAAGCCTAATAAAAACGATAAAATATCCATTATTTAATTAATTCATCATATTTTCCTTCATTAACCTCTTTTATTACCTCTTTAGGATTCTTTCCATTTACTGTAACACCCATAGATACCAAAGTTCCAAGGACCATTTTAACAGAAGACTTCAGATCCTTGGTATTCATATCTTTCATCTTTAGCCTAGCTATCTCAATTACTTTCTCTATAGGTAAGTCTCCTACAGTTTCCTTACCTGGATTATGTGCGGCCGTCTCTATATTTAGTTCCTTTTTAACTAAGGAAGTAACTGGTGGCAAACCTATCTCAATCTCATATTCCTTTGTTTCCAAATCTACTATAAGCTTTACTGGAACCTGCATTCCACTAAACTGCTTAGTCTTTTCGTTAATTTCCTTTATAACCTCCCCCACATTAAGCTTCAGTTGACTAAGCTTTGGAGCAATCGTAGGTCCCGGTTTAGCATTTCCTCCTTCAACAAGGAGTTCAATTGTTTCTTTTTTACCCATTCTTTATTTTTCATAGAAATGTTTTTTAAAAATATTTTTCCTAATACACAAAATGGAAAATAAGATTAAGAAGTTTATAGATAGTATAAAAGAAATTTGGGAAGTTGCAAGGAAACCTACAACAGATGAAGTAAAGAAAATAATATATACAACCTTCCTAATATTCTTTATAGTAGCAGGAATTTCATTGGCAATATTTATAATTGTTCAATATCTTCTATACATATGGCAATTTATGTGGTAACTGTAACGTCCGGAAGGGAGGATATTGTAGCTGAAATTCTGGCAGAAGAGGCTAAAAGGAAGAAATTGGGCATATACTCTGTAACTATCCTCCCAAACGTAAGAGGTTTCATATTCGTAGAAGCTGAAAACCAGTTGGAAGTTTCTAAAGCTATATTCGAACTTAGATATGCAAAAAAGGTTTTACCTGAGGAAGTTGATATTAAGGAAATACTCCAATATATGGAGGAAAAAGTAAAACCTGAAGAAATAAATGAGGGAGATGTTGTAGAAATACTCATTGGTCCTTTAAAGGGATCTAAGGCTAAAGTATTGAAGGTCAATCAGAAAAAGGGAGAGGCTATGTTAGAGTTAATAAACGTACCTGTACCAATAAACATAACTGTACCAATAAATAATATTAGAAAAACTGCAAAAGAGGAGGGCTAGATTATTTCAATACCCAACTCGCTCTCTATTTCCTTTTTCTTCTCTTCCCCTATCTCAGTAATTCCTTTTACACTCCTTATAAAGGTTGGTATGCTCTTCAATCTAGTAACTATTAAAGAAACCCTTACATAACTCTTCTTTCCTTCTTCAAACATCACTCCATATATTAACTTTGCTTTCGGATCCAATACAGACTTGACAGTATCTAGTATCTTGTTTATATCCTCTGGTGTTACGTCTTCCGATGCTGTTATTCTAACTAAGGCTGCCTTTGCTCCTGCAATATCTATATCAACTAATGGATTAGTTAAAGCTCTCTGTGCAGCCTCTACAGCCTTATTTTCTGAGTTAGATTCTCCTATACCAAATAGACCATAACCAGCTCCAGCTACAACGCTCCTAAAATCTGCAAAATCTGCATTTATATAACCAGGCTTAGTTAAAAGTTCTGATATCTCCTTTAAAGCTCCTGCTAGAACATTGTCAACAGCTTTAAATGCCTGTTTCAATGGTAGATTTGGAAATAGCTGCAAGATTTTATCATTAGGAATTACAACAAGCATATCAACGGAATTCTCCAACCTTTCAAGTCCATATTGAGCATTATCCCATATGTTTGCACCTTCAACACTAAATGGCCAGGTACATATCCCGATTACCAATGCCCCCATCTTCTTAGCTATATCTGCAACTATTGGGGCTGCTCCAGTTCCCGTACCCCCACCTAATCCACAAGTAACGAAAACTATATCTGATCCCTCTACGATCTTTTTAACCTCCTGTTCAGATTCTTTTGTAGCTTCTTCACCAACTTTTGGATCCTTTCCTGCCCCTAAACCCTTAGTAAGTTGCTTTCCAAGTAATACCCTCTTATGAGCTTGTATATTTAGTAAATGCCTTACATCCGTATTCATGGCAATCAACTCTACTCCCTCCACACCCATCTCATATAAACGTGATATAGTATTACTGCCAGCACCACCACATCCAATCACCTTGATTCTCTTAAAAGTTTGCGATACTACCTCCTCTAACTCTTTGTCTAAAATAACTTTTTCTCCATTAACCATTTATATTCAATGTGAAAAATCTTTTTAATTTTATTTATATTAGCTAATCATTTAAGTTTATCATAAAACTTAAAAGCAAATATAAAATTATCTCTCTATGAGGTGGTGGTTAAAGCTTAGATACGTATTGTATGTAAAAGATACTAAGGAAGTTATAGATTCCTCAGACGATTACATCATAATACCTATAGGCAAAGATATATTATTGAAAGAAATAGAAAAAAACCTGGAAAATGCTGAAATAGGAAAAGTATATGATTTTATTTTGAAAAAACCGTATGGGGATAGGAGAGAAGAGAACATAAAGATAATTCCAATAAACGAGTTTAATAAAAGGGGAATAACACCAAAACCTGGATTGATTATAGATGCAGATGGAATGAAAGGTATAATAAGGAACATAAATAGCGGTAGAGTTATCGTAGATTTCAACCATCCATTAGCAGGAAAGGATTTGGTTTATAGAGTTGAATTAGTGGAAGAAGTAAAAGGTTTAGAAGATAAAATTAAGGGAATAATTAACTTTTTCTATAGGATTCCCTTCGATAAAATAAACGTTACGATAGAGGACAAAAATATAAAAATATCAATAAAGGAGGGTAACTTACCAGATAAATATAAAGAAACCTTAACTAACTATATAGAAGAATTAAAAAATTATAAGATTGAATAAGCTTTATGGGCCCGTAGCTCAGCTTGGTAGAGCATCGGGCTCTTAACCCGAGGGTCGGGGGTTCAAATCCCCCCGGGCCCGTTAATCTAAATTAAAGATCACTTTCGAATACTCTAATACTTTTAATCCTATAAAAAGGAATATAAAAATCTAAATCAAAATAACTAACAATCTTATTTGCATTTAAAACCTTTAGGATATTAAAAATAGCTTTCTTTTTCATAGCCTTTCTAACAAAATCTGGGAAACTCCTTACATAAAAATAATCCTTTATTATCTTATTATACCTTTCTAATGGAATTCCCTTCTCCAAATAGCCCTTTATAACTAAACTAGCAAAATAAGCCTGTATATATGAAACCAAGATACCACCCAAGCTAAACTTCTTTAAATATCCTGTAGACTCTCCAACAGATATAAAGTTTTTATAAGCCAAAACCTTTTCCTCTCTTCTCTTTATAACATGAGAATAGATTAAACTATAATCATATATTCCAAAATCCCTAATGATCTTTAGGAATTTCCTCATATTCAAACCCTTATCCATTATACCAACCTTTGAATAACCATCCAATCCAACGATCCATAAAAAATGTTCCTTAGAATATTTCTTATCCAAAAATATATGTATACCATCTGCCAACAAGTCCTCTGTATGTATTTCTATCCCTATAACAAAATCCTTATTGCTTTCTAAGTCATACAACTTCCTTACATAACTGTAAGGTCCTGTTGCATCGACTATAACCTTATACCTTATCTTTCTATAATTTGTTATTGCATAACCGTTTATTCTTTCCAATCTCTCTCCAAAAGATACCTCCCCATACTTTTCAGCAGATTCCAATAAATGCTTGTTTAAAGCTACCCTATCCAATAAATAATAATTTCCTCTTCTAGCAAAAACCTCAAATGAATCCTTTCCTAAATAGAAGTTTGCAGATCTATAGCTCTTTATAGCAAAATCCTTTGCCTTTGGAAATAGATTAACAAAGTTCTCACTAACCAATCCCGTATCTCTTATCCTGTTAATCGGATCTTTTAAAGAATCTATTAAAATAAAATCTACGTTTAATTTACTCAAAAAGTTTGAAAGGAAGAGACCAGATACCCCACTACCAACTATCAATACATCAACGTCCGAAGTTTCTAATGACATTACTATACCACTCTATAGCTTTATCCAAATCTTCTTCTGTTATAGCTGGCCAATACTTGTTTATTACGTATAGTTCAGCATATGCAGATTGGTATATCAAAAGATTGGATAACCTGGAATAACCACCAGTCCTTATTATCAAATCTACATCTTCCTTTACCCATAAATTATTCCTAAACTCTTCTTCATCAAATCTCTTCATGTTCCTTATAGCATTAATTATCTCAATCCTACCACCATATGCAATTAATAGGTTCAGAACCCTTCTATTGAAATCCTTTGTTATATCCATCAACTTATTGATCTTTTCAAATATATTTTTAGGTAATTTATCTAAAAGTCCTACAAACCTAACCTTTACCTCTTTTTCCTCAAGAATCTCTAGAAAATCGTTTTTTCTATTAATTGTATCTCCTAATTCTTTATCAAAAAACTTAAACAGATTCTCTAACTCTCCCTTTGGTCTATTCAACAGATTCTCATAGGATAACATGTAAAAAGAGACTATTCTTATATCTTTGCTCAACCACCACTTTACCACTTCATAGAACTTCTTCATACCATAGAAATGACCCATATATGAAGGTAATCCCCTTTCTTTAGCCCATCTCCTATTACCGTCCGGTATAATTGCAATATGGTTTAATACATTCATTATAAATTTCTATAGGAAGTATTTATTAATGATAGTTAAGGTCGGAACTTGTGGCTTTCCTATATCAAGAAAAAAATACTTCTCAGAATTCAAAGTTGTAGAATTAAATAATACCTTCTATAATATCCCAGATGGGGGATGGCTAAAGAAGATAAGAAAAGAAGCTCCAAGGGATTTTGAATTTACCTTTAAAGCATTTCAAGGAATAACTCATGATACAAATTCTCCAACATGGAAAAGATCTAAGATTGACTATAGAAAACTTAAAGGAAAGGTAGGATACTTAAGACCTACTAAAGAAGTATTCGAGTTCTGGGATAAAATGATGGAAATAGCAAGGATACTAGAATCAAAGATAATCGTAATACAATTACCAAATAGCTTTAGAGATGATGAGGAAAACCTTAGGAACTCATACGAATTCTTCAGCAGTATAGGAAAAGAAGGAATAAAAATAGCCATAGAACTAAGAGGATGGGAGAAGAAAAATATAGAAAAGTTGTGCAGAGAATTCAATCTAATTGAGATAGTTGATCTTGTTGTAGATAGACCTATATTTTACTCTGAAATAGGATACTATAGGTTACATGGAAGATATGAAGGAAATAAGATAATATATGGGTATAAGTATAGTGATGAAGATATGAGAGTCCTAATAAAAAAACTATTAGAGATAAAAAATATGGAAAGTTACGTAATGTTCAACAATTCTTATATGTATGAGGATTCCAAGAGGTTTTTAGAAATCTTGAAATGCCAGCCTATCTCTTAAAGGTCTCATATAGGGGAGAAAAGTTCCAGGGAGTAGTTCCACAGAAAGATGCTAGGACAATAATAGGGGAAATTCTAGACTTCTTTAATATAAAAAGTTACAGGTACTCCATAGTTTCAAGGACTGATAAGGGAGTTAGCGCAAAAGAGAACTATATAGTACTAAAAACTGATAATGAAATAAAATTCGATGATTTCTTTCATGAAGACATAAAAATAATGAAAGTATTCAAGTTAAGTTCTTATATAAACATTAGAAAATTCTCAATAGGGAAGAGGTATGTATATAACCTTCCAAAAGGGCTATTCGATAAGTTCTATTTACCAAAATGGTTGATAATAGACGGTTATAAGATAGATGTAAGAGGGAAGGAGGAAGAGTTCGATATAAAAAGATACATAGAAGCTTCAAGGTATTTCATAGGTAAGAAGAGCTTTCATAATTTTTCTAAGGGTAAAGCGAAAGATCCAATATGTAAAATAAAGTCCTTCGATGTAATAAACGAAGATAAATACATAACAAATATAATCGAAGGTAATAGGTTCCTATATGAGATGGTGAGGAGAATTATAACCTTCTTAATATCCGTAGGGAAGGGACTATACCCAATAGATAAGATAAACCTTGTCTTCATCGGTGAATTGGATCCGAAACCGTTCCCAGCAGATCCTAGGTATTTAACTTTGGAGAAGGTATACTTAAAATGGAAAGAATTATATAAACATATTGAAGAAATAATATTATGATTGAGGAATTAGAGAAAGCTAGTAAAATTGCGAGGGATGTCTATAATTATTCAAAGAGTTTATTAAAACCAGATACTTATCTAATAGAAATTGCTGAAAAAATAGAGGAAAAAATAATAGATCTTGGAGGTTTTCCAGCTTTTCCGGTGAATTTATCCATAAATGAAATTGCTGCACATTATACTCCTGATATAAACGATAGAAGTATCCTAAAAGAGGGAGATCTTATAAAAGTTGATATAGGAGTTCATGTAGATGGGTATATTGTAGATTTTGCATATACTTATGAGGTAAACGATAATAAGTATGAAGATCTTGTATTAGCCAGCAAGGAGGCTCTAAAACGCGTTAAAACTATAATAAGAAAGGATATTGAGCTAGGAATTATAGGAAAGGAAGTAGAAGAAACTATAAAAAAATACGGATACAAACCCATTTACAATTTAACAGGTCATAAGATAGAAAGATATTTGTTACATGCTAGTATAAATATTCCTAACTACGATAATGGATCTCAAACCAAAATTTCTGAGGGAATCTATGCAGTAGAGCCTTTTGCAACAAACGGTATAGGATTCGTAAAAGATTGTGGAAGTTCTAAAATTTATTCAGTAGTAAACTATAAGCCTTTGAGAAATCTAAATGCAAGAAAAATATTAGATAACATATACAATAAATATAAATATCTTCCTTTTTGTAAAAGATGGATATATAGAGATTTTAAAGATTTAAATAATATAGATCTTATTATAAATTATTTAATAAAGGAGAAAGTTTTGATAGAATACAAGATACTTTGTGAACAATCCAAAGGTCTTGTATCTCAATTTGAAACAACATTTTTGATTAATAATGGAGTTAAGGACCTGGTTGAAATTATTTAACGAAATTAAGATGTTAAAAGTTTGTTAAGCTATTTATAGATTAAAAGAGAAAAAGATTTTTATATCTAAAGTAAAATAAAATATTATGGCTAAAAGAGTTACACCAATTCCAATAGCACCTTTGTATAAAATCTTGAGGAAAGCAGGTGCATCTAGAGTATCGGAAGAAGCTAAGAAAGCCTTTGTAGAGGCAATTGTAGAAATTGCAGATAGGGTTTCTGAGAGAGCAGTAGACTTAGCAAAGCACGCTGGAAGAAGAACAGTACAAGAAGAGGACGTAAAATTGGCTTGGAAGGAAGTAGTTAGACAATAAGGCTTCTTTTTGTTTTTTAATTATTTACTTTGTTTTTATCAAAAAATAAAGATACTTTAGAAGATTATTTGAAGAGAAATAATATACCACACGAGTTTATCTTATACGATGATGTTTCTACATCTGAAAAAGCTAGTGAAATTGCTCCGAAGGAAAAGATTGGAAAAACCATAGTCTTCCTGAACGAAAAGGGAGAACCTATTATAATACTACTAAGGGCTATATACAGGGTTAACCAAAAGAAGCTTGCAAAGTTATTAGGATTTAGGGACTTAAGGTTAGCACAACCTGAAGAGGTAAAGAAGTTTACTGGATACGAAGTTGGAGGGGTTTCTCCATTTGATATAAATCATATTATATATATAGATAAAGACCTCATCAATGAAGATGATGTATATGTAGGTGGGGGGGATAAAAATCACCTTCTAAAGGTAAAAATGGAGGATATAGTAAAGAACAATAAGATAATTGTAATAGATGTTCCAAAGAAGTCTGAGGTGCCGTAATCATCACCTATCAGGGTCAAGCCAACGTCTTCATTACTGTACCCTACCCGGAGGAACTGGTTCATTTTATCCCCAGTGCATGGCAGGTAGGGTATAATATTAATTTTCTTTAAACCATTTTAAAGATTTTAAATAGGTCAGAATTCCTAATATAAATATTTATGAATGATATAATCGAAGAGTATAAGATATGGTTGGATCTACAAGGAAAATCAAAGAATACAATTAAAACATATTCTATCCCAATAAAGAAATTCCTGGAATTTATGATAAAACAAACCGAAAATAAAGAAATAGATTCAACTACTTTAAAGGAAACAATAAATAAAGAAATTATACTTAAGTTTCTTATAAATGTTAGAAAGGAGAAAAAACTAGACCTAAATTCTATTAGGCTATATACAAGAGCTCTATCTTCCTTCCTGAAATTTATGGAAAGAGAAGATCTAATAAAATATTTAAAGGCCCCAAAGATAGATAAAAAGCTTCCGAAGTATATAACTTTTGAAGAATTTCAAAACATCTTGAGAGTAGTTAAGAAAAGGAGGGATAAATTAATCCTATTAATGCTCTTCTATACTGGTATGAGGGTTTCTGAGTTAGTTAACCTTAAAAAAGAGGATATAATGCTGAAGGAAGGTTTTATAAAGGTATATGGAAAAGGCGGTAAGGAAAGGATAGTACCAATCCCGAATTTCTTAATTAAAGAACTTGAGGAATACCTAAAGGAAGTTAAAGAAGAGAAAATCTTCAATATCTCAACTAGACAGATCGAAAGGTTAGTTAAAAAATATGCAGAAAAGGCAGGAATAAAAAAGAAGGTTACTCCACACGTCTTCAGACATTCCTTAGCTACTTTACTTCTAACAAACGGAATAGACATCAGATACATACAGGAAATCTTGGGGCATTCTTCCCTCTCTATTACTCAAATATATACTCACGTTATACCCTCTAAACTTAGGGAGATATATACGAATATTTTCAAGGAAATAAAATAAAGAATGGACCCGCCGGGATTCGAACCCGGGATCTCCGGCTAGCCAGGCCGGCATCCTACCGCTAGACTACGGGCCCAATATTAATTATCATCAAAAAAAGGTTAAGAAATTATACAGGTACTCCATCCACAATCCAAGCATGTAATACATCCCGATTGCCTAACTAACCTATTGCTTCCGCAGACTGGACATTTATCAGATTTAAAGTTATTTTCCTCAACTTTTACCTGCAAGTTAGGCTTTACATCTATCTTTGTATATTCTTCAGTTCTTATTGTGTAATACCAGGAAGGTACCTCTATATTAAACAGTTTCAACAATTCTAAAGTCTTATTCTCTATTATCTTCTTTTCTACCATATCTATGTATTCTGCTATCCTTTTCTTTGAAGCCTCTGCAGATGTATAATAAACCTGCTTAGACTTTGAACCCTCTCTAAAGACAGTTATTCCCTTACAAAGCATCTTATAGGCAAATAAATAGGATAATAGAACATCCTCTTTTGTGACCCAAAATGGCATGTTAATAGTCTTGGATATGGATGTAGTTATCCACATCTGCGCAGTTGCTTGAGCTCTAACATGATCCCACCATGGAATATCCAAGGCAGTTAAGAAAACCTTCTTCAGATCTATAGGTATATCATCTATGCCCAATAGACTTCCTCCGTTCTCAGCTACCTTTCTTAAAACCTCCTCCTTATATAATCCCTTCATCCTTAACTGTCTCTCAAACTCCACATCTACATAATAAAAGCTTCCTGCCGTAACTCTTTTTTCATAAACTAAGGCATATTGAGGCTCTATTCCTGAAGAAACATCGAAAAACATCGATATAGAACCCGTAGGTGCTATAGATGTCACTTCAAGGTTCCTAATTCCATACTTAACGATGTTTTCAACTAAGTAATCCCAATCTAAGGTCCAAAGTTCTCTATGATAGTACCCTTCAACTGGTATCTTTCCTTCCTTATACATCGATTTATCGTATAATGGGAAAACCCCTCTTTCCTTAGCCCTCTCAACTGACTCCAGCATAGTATAGTAAGTTAACCACTCGGAAACCTTTGAAATAAACTTAAAACCTTCCTCGGAAGAATATGGAACCTTTAGAGCATATAAAACGTCTGCTAATCCCATAAAACCTAAACCTATCCTTCTAACAGCTTTTGTAGCCTTCTCTATTTCCTCAATAGGATACTTATTTACATCTATTATATTATCCAGGAACCTGTATGCCCATCTTATTGTTTCCTTAAGTTCTTCCCAATCAAAGTAAGTTTCCCCATTCTTGAACTTTACAAAAGCATAAAGGTTAATTGAACCTAAATTACAGGATTCATATGGATATAGGGGCTGTTCTCCGCAATTATGGCTTAATACTCCATTAGATACATAGATATGGTCCTCAGGAACAGTTAAATCGTACACTAACTTCTCTCCTTCATATTTTATTACTTTCACAACAAAGTAAGGCTCATCTGCTTTAATTTTATTCAACCTTTTAATTAATTTTTTCTGTTTATGTCTTATTAATCCTATTTTTTCAGCAAATATTTTCCTACTATAGTTATTAATTATTATTTCATAGTATCCTTCACTAGTATATGTCTTCACTTCTCCCTCTTTAGTAATATATTTAAACGTCCCCTTATATGGCCTACTGTATATCTTAGAAAGGATTCCAAACAGCAACAATAATTTTTGTACTTCCTTTAAAATCTCCAAATCCGATGATGTTAATCTTACTGCACCATCTGAATCTATATATCCGTCTGCAGAAAATAGACCTGATAAAAATCCTTTTATAAACTCCGGATTTCCCATATAGACAATTTCTGGAAGCTTCTCTCCACGTAAAAGTTCTCTTAATAGATTCACTATTTCTTTCTCCCTTATTCTAACCCAAATTTTGCCTTTTCTAAAGTATATGTTGGGAGTATACTTAAATTCCTTCTTTAAATATTCTACAATCCTCTGAACAACGTACTTTTCTGTCTCTTCATTAAAGTACAAATTAATAGCATCCTCCTGAACATAACCATCTCCAATTATCCATCCCACAAGAAAACCTAAATCGTATGAAAGCTCAATATCCTTATATCTTTCTAAACCATAGAATTCCAGCTCATCTATATCCATTCTAGCGATTTTAACTTTATCACCTGGCTTTAAGTCTAAAACGGCCTTCCAACCTTCATTAGTTAGTAATCTATGGTCCCCTGTAGCTTCTATCTCCAGACCTTCCTCAAAAATAACCTTATAAACTGGTTTATAACCTACTTTCCAAACATAAGCGTTTTTAATCTCTAATTCACTAAAAGATATGCTTTTTCCTTTTGTATTAACATAAACTACGTTTTCCTCCCCTGGAACTATTATTGATGTTGCATAAGCAAAATTCTCCCCTCCCCTATCTATATCAAACGTAAATAAAACATCTGCCTTTATTTTCTTTTCTAATTTAAATAGATCTTCTATTTTTATAAGACCTATCGGGGTTAGTATTCTTGTATTTCCTGTAACACAGGGGTTTGTTGCCCTTATAGGTCCCCTCGTTTCAAACATAACGTTCCTTCTATTTATATTGTCCATAAATAAACATCCTGGATCCCCACCCTTCCAGGCCATGTATGCAATCTCGTTAAGTATCTCTTTTGGATCTACGTAGTTAACTATAGCATCCTTTGGTACCTCTTTCATATCAAAACCTTTCTCACCAGGTAATGGATAGTTATGTTTCCTCAATATCCTCGGA
This sequence comes from Candidatus Nanoclepta minutus, assembly GCA_003568775.1. Lineage (GTDB taxonomy): Archaea > Nanobdellota > Nanobdellia > Nanobdellales > Nanobdellaceae > Nanoclepta > Nanoclepta minutus. The sequence goes on along the minus strand of MWMI01000001.1, from coordinate 119,676 downwards.
TTCAATAGTGGATACTTCTCTCCCTTCTCATAATATTCCCAAAATTCTGGAGTTATCATGACAGAGATGTTAAAGTTCTCTAAAGTTCCTTCACTTTCCTTTGCATGTATAAAAGATTGGATATCCGGATGCCAGATTTCCAATATTCCCATATTTGCCCCTCTTCTCTTTCCACCCTGCTTAATAACGTCTGTAACAACATCTACTATCCTCATAAAAGATACGGGCCCTGAAGCTACACCTGCTGTAGATGCAACAATATCACCTGATGGTCTTAATAAGCTATAATTTATACCTACACCACCACCAGACTTAAATATTAAGGCAGCTTCCGTAGCAGCCTTCATGATTGCTGTCATATCATCGTATATAGGTATAACAAAGCATGCAGACAATTGTCCTAATCTAGCACCTGCATTAAATAGGGTTGGAGAATTTGGCAAGAACTTTTTATTTACCATTATTTCATAATACTTTATATAATTGTGGACATATTCGTTAAAGGCCCCTTTCTCTATCATCTCCAAGAGTTCACTCCACTTAACTTTCATATGACCCCTCTCATTTAAATAATCATACAGATACTTCATCCTTTCAAGGTGATATTTATTCCATTTGACTATAAAATTCCCTTTCTCATCCTTCAATCCAACCTTTCCATCATAATCTCCAGGATTAAACTCTTCATAGGGCTTCTTCTCTTGCTTTCCCTCTTTATCGTATACTTTAGGATCGTATAATATATCTGGTATAACTACTAAAGCTGCAACCCTTTCAAACATCTGCTTTGGACCCTCTATTAATTCTCCTTTTTCATTTTTTAACAAGTATCTATCTACCATAAGCCTTATAGCATTTAAAGAAAACCTCTTAGCTACTTCTTCCTCATAGAAATCTCCTAATAACCTTATTTTCTCCTTCCTTATTTGTTCTTTTTCTTTTCTATATGTAATATATGCTTTAGCTACCTCATAAAGACCAAACTTCACTAAAGATAATTCAACGATATCCTGAATCTGCTCTACATCAGGTATCTCCTTATCCTCAAACCTTATATCAATCAAATTTAATATATGGTTTATTATCTTCTCTAAAACCTGCCTATCATACATACCAGAAGCTATCATAGCCCTCTCAACAGCGTGCTCGATCCTATAAGGATCAAAATCAACGATCCTCCCATCCCTCTTTCTAACCTTTTTTACCCTTATAACAGGATAAGTCATAATATTCAATATAACTATATCCTTTTATTCTTTCAGAAAATGGATTTTAAAACACCCTTTTAAAGTTTAGTCGGTCTTTTGATACTTCTATTAAGAAAATACTCCTAGATGCGTTTAATATTGGAGTTTTAAAAAGGAGATCCTCCAATCCCCCAGTTTCATGAATGTGAGCATGAACTACCAATTCCGGATTAACGTATTTTATAAAATTATATATCGATCTACTTCCAAATTCAAATAGAGACGTCCTAGTATAACTTGGAGGTAAATGAGAGAACAATAATATCCTTTTGTCCTTAAATTTCTTACTAACTTCCTTTAAGAATTCTTCTATCTCACCCTCCGATATCAAGAAAAAGACTATATCCCCACCTCCTAAACCCACTAAAACCGTATCATCATAAGGGAATGCGTCTTTATGAAATATATTTATCCTATATCTCTCCTTGATAAAGTTAATCAGATCTACAGTCTCATGGTTTCCAGGTATTAAGAATACCTTATTACTATCGATATACTTTAATATTATTTTTATAATACCTCTCTGAATTTCTCCAAAGTCGGAGATATCCCCAAGTATGAACAAATAATCCGGTTTCTCCCTCTTTATAGATTCTACTAACCTCTTTATTAATAGAATATCATTATGAACATCACCTATAACGAGTATTCTCATTAGACAAACAACTTTTTTTCTTTTATAAAGCCTATTATATACTTTACTAACTCATCCTTATCATAAAAGTACCTTAGTTTATTCCTATCCACAAAATCTTCCATCTTTTTCCATTCATTATCTGAGAAGAGATCCGTCTTAGAAAAATATATTACTATATCTAAATTAAAATTATCCTTTATCCTCCTCAATACGTTCTCTTGCTCCTTAACACTGTATCCACAAGTCTCTGTTAGATCTATAACATAAACTATAAGGTTGGCAAGGTACTTTAAGGCCAATATTGCCCTCTTTTCAATCCTATTCATCCTATCAAATTCCCTATCCATAATACCGGGAACGTCTAGAACTTGAATATCTGAATATACGGACCTTATATATCCCACCATAATATCCTTAGTTGTGAAGGGATAAGGCTGTATTTCTGGTTCGGATCCGGTCAATCTCTTGAGTAAGGTGCTCTTCCCAACGTTCGGTAAACCTGTAATAACTATTGTTGGTAGATCCTTTATCTTTGGTATTCTCCTATAAAACTTTTCTATCTCACTGTATATTAAAAATGCCTTCTTATTCCTCCTCAATAAACTAAAAACTCTCCCATAAAACTCTCTTCCAACCTTACTAATCTCATTCCTATCCCTTAATATCCTAACCCTATTTCTATATAAGTTATAAAAATCAAAGACCTTCTTCCTAATGAAATTTATCCTCCTCTTGGCATACAATACGTTTTCCCATCCTATATATAAATCTAAGAGCTCTCTATAGAATCTGTTAATCTTCTTACCAGGAATTCTATTATAGATCTCCAATAATTTACTATCTAAAAAATCCTTTAAGGAATCGAACCTCTTTAAAACCTGTTTCTTATAGTCCTTATCCCTTATCTTTCTAATCCTAGCTATACTGCTATTTATTATTTCTTCTACTATCATTAATTACTCCAAATCTATCTTCTTTCCTTTAGATATTTTTTTATCTATCTCTATTCTCAAAATCCCATTATTATATTTAGCCTTTATCTTATTTTCATCTGCATCAGCAGGTAAAGTAATTACCTCCCTAAAGCCAGAATAATACCTCTTACTTATATAATAGCCTTCTTCCTCCTTCTCCATCTTCTCCTTCTTCTTTATAACTATTTCTAGTAGATGATCCCTAACATTAACTTCTATATCTTTTTTATCTACCCCAGGTAATTCCATCTCTATTACGTACTTATCCCCTTCATCTACTAGTTCATAACCACTGAATCCCCATCTAAATGGCCTAATTCCACTCATACCCCTCCTAATAGACTCAAAAGCATTCCATATCTGGTAATCTATGTAATCGAATATATCTTCCATATCTATATCGAAAGGTCTCCTCTTCTTCCTTATCCACACCATACTTTATAAATGATTTTAACATTTAAAAATAATGTACAGTTTAAAAGAAGGGGAAATGTTCGTAAAAACATCAAGAAAGGTAATTAAACACTATTTAGAAACGAAAGAAATAATATTTCCCGAAGAAATAAAGAAATATGAAGAAAAAAGGGGTGTATTTACTACAATAAAGAACTTTAGAACAAAAGATTTGAGAGGATGTATAGGCTTCCCTTTCCCCATATATCCCCTATGGAAGGCACTAGTTCTATCATCAATATCCGCAGCTACGGAGGATCCTAGGTTTGAGCCAATGAAAATAGAAGAATTAAACGAATGTGCTATAGAAATAAACATACTATCAGAACCTGAAATAATAAAAGTAGAAAATCCGGAAGATTATCCAAAGCATATAGAGATAGGAAAACATGGAATAATAGTACAGTATGGAATTTATAGTGGATTGCTACTACCGGAAGTTGCAGTAGAAAATAATTGGGATGAATATACTTTCTTAAGTTATACGTGTTTGAAGGCAGGGTTACCACCTGATTCCTGGATAAAGTTGCCTATCAAGATCTATAGATTTACTAGCCAAATATTCCAAGAAATAGAACCAGAAGGGGAAGTAATAGAAATAAAACTTAAATAAAAGATAAAATAGAAGCGTAACCTACTACAAAATCCTCTTCTCCAGTTTTTTCTCCAGAATTATAATATTTTAACAGCTCAACCTTCCCTTTTTCTAGCTTAGTATATTCTATAAAGGCTATAATTGGGGATATTCCACAAACTGTTCCATTTTCCCTTTCAAACAAATCCAAAAGTCCTTCAGAATCTAGATTAATTATCCTATCTATATATTTCATATCCAATTCCCTTACCTTCTCTGGAATATCTGTATCAAACTTCTTATAGCCATAATAGGATCCATGGTGTGTAAGATCCGATGAGGATATGAGAAAAACCTTCCTCCCCAATTCATTAGATACATCCCTTAAGGTTTTGACGAATCTTCTAACCCTCTCTAGATTTAGATCAGAGATAACTATAGGAACCAGCCTAAAAGATCCATCAAACAAATAATAGAGGAAAGGTAGCTGGACTTCTATAGAGTGCTCATAAAAATGTGCTTCCTTTTCCTCATATATATCGAACTCTTCAATTAATTTCATTCCAAACTCCTTATCCGTCTTTATAACACCTAAAGGTGTTTCCCAATCCTCAGAGACAAGCATAGAATAGTAGCTTCCCAATCCTGTATGGTTCGTTCCTAATATAACTATCGTATCGAAATCCCAATTCTCATACAGCTCTTTATATAAAAAGGCTGCAGCTGGCCCAGAAAAACTATAACCTGCATGAGGTACAATCCCTGCAATTAAACTTCTATTTTTCTTCCTTTCTTTTGGTATATAACCTGGACCAAATTCATCTAAAAAACAATCTTCTATCTGTTTAATTAGCAGATCCCTATCAAAAAAATAAAAACCTCTTGCTATAGGCTTCCTCATTACCTAGAAGAGGATGCCAACCTCTCTAGTTCTAACTTTTTAGAAATAGCATAAGAATCTATAGAATTCTTATAAGCTGCAATTATTTCTTTTGCTAATGCCTCATACATTTTTCCCTTATTTCTAGATTTATGATATGCCCCCCAGACTATATGTCTTATTGCAATATCAACCCTCCTCTTTGGAGAGATATCAACAGCTTTTGGATACCTTGCTCCACCCATTTCGATAGTTGTAATTTCTTCTCTAGGAGCGGCATTCTCTATCGCCTTAGAGAAAACCTTTATTGGATTTTCTCCAGTTTCCTTTTCAATTATCTCAAATGCCTTTATTACTATGTTTAGGCATTTATAGTATTTTCCAGATGCCCTATAAGAAGTGAACTTATGTTTTCTACCAAAGTGTCCTGGGGTCATCAACCTTCCTATTAACCTATCTATTATAGGAATGTTAAAGCTTCCAAACCTCTTCTTCTGGTACCTACCTGCAGCTTTTGGTATAATGTATGGTTTAGTATTCATTGCTTTCATTAAACTTTCATCTTCTAGTTCGATTTCATACCTCCATCTCCCAAAAAACTTTAGATCTTTGAGATCCCTCATTTAGAAAGAAAATATAAAAAAAATTTAAAGTTTATATTACCTCCTTTATAGCCTTTATTACAGCCGGCAATAATGCTAGTATGAACATTCCTGCGAAACCATAGGCAAATACGTTTATTACATTCGTTGGTACCCAGTTATAGAATATTGCATTTACTGCTATCAATACGAAGATACCGTATAGATAGTAGGTTAATATTGGTTTTATTTCTATATCTTCTTCAATCTTAGACATTACAGAATCTATAACAACTGCTGCTACGGATAGTACAACGAATCCCGTTAATAGATCTTGGAATATTGTGTATTGTAAGTTCAATAGATATAGGGCAAACGATAGTACAGCCCAGAGTAATCCTATAGATAATACCATCTTAAATAGCTTAGCAACGTCTTCCCTATATCTAGATACAAATCCTTCTACATAATCTGCAAATAGAACTACAAATAATAGTCCTACTGTAACGAAAGCTACGGCAACTACTACGTTAGTCAAATAAGCTATTCCGTTTATTACTAATTGCCATAATCCTCCTATATATGGCAAATAGGATACTGCCAACTGTAAGAAAAGCAACAATATTACTACGCCAGTAAACAGTCCTATTGCATCTGAGAAATCTAGTCCTACTTCCCTAAGCTTCTTTCCTATTCCTGTCTTATCCAATACCTTCTCTACTGTCCTGTCCAATAACAGATTAACGAGCTTTCCTACTATCCATCCTAGTACTGTACCTACTACGATCCAAAGGATAAACTGGCCTAAAGCTGTAAAAAGAGCTATGTCTACATCCATTATATTGATTATAACTAAAACTTTTTATTTTATATTATCTATTTGTTACTGAAAAGTTGAAAAATTTAAGATTATCTCCTGGCTTTTTCTATCTTTCCTATCCTAAGTAACTCTAATGGTTGTCCATTAACTAATACTACCTTATACCTCACTCCAGGAATGGAACCTATTGCTCTTCCCTTTGGTCCACCTATACCAACTATTAAAACTTCATCATGCTCATCAATGTATTTAATAGCTTTATCTCCTGGTGCAAAGGCTGTTACTATCTTTCCATTCTTCTTCAGCTGAACTCTCACACATTTGTTCATACCAGAATATGGCTGTCTCTTCTCTATAGATACCTTTTCCAATACGATTCCTGTAGCCATCGGTGCCCCTTCTAGGGGATCATACTTCTCTTTTAACTTCAACACTCTTCTCTTCCATTCCTTTTTAGACCATCTAAACCTCTTTCTATCCAGCCTTAATTTCCTAGCAGCAAATAGACCATTAACCATTATTTTAATATACCAATAACGGAAACTTTAAATGGCTTTTTTAGAACTATACCTATCTCTACGTTCGATAAGTTAGTCTCCTTAACCTCTATATTCGATAAACTAGCATAGTACTTTAAATCTTCCAAAACCTCTTCAGGAACATTATTAGCTACATAAACCTTTGAAATCTTACCCAACTTTAAGTATTTTATAGTTCTTTTACTACCCAATACTATTTTATCCTCGCTATAGGATTTTATTTCATTTACTATGTCCATTTACTTATAATTAGCAATAGGTTTTTTATTTTTCTCTCCTCTTATAATAGACCTCAAACACACCGGTTCCTAGCGGAATGATCTGATTAACTAACAAGTTGTCTATAACTGAAGATACATCGTCCTCCAGTCCAAGCATAGCCGAGTTGATAAAGTTCTTGATCGGTATCTCAAAAGCTGCTCTTGACAATGTAGAAGCTTTTTCAGCTATAACTCCATATCTAGTTATGCCCATAAACTCTCCATACCATGTTAGAACATCTGCAACTATTGAGAAATGTCTATAATCTATCCTTAATCCATAAGTCTCGAATATCTTTATCATCTCTTCTAATATTACCCTCCTGGCAGCTTCTATACCAAGAACCTTTGCAATTTCATGAATATCATTCGTAAAGACCTTCCTATAATCTATCTCCGGTATCCTCATAACTTCCCTTAAATTACTTCCATTAGTATAAATAACCCACTCTTCTCCTTCCTTCTGCAAATGAACTTGTCTTATTCCTCTTATTCCAGATATTTGGATCTTTTTTATGTTTTCCTTTAATATATATAGCTCTTTTGGCTTTAGGTTCTTTGCAGTTATTATGATCTTATTACCTTTCTTCTCAACTTCGAATTTCTTCAACCTCCTCTTTAAAATATTATATACCCCTTCAAAGGTTAGTCCTATTTTTTCTAGATATTTCTTGTCTAAATATATAGCTATACTATTATCAAGGATATCAAATTCCATTTTCTCCATTATATCTTCAACCCTAGTCTCAACAATCTTTCTAGCAACTTTTTCAGCTATTTCTCTATTATTCTTATACTCATCTAAGAGATGTATCTTCATGTATTTTTCCTTAATCCTCTTTCTAGCATCAGTTATCTCGAGCAACCTTGGCAGTCCCAAAGCAACCTGAAATTCCCTCATACCTACATAGTGGAATGACTTTAGGACTAACTGAGTAGTAGGTTCTGAAATAGACTGTGCAGCAACCAGTCCTACAGGCTCCCCAGCTTCTACTAACCTTCTTTCATATTCTTCTCTTACTTTTTCAACAAATTTATCCCTTAAATCTTCTGGGAGGGATTTACTTTTTTCTTCTACCAGTTCTCTTAGTTTTTTTGGAAGATCCATCTTTATCTTTTTTATCACTTAAGCCTTTTAAAACTTCATTTACTATGAACTCTAAATCCAAAGTACCGCTTTCTGTTTTTTGTGGAAACATTCCATCTCCTCCATAAATGAACTGTATAATCCTTCCCTTGGAATCCCTCACAGTTAAATCATCAAACGCAATTAGTTCATAGATGGAGTGAGATAGTCTTCTATACAAGTATCCTGACTTCGATGTTCTTATAGCTACATCCATTAGGGCATCCCTACCTGGTATTGCGTGGAAGAACATTTCCCAAGGTTTTAAACCTTTAGAAAAGTTTGAAGTAACCCAACCCTTAACTATAGGATGATCATAACCTTTTTTGAATATCGATAAGTTCCTTCCCGAATATCCAAACTCCACTAATCCTCCCCTAAATGCCTGCTGTCCTAAGAAACCCAATATTTGATAAACATCAGTCAATTTACCTCTAGCACCGGTATAAGCCATAATATAAGTACCTGTATCCTTCCTAATGTATTTCTTTATTAACAATGAACCTGCAGCAGTCAATGCATCTGCTATCTTCTTCTGTGATAGGTCAACATAGACGTCCCTTAAAGATCTTCCAACTACTCCCTCTAATTCTCCTTTCTTATATTTTTCATACAGAACATCAATTTCTTTCTTAGCCTCCTCTATTATTCTATCTATTTCTTCTTTTGCCTCTTTTGGAATATCGAAATCTCCTATTCCACATGTTATTCCATGCAAATATTGATAGCATATACCCAAAAGGAATATTCTTTCTATAACTTTTAGTGCCTTCTCCTTTCCATAATAGTTATAAATGTATAGGAACAACTTTCCTTTCTCAGATTTTATCATCTCTGATGAAATCACACCTTCCTTAAGTTCTCCATTAACTATCTTTACATCTTTAATGGTCAAACTCAAATCTTTTGGCAGAAATACTGAAAATACTTCCTTTCCAGTCAAGTAATCTCTTCCCTCACTTTTTGCCCTATTTATAAAGTCTTCTAACCTCTCCAGTCCTTCTTCATCAGCATTAGATTTATAAACAATATCTACAGCTTGATTTATTGGTATCTTAGTATCATCCTGAGTTAAGAGGTATATACCAGTAACTACCTCCTGTATTCCCCCCATAATCAATTCACCATATCTCGGAGTTATCATATGATTTGAGAGCTCCATCAGTAAGATAGCCTCCGCTCTAGATTCTTCCGTCTGTGGAACATATATGTTCATCTCATCCCCATCGAAATCTGCGTTATATGGGGTACAAACACCTGGATGTATCCTAAAGGTTTTACCAGGTAAAACCCTAACATAATGTCCGAACCATGACATCCTGTGTAGAGATGGATATCTACCAAATATAACTATATCCCCATCCATTAAGTGCCTCTCAACTATCCAACCAGGTTTTAATAATGATGCTACAGTTTCTTTATTATCGTTAGTAATCGCTAACCTCTTCCCTTCTGTATTTTCTACATAATTAGCACCTGGATATTTGTCTGGACCGTTTAAGACCAACTTCCTTAACCATTCAATATTATATTCTGTAACCCTTTCAGGAACCGTTAATACTTTGGCTACTTCATAAGGCACTCCAATTTCATTCATCCTTATTTTAGTATCAGGAGATATAACCGCTCTTCCACTGTTATTCAACCTCTTTCCAAGGAGGTTATACCTTATTATACCTTCCTTACCAATCAACCTTTCGACTATAGATTTTATTGGCTTTCCAGATCTATGAATGGCCTTTGGAAGTCCAGCTACGTTGTTATAGAAATATGTAGAAACATGATATTGAAGTAGATCATAAAGCTGTTCTACAACAACCTGTGGAGCACCTGTCGTTATTACTTCCTTCAATCTCTGATTGGTTCTAACTATATCAACCAACTTGTGAGTCAGATCGTCTTCTGCCCTCTCACCACTTTCTAAGACGATTGAAGGTCTAACTGTAACTGGGGGAACAGGTAAAACAGTTAGTATTAACCATTCTGGTCTTGAATAAGTAGGATGAAAACCTAGAACATATAGATCGCCATCTGGAATTTTTTCTAATATAGATCTTATCTCTAATGGATACATCTTCCTTTTTAATCCTCCTTCTTCTATAAAGAAATAATAGGGTTTGTTAAATTCTATTTTTGGATTAGTATAATTACAATGAGGACAAGTTGATCTCTTCTTAGCTCTAGAATAAACGTATTTCTTAACAAACTTACTCAATCTTGACCATCTCTTCTGTTTCCTTAGTTTATCTATCCTAGACTTAATCTTCTTTATTTCTTCTTCAGTTAACTTTACCCTTCCACAATTGTGACAAACTGCTGAAAGGAGATCCTTTATTGTTGAAACATAAAGTATGTGTATAACTGGTCTTGCAAGTTCTATATAACCAAAGTGACCTGGACATCTTCCAGCTGGCTTTCCACAAGTTTCACAGACCTGTCCAGGTTCTATAACACCCATCCTCGGATCCATTAGCCCACCTCTAACTGGAGCCCCATCTTCATCGTATAACTCTGGAACTATGATCTTTACAGCTGATATCTTCCTAATTAAATCTGGACTAGCTATAGAATATATGATACCACCTATCTTCTTTGTAGTTATTTCCGTCATTTTTCGAATTTGTACTTAACTTTAAACCTAGGCCATATTCCCAAACTTATTAACTCTCTCACTAGCAATAAGAAAGCGTAAGAGGTCTTAATACTAGCTATTTTATCTGTCTCCCCACAAACTGGACAATAGATCTTATGATGTATATCATCCTCAACGGCTATACTTCCACAGTTCTCACAAATCGGAACGATAACATCATCCGATGAGAAAGCTTCCCTAAGTAATAGGGATGCTCCATGAGCAGCCAATACTTCGTTTTCCATCTCTCCCCATCTTAATCCACCCTCTCTTGATTTTCCTTCAGTTGGTTGTTTGGTTAATAACGTAACTGGACCTAATGCTCTAGCATGCAATTTGTTTTCTGCCATATACTTTAATCTCAAGTAATATACGGATCCTACATATATTTTAACTTTAAACTCTTCTCCAGTAAGTGGATTATACATCGTTTCCTCCCCACTTTCCATAAATCCAAGGCTCAATAGTTCTTTCCTTAGATCTTCCTCTTTCTCCCCAAACCACGGGGTACCATCTATAAACCTTCCGTTCAATGCACCAACCTTACCTCCAAGAATCTCTAAAAGCAAACCAATAGTTAACCTTGCCGGTATACCGAAGGGAGAGAAGATTATATCTGGCTTTAAACCTGAGGCAGTCCATGGCATATCAGATTCGTCTACAATCATTCCAACAACACCTTTCTGTCCATGCCTAACGGAGAACTTATCTCCTATCTCCGGAATTCTTATATCCCTCAATCTTATCTTTATTAACATGTTACCAGATGGGGATTCCGTAATAACTACGCTATCTACATAACCTTTCTCCTCAAACCTAACCAACATTGAGGTATCCTTCTTAACAGTACCTGCAGTTGTATATTCTCCAAAAGCACTTAAGAACTTTGGAGGAGAAACCTTTCCAACTAGAACATCATACTCATCTACATATGCCTCTACATGAACTATTCCATCTTCTTCCAAGTATTTGTATTTATCCGCCCCTTTATATAAGTATACATCCTGAGATGGGATAGTTATTTCATCCTGTAAACCTCCAGGATATTTTATCCTCTCTACTTCATATTTCCTAAAGTATGAGGATCTGAAAATGCCTCTCTCTATGGATCCTCTATTTATAATTATTGCATCCTCCATGTTATATCCTTCCTGTGTCATTACAGCAATAATTACGTTCTGTCCTATCCTATCAGCATTTCTAAAGAGGTTATGAGAGAATGTTCTAACGATCGGTTCCTGTGGGTAGTATAAAATAGAAATATCTGTATCAAATCTCTGCCAAAAGTTTGTTAAATATACTGAATGAGCTTGCTTCTGTGTTCTCATTCCTCTATTCAACCTAGCAGACTGGTTATGGTTTGAATAAGGTACGAGGGAAGTTAATATACCGAAAATAGTCAATGGAGATAGTTCCAGATGTGTATGCTCCTCCGTTAAATCTTCCGGATATAACGCTACATATAAGTTTTCCTCCTCAGCTGGGTCTACCCATTCTATTATTCCCTCCTTTTCTAAATCAGACCATTTTATTTCTCCTTTTCTTAACTTTTCTATATGTTCCTGAGTTAAAAGGGGCTTTCCATTCTTTACTACTATCAGAGGTCTCAATATCCTGCCCTTTCTTAAGTTTATTTCAATTATGTTCTTTTCTTCATTAAAGTATATGTTGGCGAACTTTGGTAGCTGTCCTTTAGCCCTTATCTCCTTAAACTTATTTACAAAATCTTTCGGATCTTCTACATATCCAACGAATATGGAATCTATATAGACTTCCGTTACCATTTTATCATGAAACAATTTTTAGGCCTATTCTCCTTAAAACCTCTATTATTTCCTCTTTATCATATTCCTCAAAGCTTATTTTTGAGAAAATCGCTAAATTCTTTCTCAATCCAGTATTCTTTCCTTCAGGGGTTTCTATAGGATCTAACCTTCCCCAATGAGTGCCATGGACCATCCTAGCCTCTAGGAGTTCGGCCTCACCTTCTATCGAAGACCAAACCCTCGTTAGATGGGAAAGGACGGAAAGCTTATTCGTCCTATCCAAAGTTTGAGAGACACCCATCCTCTCCCTTGTCCATACACCAGTACCCATAGCAGATTCAAACCTCTCCGTAAATATTTTAGACCTAAAGATGGATGTATATTGCGGTATTCTTCCCCTCCTTACTAACCTATCGTATTGATACATAGCATCGTTTATTACAGTCCTAACTATAACCCTAAAAAGTTCCCTCATTAATTCCCCAGGAGTCCTAACGATTTTGTTCATAAAGTGATCCTTAACATCCTCATCTATCTTCCTATGTACTAAAAGCAATAGCTTTCTCGCCATCTTACACAAATTGTATGCCTTTAACAAATTATATGAATTTCCCATCCCTATGTTTGGAAGTAACTTAGTTTCAAGTATTCCTTTCATTTTCTCTATCTTTATTTCATCGGAACCAGTTAGTCTTAATCTATTAGCCAACTTTAGAAGGGCATCCTTCTGTGTGGTTACATCTGCAAATTCCAACAGGTTTATATAAGTTTCTTCAAAGTTATCTTCCTCATTTATGAATCTCGCTATCTCAGCATCCTTCTCCAAACCCAAGGCCTTGATCACCAAGATTAAAGGAACCCTTTTATACCTCTCAAAACTAAGGTATAGTAATCCATCCTTCATTAAATCGATTATATGTGGATATTGAGCAGTTAATGATTCTGCTAAAAGGAAACCTCTAGCTTTAACTGATGTATTTTCCATCTGAACATAAAATCTGTTTGTAGACAATTCTTCAGATAAAACTAATACCCTTTCTGTACCATTAATAATAAAGTATCCACCTGGGTCATTTGGATCTTCCCCCACTTCTACCAGCTCTTCTTCAGATAACCCATAAGTATTACAATACTTTGATCTAACCATTATGGGCAACCTACCTATATTTACCACATACTTCCCCTTTGAGGATCCATCCTCATAAACTGAGAACTCCAAATAAACTGGTCCAGAATAAGTTATATTCCTAATCCTGGCCTCATTTGGGTATATAACCCTAGATATTCCTTCTCTCTCAGTATAATCGGCTTTACCTAACCACGCTCTCTCAAACTTCAACTTTACTTCAGTTATTCCTGGAGGAGTTAATCTTGGAGAAACTTCTCCAATTTCTCTTACGATCTTCGTTATTTCCTCACTTGCAAAATAGTTAAAAGATTTTAATAACGTCTCGAGTATGTTATTTTCCTCATAATACCTATATAACAATACATACTTGTCATATAGATTCATGGTAATTTATAATAAATAAGATTTATAAGCTATTCTTCGATTACAACCCTATAATAAACCGATTCACCGGCTACAGGGTCCATCCTAACAATTCTAACTATATCTCCAGGTTTAGGATTAAGTTTCGATATTGCAGGATCCGTTATGAGTATTTTTGGGAGATCCTCCAACTTAACTTTATATTTTTCCAATAATTCCTTTTTTTCTTCTTCAGATAATATCTCATGTTTAGGAACTAGGTAATGTTGTGTTATATCAATTTCACTATGACTTCTTAATTTTTCTTTCTTCCCTTTCTCAACCTTTTTCTTCTTAGATTTCTTGGGCATTTTGGTATTTATTAAAATAAAAGTATTTAAATGTTGGTATCATCTTGTTCTGAATGATTTCAATAGTTTACTCTGGGAGCTGCCAAGAATACGAGCTAAAGAGGATACATGAAGAAGCAAAAAACTACGATAACCTTGAACTAATTAATTCTGATGATATAACGTTCCCTCCAGAGAGTCAATTCAAAAATACTAAGGTGTTCTATTTTATAGGAAGCTTGAGGAAAATGGGAATTTCAAACTTGGAGGTTTTAGCAAGTTATCTAAAGAAGAGGAACATAAGAATTGTTAATAGGGTAATAGAAAACTATCACATCATGAATAAGACATTCTTTTATTACAAAATGCTTGAAAATAATATTAAAATTCCGAAAATAAAGAAAATAAATAGTGAAAAAAACTATAAAGAGATCCTAGATCTAGGTTTTCCTGTTATAGCTAAATTCGATTATATACATCTGGGAAAAGGCGTATTCTTAATAGAAAATATGGAAGAATTACTAGAATTCTTAAATAAAAATAAGGATAAATTGGCCCATATAATATTCCAGGAATATATTCCATACGAAAGGGATGTTAGAGTAATAGTAATTGGAGATCCGATCGGTGGAATGGAAAGGATAAATCCAATTTCCTTTAAAGCAAATATAGCACAGGGAGGTTATGGAAAACCTTTCAAAATTGATGAAGAAATAAGGGAGATATCTAAGAATTTGTCTAAAATCTTTGACATAGAGATATTTGCCTTCGATGTATTGATAAAGGGAAAGACAAAGTATGTAATAGACCTACACATTATCTTCAGGTTTGAAGGATTTGAAAAATATACAAAAGTTAACGTAGCAAGAAGAATATTGGAATACTTAAATGAAGTTCATAATAAAAGCTAAAGGACATAGATTAATATCTTCTACACATGAAACAACTTTTGAGGTAACCAAAGATAACTATTTAACGGAAAAAGGTACTTGCATAATAGGAATATCGGCAGAATACTCTGCAAGAGAATTCCCGGATTGGCTGAAGGAATACCTAATTGAAGGGAATAAAGTAATAATAGAGATCGTTGTAGAAGGTTTAAGAGATCTTGTAATAGGATATGGAAGCAAAGATTTAAGATTTAGGGATGATAGAAGCTTTGTTATAAGAAAAAGTAGGTATATAGATGATAGAACAGTAGTAATTAATGCAAATAAAGCAGCTAAGGATATAGATAGAAGGATTATAGAATTATTAAAAATGGAAAAAGAATTAAAAATAATCTTTCATACTATCTGATCTATAAACTTCAGTCTTTTTTGAATTGGTGGATGAGTAGAAAGAAATTCTATCTCCCTTATTGGCAAATTCTTTATAGATTCTATATCTATCCTAGAAACTAGGGGATTTGCTAGAGCATATATGAACAACGTACTATAAGTAGACTTCCTTACAGCCTCCCTATACCCCTCATTAGAATAGAACATGAATAGCTTTGCTAAAGCATACTGCATCCCAGACTTAGATACATATTTCGCTCCAACGTAGTCTGCATAGTACTCTCTCAACCTACTGAAGGCTAAAACTAAAAGCTGAACCAAAAAGGATATTAATACTAATATCAACCCGAATAAAGCCAAAAATCCGTTTCTATTCCTCCTATCTCCCATACCACTCCAGACCATTGTATAACCTAGGTAATATATTATAGATGGCAATATACCGAATAATAGGATGAAGATGGAATCCTTATGTTTATGATGGCCTATCTCGTGTCCAATAACAGATTTCAACTCTTCTTCATCTAACATTTCAATAAGAGAATCCGTTACCGCGATCCTTTTACCGAATATAAAGTTCCCATAAGCAAATGCATTAGGCAAACCGTTAGCCCTCAATGCCAACACTTTACCCTTCAAACCTACTTTCTCCTTAACTTCATCGACTATTCTCTGGAGATAATCATCCCTTCTTACGGAAAAAGCAATATCTATCATTAGAGGGGAAAACAAATAAACTAAGAAATTAGCTAATAAAATTAGAATAGCAATTGTACTAAAATAATAGATTCCATCCATTCCTACAAGATATATAAACCCAGCTACAACTAAAGAAAACGTGATAATCGTTGAAAAAGCTAAGAGGATCATACTCGTATATAAAGAAAGCTTCCCAGATAGCTTACTTGCAAACCTTGGAGCAATGTATAAGGCTATAAAGAATATAAAGAAATATCCTATTAAAGAGAGCAAGATATACAGCGGATCGAATAAGAAGAATACCATAGATATACTTTATTTTGAAAAGCTTTTATAAAGGTTAAATATAGCAATGCTCTCTACAATTATCTTCGCAGCCAAATTCTCACAGAATTCTGATGAAAATAGTTCAACGATGTCTAATCCGATCGGGTATCCCGTAATATTCTTGATTATCTCAAAATAATGGTAGGGTCTTATACCGAACGGTTCTATCCAATGACCACAACCGGAATCAAATACATCTAGGTCTATAGATATATAAACCCTCCTACCGTCCGTAATTTTACCAACTTCTCTAGCTATTTCCTTTACGGATCCCCATATATCGTAAGTGGTAAAGTAAGTTATCCCAAAATCCTTCAAAATATTCTTTTCATCAAAGGATAGGTTAGATATTCCAAGCATTATAATGTTCTCTGGTTTAATAACCTCTTCTCTTATTAAATAATAGATAAAACTTTGATAGTTTATATATGGATCGGGATGCAGGTCTGGATGAGAATCAAAATAAACTAGAATAAAATCTTCCCATTCTTCCTTCAAAACCTTTATTATAGGATACGTAATCGAATGGTCCCCACCTAGAAATATATATTTCTTATTTTTATTGTATATTTTCCTTATATCCTCATATATCTTATTATATAGATCTTCTAACGATTTTACATCTTCCAGATCCAGGTTTCCATAATCATATATCTTATCCATATCGATATCCCCAAATATCGGTGAAAAAACCCTATAAGAAGCCTCCCTTATACTTTCCGGAGCCCTTAAATAATCCTTTATCGATGATAGACTACCTAAATCAGATGGTATACCAACTATTACCCATTCTGATTCATTCAGGTTTCCTCTAGCATGCGCAAACATAAAAGGGAATTATATTTTAATTTTATATTCTATTCCTCAATAATGGATAAAGGGGAAGAGATAGAGAAGATAAATAGGGAGATAAATCAGTGTAAGAGATGCCCTTTATACCAGAGTAAAATAAACTATGTCCCTGGAGAAGGAGATCCCTCATCGGAGATAATGTTCATAGGGGAAGCACCTGGAAGGGAAGAGGACAAACAAGGTAGACCATTCGTTGGTAATGCCGGAAAATACTTAACTGAAACTATAGAAAAAATATTGGAGATTAAAAGGGAAGACATATTTATAACGAACGTTTTAAAATGTAGACCTCCAAATAATAGAGATCCAAAAGAAGAAGAAATAGAGGCATGCTCTATATGGCTTATAAGACAGATAGAAACGATAAAACCGAGAATAATAGTAACGCTGGGTAGACATTCCTCAAAGTTCATCTTTTCATATTTTGGCCTTGAATTTACTAATATAATGAACGAAAGAGGTAAAATAAGAAAAGTTAGAAAGTGGGATAAGGATGTATATATAATTCCTACCCTCCATCCTGCAGCAGTCCTTTACCATCAGAATTGGAGGGAACTTTTCGAGAAAGATTTTAATACTATCAGAAGCGTTATTGAAGGAAAATATAAAAATAAGAGAACTTCTATATTAGATTATTTTAATGAAGATAAGGAATCTAACTGACCAATGAAGATTGCACCTCCTCACTGATCCTGTCTATATCTAAATTTATTCCCTCAACAACATACCTAAAACTTTTCTTGGGGAAAATAAACCTGAATGGAGGTACCTTCCTATGGACCTCTATTATATTCAGCTTTTCATCTAATATAACGATATCTAAGGGTTTTAGACAAAAAAATGTATGAATTATCTCAAATTTTTCTTTTCCTAAATCCAAAACGTATATCTCTCCTTCTTTTATTTTCTTAAACATAACACCGATAGAGGCTTTTATCCCCCTTAAAACGTATATCTTATTTCTTGAATTCTGTATATCCACACTTACCACAGTGGAACCTATCCTTATGCTCTGCCATATAGCTATCGCATTTAGGGCACTTCCTCTTTAATCTAATTATCTTCCCATCTTCTACCTTATAATACATCCTAACCATAGCTTTCGTTCCCTTTGCCATTATTGGATAATCTTATTCCTCTTTAAGATATATTTTGGCTCTACTTTCATCATATCCTCCTTACTATTATATACATGAAGTATAACCTTCGATCTCTGTAAACCATAGGAACTTATGATCTTTAATACAACTATTAAATCTTCGCTCTTCCCTATCATTGCTGCTACTTTCTTTTTTATATCCTCCCTCTTCGGTGTAGGTTCCCCTCTATGATTCGCTATAGCATACACCTCTTCTCTATTCAAGAGTTTGTTTTCCCTTCTTTCCAGTATCTTTATATCCATAAATCTGTATCTTATGGATAGAATTTAAAAAGGATTTTTTAATTATTAATTATGAAAATATTGTTTTTACATTCAGACTATCTAAAGGTAATACCAACAAAAAAAGCCATTGAAGAGGCTGAAGAAATAGAAATGAAAGAGATGTATATTGAAGACTGTTTAGTTTGTTTTATATCTGTTGAAAAATACGATAATATAGAAACTGCAAGAAAAGCAGTAGAAAATATAAAAAATGTTAGTGATAGTCTAAAAATAAAAAGGGTTGTTTTATATCCTTACGTTCATTTAACAAGGTTTCCAAAGGATCCCGAAGGTAGTCTAATAATAATAAAGGAAATAGCAGATTTACTAAAAGACGAAGGCTTTGAAGTCTTCAGAGCACCTTTCGGATGGTATAAATCCTTTGAAATTAAGGTAAAAGGTCACCCGTTAGCAGAACTCTCAAGGAACATATACACTACCCTAGATCCCACAGACTACTTACTTGATACCCTAAAGGTCTTGGGGGTTCCGTATGAATTCTATAAGGAAGACGATAATATTATCATCAAGGTCAAAGAAGAGAAAGTAAAGGAAAAAGAAAAACTGATCAAAAGGTATATAATACTATTTCCGGATGGAAGAGAGTATTTAATAACAAAAGATCTGGGGGATGAAATAGAAGTAATAAAATGGGACGATGTTATTAAGAATTACGAACCAAACTCTATATGCAATCCAGAAATAAAAATAATAGGTAACGAAAAGATAGATAAAAACGAATTATCTAAAGAATTTAGGATATTAGTTGAAAAAGAGGCTTTAGGAAAAGAATACGGAGAGAGTAAGGAAAATCCGATAAGAGAAGCGCTAGAAAAGTTTGGATTTGAATGGGAAGAATATTCAGATTACGGTCATATGAGGTATAAACCTTATGCGGCTCTAATGGTGGACTTAGTAGCAGATTACTCTATTAGCATAGCAAGAAGTTTGAAGATACCAGTATTTACTATAAAAGGTGCAAACATGTTCGATTTAGAGAAAGGTCCTGTATCCCAACATGCAAAACTATTCGGTGAAAGGATGTATGAGCTTACAACTGATAAATCAAAGTACGTATTGAGGTATGCTGCATGCTTTCAACAGTTTTCAATTGCAAAGGACCTTGTAATATCCTACAAGAACTTACCCTTCGGTATGCTAGAGATCGCAGATTCATATAGGTTTGAACAACCTGGAGAACTGTTATTAGGGTTCAGGTTGAGGAAGTTTACGATGCCAGATTTACATGTTTTTTGTAAGGATATAAACGAGGCAAAGGATCTATTCTTCTATATGCATAAGAAGATAATGGAAGAAATAAGAAAAATTGGAGAAGATTATGAATTACTATTCAACTTCGGATCTCCAGAGATGTATGAAAACTATAAATGGATAATAGAAAACATAGTTAGAGACGTCAATAAACCTGTATTAATATGCCTCTATCCCCCATCGGATGCAAGGTATTGGATAACTAATATAGAATACAACATAATAGACGTTAATGGAAGGGTTAGAGAAATAGGTACTACACAGATAGACATAGGTAATGGGAAGAGGTTTAAAATAAAGTACTTTGATGAACAAGGAAAGGAGAATTATGTAATAATATTGCATAATGCAATAATAGGATCCATAGAAAGGTATTTATATGCTGTATTCGATTCTGCGATGAGAAAAGATAAACCAGAGTTACCTCTGTGGCTCTCTCCTGTACAAGTTAGGATAATACCAGTATCTGAAAGAAACTTAGATTATTCTGAAAAAATAGCAAAAATACTAGAAGATAATAAGATAAGGGTAGAAATTGATGATAGGAATATTTCTGTAGGAAAAAAGATCATGGAGGCTGAAAGATTATGGGTACCATACATAGTAGTTATAGGAGAGGAAGAAGAAAGAGAAGGTACTATAAACATAAGAAAAAGAGATGGAGAAAGATTAAAAGTAAAATTAGATGTTCTGATAAATGAAATAAAGGAAAAAACAAAAGATTATCCATTTAGACCACTATATTCTCCAATATATCTATCAAAAAGGCCAAATAACATATAATTTTATTTTGAAACTGCTACTTTTATTACATCGTCTATACTTTCAACTGGGGTTACTTTAATTTTTTCAAACAGATCTTCTGGTACATCATCTAAATTTGCCTTAGGTATAATGACTTCTTTTAGTCCTGCCTCTATTGCTGCTTCTACCTTTGCTATTATCCCACCAACTGCTAAAACTTCTCCCCTTATAGATAGAGAACCTGTCATTGCGAGATCCTGCCTTATCTTCCAATTCTTTAATGCAGATATTATTGCAGTTGCTACCGCAATAGATGCGGAATCTCCTTCAACTCCTTCATATGTTTGTAAAAACTGTACATGAACATCATATTTCTTTAAATCTTCATTAAATAATTTTTTAACTACCGTTGATACGTTAATTATCGCCTCCTTTGCTATCTTTCCTAAGTTACCCGTAGCAATTATCCTTCCCCTTCCTTTACCAGGAACAACTTCTGCTTCTAACGGTAGAACAATACCGGAATAGAATATCCTAGACCCTATAACCGCTAAACCATTAACCCTCCCAACTTCATATCCAGAAGTCCTAATAACGCTATATTCCTTCCTCTTCTTTATGTAATCTTTAACTAATTTTTCTTCTAATGTAGCAGCTAACTTCTTTGCTTCTAATACATCCTCCAGATCAACGTATCTTTTACCATTTGATTTAGCTATATCCCCAGCTAATCTTACTAATCCCCCAAGATCTCTTAACCTCAAAGTTAAATATTTCTTGCTACCAGACCTCCTCTGAGCTTCTTTTATTATTTCTATAACTGCTTCCTTTGTAAAATGTGGTATTTTTTCATCTTTTTTTACTTCTTGAGCTACAAATCTTGCAAACTTCTTTATGTTCTCTTCGTTATATTCTATCTCATTGTTCATCAAGATCTCGTATCCATAACCCCTTATTCTAGATCTCAGAGCTGGATGTATCCTCTTTAAAGTTTCTATATTACCAGCTGCTACTAAAACAAAATCTGCAGGAGCAGGGGTCGTTCTAACCATCGATCCAGCACTTCTTTCTGATCTTCCATATATAGGATACTTCTTTTCTTGTAGTACAGTAAGTAGCTCTATCTGTACTTCTGGTCTCAACGTTCCTATCTCATCAACGAATAGGACACCGCCATTTGCCTTGTGTATAGCACCAGGAATTACCCTCTGATGGGCTGGAGTCTCTAATCCTCCAGACTGAAAAGGATCGTGGAGTACATCCCCAAACAGCATACCCTCATGGGCTCCCGTAGCATCAACAAACGGAACGGACCTCCTTCCTTTATTATCTACCAATAACTTTGGGATAAACTTATAGATCTGCTTCTGTAAAGCCTGAAAGGAAAGGGATAATCCAGCAAACAGTATCATAGTTCCTATAAAAGTTGCTGCAGCCATTATATAATTGCCTATACTATAGAAATACCACGGTGTTAAGATAGCGATTAGCAGTATTAAAAAATAATAGAACTTTAAACCCTTTACTTTATTCTCTTCCCTCTTTCTAGCTTCCTCTATAATTTTCTCACCCTGACCTGCTGGAACAGAAACAATAATCGGCTGATATTCGTCCTTTGGATTCGGAAATGCTAATATATCCTGTAAATTACTTACTAAATCTCTATCTTCTGACAATATTTCTACCAATGCCTGAGCAACCATAGATTTTCCAGTTCCTGGATCCCCTATCAATAATAAATGTCTCCTTTGCTTAGCAGCCTTTTTTATAATTTCAATAGCATGATCTTGTCCAATAATTTGATC
This sequence comes from Candidatus Nanoclepta minutus, assembly GCA_003568775.1. GTDB lineage: Archaea > Nanobdellota > Nanobdellia > Nanobdellales > Nanobdellaceae > Nanoclepta > Nanoclepta minutus. The sequence goes on along the minus strand of MWMI01000001.1, from coordinate 96,964 downwards.
TATTATTCTATCCGAAACCTCTATCTCTTCCGTCGTTTTGAAATTCAGTATCTTATTGATATCGATTGTCATATAGTATGTATTATTTCCGGTAAAAAATATATAAAGTAAAAGGAAACGTATTAGATATTATGATAAATAAGAAAATGCTAATCTACCTATTTATAATAGCATTCTTCCTATCCTTTAATAAGTATGATACGTTACTAATAGGTATCTATAACCTCCTCTTTTCCTTCCTATCGAGTATAATATCGTATTTATTGATCTTATACGTATACAGGATCGTTTCTTTTTACTATGGTATCCTTCCCGATTTTAGCTTAATAGAGATAGAAAAGGAAATAAAGAAATATGACTATTTCAAAAAGGAAATTGTAACCAGTAAAAAAACTGTGAACCTGAGTTATCTATTAACCCTTCTCTTTGGTTTTCTATCATCAGGGTATGCCATCCCAATACTCCTATCCCTCAATACCATTATAATAGAAAGTAGGAGAATAGGAAAATCAAAGAACATAGATGTATCTTTCGAAGAAAAAACGAAGATAATATTCTTAGGAACATTGATCACTTGGATTATATTCTCGATAATTAAATACCTTTCTTCTCTATCTTTGATAATCGAAGGAATATTGGAATACATGTTTAAATTCCTCCTATATTATACTATTACTTCCATATTACCAATCTGTTTCTTCCTCATTCCACTAATTTCTGAAAAGATGAAATACTCGTTTAAGAGTATATCAATAGGAGACAACTTTATTTATACAAAAAATCCTTTCCTAATAGCCTCTTCAATAACCCTACTCTTCTTACCATTCCTCTCTATTTTCTTAAATCCTATACTCGTAATAATACTTTCTCTAATAACCTATTCAATAGTATGGCTTAGGAAGTATGCAGAAACCGTGTGATGTATAAGTTACTGAACCTAATCGATCTCCTCTTCTCAATATATGTATTCTGGAAGATAAGTTTCCTATACATTTTCCAGTATATATTCCTAATAAAAACAATAGTATTCATATTCCTATCATACAAAAATTTCTTTAGTTTCGTAAATCTATTAAATTTTTTGGATTTAATTAGTTTTCTTTCTAACTTATTCAACCTTCATTACATTGCTATAGTATTTGCTTGCTATTTACTAGTAAAGTCTCTAGTTACTCTATTCTAAAGCTGCTTCTGTCTGCATAATTATATGTATAATACTTTGGTTTTAGTTGAGATACTACATAATCGAAGGCCTTTTTAGGATCCGTATGTTCCCCGCATGTATAAATATCTACAGTAGCGTATCTATATTCCAGCCATGTATGGATGGCAATATGGCTCTCTAAAACCAATGCTATTACAGACACTCCTCCCTTTTCTCCACCAAACTTCCAAGATTTTACTTCCCATAACCTGGCATTAGCCTCTTTAACTGCATTTATAACAATTTCTTTCAATTTTTCCTCGTCTCCTGCTATCTCCTGATCTATATCGTAGAGGTTTCCATAGGCATGTTTTCCTACGACCCTCTTCATCTATACTATGATATTTTTCTACAAATAACTTTATTAATGTTTTTCCAATCTTTTTTTACCTATCTGTAAAGTTCTTTCTGAGAATATTTTAAAAAGTTAATTTTTTAAGGATTAAATTTAAAAAATTTTTATGGCACAGAAGATACTCAAAGACGAAAAAATAAAGTGTCCTGTCTGTGGAAGCACGGAGTTCGTATACAACCCAAAGACATCGGAGCTTATATGCAGCAAGTGTGGATACGTTTTAGAGGTAGTACCATACTTAGGAAAGGAGTGGAGGAACATAGATGAAGGAGAGGAATCTGAGAGGGCTAGGACTGGTAGTACATTGAAGTATTCTACATTAGCAAGTTCTCTAATCACTGAGATAAGTGAATCTAATAGTAAGAGCTTAGAGGAAAGGATGTTATCTAGGAAACTGAAAAAATGGCAGCAAAGAGCAACTAGTTCTTATGAAAGAAACCTAAAACTAGCTCAACAGGAATTAAAGAGATTGTCTTCTTTCTTACAACTATCAAAGCAAGTAGAGGAAACTGCATTGAAGTTATACCTTACTGCAGTAGAGAGGGGATTAATAAGGGGAAGGTCCATAGAGGCTATAATAGCTGCCTGTGTCTACATAGCATGTAGGATGCATGATGTAGCTAGGACTATGGACGAAATAATAAAGGCTTCTGGAATCCATAAAAAGGAATTGGGAAGGACATATAAGCATCTAATACAAACCTTAAGGATAAAGATATTGCCAATAGATGTTGTAGAATATGTCCATAGGTTCTCTTCTATACTGAACTTACCGCCAGAAGTTACTGCAACTGCAGTTGAGATAGTAGAAAAGGCTAAACAGAGGGATATAACTGCGGGTAGGGGTCCGGCAGGAATAGCAGCTGCTGCAATATACATAGCATGTGTAAAGCATGGTATTTCAAAAACTCAGAAAGAAATTGCAGAAATAGCAGGAATAACTGAAGTTACAATAAGAAATAGGTATAAAGAGTTGATAGATAAGTTAGAACTAAAAGAAGTTGAAGAAAAGTTGAAGAGAGAGGAGGAGGAAGAATAATTTGACTGCAACTTATAGGATAAAAAAGAGGTATGTACTAGTAGAAGGAACAGACATAGAGGATAAAATAAGAGAAAAATATATTTATTTTTTTGGCTTATTTGATTTTTTAAAAGCAAATATAAAGGTAATAAAGAAAGAAAAGGATCAAATCTTATTCTCAGTTAATAAAAAGAACCTTTACAAGTTCATATTCATACTTTACTTGCTTAAGGTAAGTGTAAAAAGTATCTTTAGGACAATCAAAGAATATAAAAAATATTTTTTAAACATTGATAGAGTTTAATGATTATGGATATAGAAGTTCCTTATCCATCTATGGGATACGATAGAGCAATAACAATATTTTCCCCGGAAGGTAGGATCCTACAAGTAGAGTATGCAAAAAGAGCTGCTAAATCTGGTTCTACAGCAATTGGACTAAAAGCTAAAGATGGTGTTGTAATAATTGCAGACAAAAGATTACCGAATAAGCTAATAGTTGGGGACTCTATAGAGAAGATAATGCTAATAGATGACCATATAATATCAACCTTTGCCGGTTATATGGCCGATGGAAGGGTATTGATGGATGTTGCGAGAGAAATAGCTCAACAACATAGGATCGATTACGGCAATAAGATAGACTTGCTATCACTTATACGGGAAGTTAGCAACATTATGCAGTATTATACAAGGTATAGTGGCGTGAGACCATTCGGTATTTCTTTAATAATAGCCGGAATTGATAACGATAACGTACCAAAGTTATATTCAATGGATCCTTCTGGTATTTACTATCAGTATTATGCAATCGCTATTGGGGAGGGAGAAGATAACATCATGAAGAGGTTAGAGGAAGAATATAAACCTAATATAAGCATAGAAGAAGCCATAAAGTTCGGTATAAAACTATTAAAAGAGGCCCTTCAGGATAAGTTTACCATCGATAGGGTTATAGTAGGATACATCAGAGTAGGGGAAAAGCCAGTGATTGTGGAAGGTAAAGAGATTGAGAAGTATTTATGAGCGTAGTAATAGCTAGATATTCTAAAAAAGGACAAAATTTTGAGATATATGTAAAATTAGAAAAGGCGTTAGAATTTAGAGAAGGGAAAATAAAGAACATAGATGAAGTTTTAGAGATTAAGGAAGTATTTAAGGATGCTAAAAAGGGAGAAAGGGTATCTTCAAATACTTTAAAACAGGTATTCGGTACAGATAATATAGAAGAAATTGCAAAAATAATATTAAAAGAAGGAGAAATACAGATAACAACGGAATATAAGAGAAAACTTATTGAGGAAAAAGAGAGACAAATAATCGATTATATTAGGAGGGTATCCGTTGATCCTAGGATAAACGCACCCTTTACATATCAAAGGCTGGAGGAAATGTTAAAATCCATTAAGTATAACATAGATCCATTTAAACCTGCTGAAATACAAGCAGATGAAATAATTAAGGAATTAAAGAAAAAATATCCAATAAAAATAGAGTTCAAGAAGTATATTGTAAAAATACCACTTGAATCTGTAGGAATATTGGGTATATTAAAAAGGAAATATAAAATAATTGAAGAAAGGTATGACGATTCTTGGTATGGAACTTTTGAGGTACCTGTGGGGATATCTGGTGAATTTTTATCTGATGTTTCAAAACTAAGTAAAGGTTCGGCAGAAATAAAAGAGCTCAAGTAATCCCTTATTTCTTCTCTTTCCCAGGTGTTGTACCTGTAGATATAGACATAATAGATATACCTAAAATAGCAAATAGGAAAGGTATTACTATTATCTCTGGCTTCAATACGTACCTAAAGATCTCCATAATACCACCCTCACCGCCCCCATAAGCTATAGGTAGTATATAGTTCTCATATGCAAAATAGAAGGAGATGAATATGAAAGCTACTACAAAGGATAGTGCTGCTATAAAAACGTTCCTTAAGTTAGAATCTGAAAGAGTAGGTTTTTTCTCTAAGGCAAACATTATAACAATAAAGGTAAATAAAATCGCTAAAATCATGAATATCATAAAACTCAGGAAATAAGACAATAACTTTGCTACTTCATAAATACTAATTGAAAGAATAGCTGTTACAAAACCAAATATTGAAGAAATTACGTTAATCTGCTTATCATTAAAAGTATCCTTAAGGAAGATCTTTAAAAAGGCTGAAAATAATACATATACGATTGTAAATATAAATATCGCTGAAAAGACGTAATATAAACCTATCTTCTCGAATAAATTTATAATAAACTCCCCAAATGATACCATAAATATATAGTATCTCTATGAATTTTTAACTTTCATACAGGGATATATAATCCAATATCCTGCTACTCCAATCATAAAACTTGGATATATTATAGAGCTCTTTCCTTATATCTAAAATTCTAGCAGGATCTAAAGATGATAAATTCCTTATAAATTCTATAATTTTTTCTTCTTCATTATCGATGTTTTTTACATCAACTAAACAAATATAATCGCTCTTTAAATTATAATAATCCAGAGATAGAGCGAATCCCGTTCTATTCGAAAGTACTATCGGGACACCATAGTATAAACTCTCAAGTGCCGTATACCCAAAAGGCTCGTATCTTGATAGGAATATCCCTAAGTCGAAACCTGGTAGGATCTTTTCCTTAGGTAGATCGAATATTATATCTTGTCCTATATATACGGGGGCATATATTATTTTTACTCTATCCGATTCTTCATTATCTAAGCCCGCCTTCTGTAGTTCATTATAAATTAAATCGTTCTTATCAAATAACTCATGGGTAATTATGTCTGGCTTGTTTCCTTTAGATATCTTTGGTAAGACCTCCTCAAATATCTTCCTTATCTTGCTATAATCCTCCCTTAGAATTGATCCAACTATCTCCGTTTTTTCCTTCTCTAAAATCTCCTTTAATAATCTATAGCTACTGTATAACCTTATAACGTTCCTATATATTCCAGTAACTCCCGTAGGAACGAATATAAAGAATATAATGTTCTTTCCAATGTTCTCTTCGTTTAGTCTTTTAGCAATCTTTATCACCAAATCCAGACCTTTATTGTAATACTCGTATCTTCCAATAGTATACATGAAGAAGGTATTCTTAAGGTCTATATAATAGTATGGAAAGAAATACCATACCACAAACTCCTCTAACCATCTTCTAGCAAATAGATAATCCTTGTATATATCCCTATCCTTAGATAATATTGCGTTATAGATTATTCTATCTGGACTTTTTCCCAAAAAGACTTCGGATTCCTTAGCTAATATTGGAGAAACTGTAGTAAATATATCTGAATGTTTAACTGCATTTTTTTCCATTTGATGCTTATAGTGTACTCTCATGGAATAAGCTTCTTGATCCGGATTTATCCTGTTCAAGGTTTCTATAACGTCTATGTTCCTAGATGATAGGCTCCTACCCAATACTGTACCGTGGATGGTGAATATGGTCCTATAACCCAAACCTTTTGCCTTTAAATAAAGGATTGTCCCACCGCTTAACCACTCATGAGCATGTAATACCTTTTTTTCTGGAAAAACCTTATCTAATTCTTCTAAAAGGATCCCAACCGCAACAGACCAGGAAAAAGGTTCATCATAAGTATAATCCGAACCTAAAGAATCTATCCTATACCACTCCCAATATTTATACTTCCAATAGTTTATCTCTTTCTTGAAGAAATCATAGAAATCTACGAGAATAACTTGAGGCTTTCCATCTATGTTCCAATATCCATAATGTACCTTAATCCCCATATTGGATAGGTCCGTATAAACCTTTTCCAGAAAACTTGGAAGGGGTTCTTCAACATATTCTATATTATTCTTAACGAAAGGACCTATCAAAAAGTAATCTTTACCATACTTTTCAACTAAATATTTGGCTTTAGTTGATAAAACAGTATATATACCACCTACTTTATTGCATACTTCCCAAGATTCCTCGAATAGTTTCATAAGAAGAATGATACTATCTTTTCCAATATACTCTTTCTCTTCCTCTCACCAGTAATAATACTAGCTAATTCGTCTATCTCATCCAAAGCTTTTCCCTTCTTCTTCATAAAAGGTAAGGGAACCTTCAGATAGGAAGATCTCAGGAAGTCCTTATTATAATGTATTATAGCGGAAACCCTTCCAAACTCTCTCTCTATCATCTTTATATCGTCTATATTTTGTACTCTGTTTACCAAAATCCTAACTTTATTCTTTTCCAGTATCCTATAAAGGTATAAGTTTGAGAATATCGAAAAGATTTCAGGGGTTAGAACTAAAAATATTAAATCTACATATTTCTCAAGAGAAAGCATTAAATTCAAATCGTTTGGAACATCCATAACAATATAATCATAATAAGCCTTTAATATCCCCAAATCTCTTTCCAAATTTGATGGAAACCTTTTAACGAATTTTATATGGAAATATTTCAAAGGATAAATACCTTCACAAAGGTTATCCCCATATTCCAATAAGTTTTCTCCAGAAAATACTTTACTAGAATAGTTATAAAAGTTAAAGTCTATTAAAATAACTTTTTTACCATAAAATTTCCTTAGATAAGCACTCAAGTTTATAGCTAATGTAGATTTTCCAACACCTCCCTTCATAGAAAAGAACCCTACTATCATATTATTTCTAATATTTCTTTTTCACCCTCTATATACCTGCTTACTATATCTACCATCCTATTCTTATCTCTAACATTTTCTATTTCTCTTGCAAGTTCCTCAAGCTTTAAAGAATACCTTATCCAGTTTACAAAATGATTTTCCCTTTCGTTAACATGATACCTAAATTTCTCCTCCGAACAGGTATTTAACCAAATCAAAAAATCCTGTAAAGTATATAATTTTCGTCCATCGACAGTGATAAAAGCTTCTTCTTCCCTCTCAACAGAATATTTCATAATCTAACTTTATAATTCTTTTCTTTATTAAAATTTTTATGACAGGAATAGTTTTTTACTTTCATGCCCACCAACCCAGGAGGATTAGATACTTTTCTTTTTTCGATATCGGAAACAGTTCAACTAACTATTTCAACGATGAAGTAAATAAGAAAATTTTAGACAGAGTTGTGAACAAATGTTATAGACCTGCCCTTCAGATGATATTAAATGCCGTTTACGACTATGATCTAAAGTTTTCCTTCTCAATAACTGGAACACTTATAGAACAATTGGAGATCTGGCACCCAGAGATAATAGATCTATGGAGAGAGCTAATAGATACGGGGAACGTTGAAATATTAGGAGAGCCCTATTATCATTCTGTTGCTTACTTAATTGATAAAGAGGAATTTAAAGAACAAATAAAGATACATATAGAAAAAATAAAGAAAACCTTTAACTATACTCCAAAGGCATTTAGAAATTTCGAACTTGCATATAACAACGAAATTGGAGAGATAGCATATTCTCTTGGATTCCATACAGCACTGATAGAGGGAACTGAAAAAGTTTTGAAATGGAGGAGTCCCAACTATGTTTATAAAGCAAAGGGAATTAACCTAAGGTTGTTACCGAGGAACTATAGGTTATCTGATGATATAGCCTTTAGGTTCGGTAATCCATACTGGGAGCATCATCCATTAACTGCAGAAAAATACTTCAATTGGTTATTAAGGACCCCAGGAGATCTAATAAACATATTTATGGATTTCGAAACAATAGGAGAACACTTATGGCCAGAAAGCGGAATATTTGAGTTCTTCAAACATCTATTTAAGTTGATAGGAAAGAGCGATGAGTTTGAAACCTATACAGTATCAGAAGCTGCATACAAGTTCTATCCAGCAGATGAACTCGATATATCGGATATTATTTCTTGGGCAGACCTAGAAAGAGACCTATCTGCATGGGTTGGAGATAACATACAAAGTGAAGCATTTGAATATCTAAAAGATCTATTTAGGATAGCTAAAGAAAGCAAAAATGATGAAATTCTAAAGATATTAAGGTATTTATCTACCTCAGATAACCTTTATTATATGAGTTTAAAATATAGCTCAGATGGAGATATTCATAAATACTTCAGAGAGGAGGCGTTTGCAACACCTTATGATGCTTTTCTTTCATTTATGAACATATTAAGGGATATTGAAATGAAATTGAGTGAAGAAAAAGTTATAAATAGGTAACGTTTTTAATTATATTCTCTACCTTTCTTGCAGAACTTTCCCAGTTAAGCTTTTTCATATCCTCCAAACATTTAGATATCTCATATTCCCTTAGCTTCGGATATTCCAAAAACGCAAGGATATAATCGGCCATCTTATAAGTATCCCAAAAATCTACTATCGCAGCACTCTTTAAAACTTCGGATATACCAGTTTGTTTTGTAATAATAACGGCAGTCTTCCTCTGCAATGCTTCAAAAGGTGTTAAGCCAAAAGGTTCTGAAACCGATGGTAATACAAAGACATCTGCTATATCGTATAGGAATTCTGCCATTTCATCGCTTACCCAACCAGTAAATATAACGTTCCTCGATATCCTCATATCAGCTGCCTGTCTTATTAACTGATCCAGCATCTCCCCAGTTCCAGCAAATATGAACAGAATATCTCTTCTTTTTTCTAAAACTCTCTTGGCTGCCCTCAATAACCAATCTGGTCCTTTATGTAAAGTAATTCTACCTAAATATAACACTATCTTATACTTCCTCTTTATATCATACCATCTCTTTTCTTTTATTTCAAAATAATCGTCTGGAGCATTGTAGACTACACTTATTTTGTTTTGATCGGCTCCATAATATTTAACTAAAATATCCTTCAACCTATAGCTAACGGTTATTATATGATCTGCCTTTTTACATCCTTCTATTTCAATTCCATAGTCGTGATCTATGAGATACCTCAAACTCTCCGTATTACCCCCTACTCTATCGTATGTAGTTGAATGAACATGCCAGACCAATGGTTTATTATACTTCTCCTTTACAGCAATTGCAGCAGGCAAGGTTAACCAATCGTATGCATAAATTACATCAAAATCTATCTTTTCTCCCTCCAAAATTTTCAATAATTTTTCTTTATATTGAAAAACTGCTTTTTTATAATCTATTAGCGATCTCAACTTTTGTAATATGCTCTTACTTTCTTTTAAAATTAAATATAATGAAAAGTAGGCCTTTACTTTATCATAAATAACATCCAATCCGATTATTTTAGAATTCCTTAGCTTACCTTCCCAGTATTTCTTTACATCCTCAGTTAAATTAGGGATTACCAAATAGACATTATGTCCAAAAGAATCTAGATATTTTAAATAGTAATAAGTTGCTTTCTCCAAACCACCAGTCTTCTGGGGTAGAACACCCCAACTTAAGAATAATATTTTCATTTATTATTTTAGACAATAATTGTTTTTAAATGATTTTTACATTTTTAGATTATGGCATTGAGCCTCAACTACAAAGATTTTGTTTTTTTATCAAGTAATGGTAGCTTTTTTACTTTACCACTGACGAGTTATAGTAGATTCTTTGGATTATTCACCTTATACAATAACAAATTCATCAAAATATTAGATAGAATTGTAAATTTAGATATTAAAGAGGAGCCTAGAGAGATATTTCTAAGGGGATCTAACGAAGTAATTATAAAGTATGATAGTTTCTATGAGAGATATTACCTATTCCAACATGGTATCCTCTATGAGGTTCCATTTACATCAAAAATTGAATTATATTTTGATGTAAAGGATATCTATGATACGGAAGAATGGAACAGAATATATGGATATGAAGTCCTTCCAGATTACATATTACTGAGGTTCTCTAAGGGAGACCTAAATGTAAAACTATATATCTATGGATTCTCAAACATTGAAGAAAATGAAAATAAATGGATAAAAGTAAGATATAACTACGATGAAAGGAGAAAATCTCCTCCATTCGAGAGATACCTATATTCGCCATTTAAATTAACTGGAAGGAGTATATATATAGGTCTAAGAAGAAGGTTAGAAGGGGAATACATAAGTCCCAATTGCTCCATTAAAGAAATTGTAAAAGATAGGATATCCTCCTTCATCCATAACTGGATATCTGCGGGTTATCCATGGTACCCCCAGGAATGGTCTAGAGACGTCCTAATATCTTTAAGAGGACTTTACATAATCGGATATAAAAAGATTGTTAAAGATAAACTGATTGAATATCTATCTTACATTTTACCAAATGGAAAAATAAAGAATATAGTCCATAATGGAATAAATGGAAATTCCGATAGCTTTGGTTGGTATGTTAAAAGGTTATTCGAATTTAAATATTTATTTACAATGGAAGAATTTGCAAAGATCGTTAATAAAATTGAGGAAAACCTTGTAAAGTTTACAGAAACACATTATGATAGCAAAACAAAACTTTTTATTGCCTTTCCAAATGAAAGCTGGATGGATACATTAAACAGAAAACATCCAATTGAGTTACAATTCTTAATCTTAAACATATACAAAAACCTATATGAATATAAAAGGGATGAAAGGTATAGGGAACTATACTTAGACCTTCTAAATACAGTTAAAAATACTTATCTTGAAGATAATAGCTTGCTGGATAGTCCAGATAGTAGGAAAATTAGACCAAACGTATTTTTATCTTACTACATACTACCAGACGTGTTTAATAGAGAAAAATGGGAGAAAATATTTGACTATACTTTAAACCATCTATGGTTAGAATGGGGTGGATTATCCTCTCTATCGAAGTTCGATAAGGAATTTGTTGAAGAGAATAATGGAGATAACTACTTTAGAGATATAGGAAAATCCATGCATAATGGAGATTCCTGGATATTCCTAAACCATATCGCTGCCATCTGTATGAAGAGGGTTAACAAAGAAAAGTACAAGAAGTATATAAGAAAAATACTCTTATCTTCTATTAAATACTTAAAAGAGATCGGAACTCTCCCTGAACTCTCTTCTGCAAAGAAAAGGGATATATCTGGGGCAATTTCACAACTATGGTCCTTATCAACCTTTGTTGAACTATTAAAAGAGTTAAAGATTGGTTGGGATAAAATTGAAGAAATATTATACAGATTATAAGAATATGCCGCGGTAGCTCAGCGGTAGAGCGCTGCCCTGGTAAGGCAGAGGTCCCGGGTTCAAATCCCGGCCGCGGCTTTAGATAAAAATTCTTTTAAAGGGGCCGTCGTCCAGCTGGAAGGATGCCGGTTTGGGGTGCCGGTGGTCCCGGGTTCAAATCCCGGCGGCCCCAGTTATATTAACGTTTTTCTTCTAACAGATTATTAATAAAGTCTGCAAACTTTTTAGCAGCCACCTCTAATAAACCCTCTTCATTTTTTATTACCTCTATAACCGTATTATACATATACATAAATGGTATAGCATAATAAATAGTCATTTCTTGATGTATTCTAATCCTCTCCAAATCCTCTTTCTCCCTAACCCTACTAGTATCCTCCACCCTCCTTAATAGTATCTTATCAGGGTCTGAGATTATTATTACTATTGCATCTGGTTTCAATAGATCGGCCATCTCCTTATTTATTCCCGATTTAAAACCTGAAGAGGTCTCTATAACAAAGTGCGTAGTAACTATAACATCTCCTTTCATACACTTATCAAGGATATATCCAACCGCTTCAAGCTGTAGTTCGGTTTGATCTTTAACAGATAATTTTTTTCTAATTTCATCTCTATTTTCTATCCCATAATTCTTCTTAGCTAACTCAAAAATTATGTCCCCAAACTCTATAACTTCTATCTCCTTCTTAAAGTACTTCTTCGCTGCATTTACTACAGAAGTTTTACCAGACGCGGGAACACCTACAACCAATATTATCATTATTTCTCTATCCTTTCCCAATAATTATAATTAATACTCTCCTTGCCCTTGGTCCATCAAATTCTGCTAGGAAAAGATCCTGCCATGTACCCCTAATTAACTTTCCATCTTTAACTGGATAGATAAAGAATTGCTTAAATAAAGAAGATAGCAAGTGAGAATCTGCATTATTATCAATCTGATTATGATAATAATCTTCTTTTTCTGGAACTAATCTTTCAAAAAGGTTTAAGTAATCTTTTTTTATATTGGGTTCGTCTTCGTTTGAGAACAAACCTGCAGTGGCATGTGGTAAGAATACTAAAGCAATACCTTCTCTTATTTTAGATTCTCTAACAATTTTTTCTACATAATCTGTAATGTTTACTACTTCTCTTCTTTTATTAGTCTGTATAGAAATCTCCTTCGTATAGATTTTCATATTTTTTAATATTCGGAAAAAATAAAAAATATGGAAAAAGATTATGTTAAAGAAACAATAAAGACTTATGAAAAAGTAGCTGATAGATATGCTGAAAAATGGTTAAACTATAGGGAAGAAAGTTATATCGATTTATTAAAAAATTTTGTAAATTTATTGAAAAATAAAGAAAAGGTTCTGGATGCAGGCTGTGGTCCGGGTAGAGATATAAAAATCTTATATGAGCTAGGGATAAAAGAAGTTTATGGTATAGATTTGAGTAAAAACATGCTAAACATTGCTAAAGAATATGAGCCGAGAGGTAAATATTTTATAATGGATATTAGAAAATTGGAATTTAGCAACGAGTTCTTTGATGGTATTATATGTATTGGTGTTTTAGTTCATCTAAACAAAGAAGATTTTATAAGGAGTTTAAAAGAACTTTATAGAGTTTTAAAAAAAGAAGGAATATTATTATTATCTGTAAAGATTGATAAGGAAGAAAAAATATTAATAGATAAGAAGTATGGAGAGATAAGATACTTCTTTATTTATACAGAAAATTTCGTAAAAGATAGTCTAAAAAACGTAGGTTTTGAAATATTAGAAACTAGATATAATAATTCTTCGGATAAGGAGATTTGGCTTAATTTGTTCTGTAAAAAATGAGAGTATTTATATTTTATTCCAATACCGGAAGGACTGATGGAAAGTTTAAAGATATCTATCATTCTGGAAGAATAGATGTAATAGTCCATTCAATAATACATTCATTTTTTATTTCAAACGGTTTTAGGAAAAGCGTTGTTTTTGATCTATTACTATACGGCCCACCTGACCCTCCTAGAAGAATAAAAATAACTTCAAACCTCGATACTCCATGGTCTAAGAAAGATATAGCTACCTTATTATCCATAGCTTTGAGGAAGTTCAATAAAAGGAGAACACCTATAGAAGCTTTTCCAGGTGTTTACGTAGAAAGAAAGGAGTTTAGAGAAGTTGTTGAAGAATACATTAAAGAAGGAAAAAACATATATGTCCTGGATAAGGAAGGAGAGTTTATAGAAAAAGTTAAGATAGAAAATCCCGTATTTATAATCGGAGATTTTCTAGGATTACCGAAAAAGGAAAAGAAATGGTTAAGAGATAAAGCTAAGTTTATTTCTTTAGGAGATATCCCATACTTTTCTTCCCAGGTAATTGCAATTCTAAACTGGTATTTAGACAAATTGGGATTTGAAAAGGATTATTGGGACACGGGCCATAAGTTTGAAGAATTAAAGAAAAAATTGGATGTATAGAATATTGGGTATAGATTTGGCAGCTAAGGATAGAAATCCTACAGGAATATGTTACTATAATGAGGGATTACATTTTTCAATAGTTCATAGAGATGAAGAAATATTTAGAGTCATAGAAAATTTATTACCCGAAATAGTTGTTATAGATGCACCTTTATCATTAGAAAAAGTTCCTTTTAGGGATTCCGAAAGGGAGTTGTTAAAGAGAGGTTTCAGACCTATGCCTCTTACTATAAAAAGCATAAGGGAATTGTCTGAAAGGGCTATAAGGATAAAAGAAAAAATAGAAAAAGAATATAAGATAAAAGTATTAGAAACCTTTCCTAGAGCTGTAGAAAGAATTCTAGGATTTAATTTTCATATGTTTAAGGAATATTTTAGATCGAAACATATCTATGACGCATGGTTATGCTATTTGACTGGTCTTTTCTATAAAATTGGTAAATATGAAGACTTAAAAGGAATAGTTCTACCGAAAATAAAATGATAAATCATAGATTATTAATTGCAGAAGAGATAAATAAAGATCCTGAATTAAAAAAAAGATTAGAATGGTATTTTTTAGTTTTAGAAAAGAAAGTTCCTTCAAAGATTAATATTGCAATTAGAATTCCTGTTGAAGAAAGATTAGAAGAATTAGCTTATGAGGAACTTTGGAGATTACATGAGGAAAAATCTAAAGAATTTAAGGAATTAAAGGAGGAAGTTTTAGATAAAGGGGTTTTAGAAAAGAATATTCAAGAAAGATCTTACCTGGATTTAAAGATTGAAATAGTTAAAAGGATCGTAAAGTCTTGTATATTATGTGAAAGGAGGTGTAAAGTTGATAGGGAAAGAGAAATAGGTTTTTGTAGGGTTGATAAAACTAGATTATCTGAATACTTCTTACATTATGGAGAGGAATTACCATTAATACCTTCTGGAACGATTTTCTTTACTGGATGTAATTTTAAATGTGTTTATTGTCAAAACTGGAGTATATCACAATATCCTGAGAATGGAGAAGAAGTTAACTATATAGATTTAGCAAATATTCAAGAAAAACTACATGGGATAGGTGCTAAGAACATAAATTGGGTTGGTGGGGAACCTACCCCAAATTTATTAGATATCTTAAAATCCATGAAAGAAGTTGCAGAGAGAGACATAAACATACCGCAACTCTGGAACAGCAATATGTATTTAACCGAAGAATCAATGAAAGTTTTATTAGATGTAATAGATATTTGGCTACCGGATTTCAAATATGGAAATAATCAATGTGCTTTGAAGTATTCCTTCGTACCAAACTATTTTGAAATAATTACTAGGAATTTGTTAATAATAAAAGGAGAAAGCATTATAATAAGACATCTAGTCTTACCGGAACATATTGAATGCTGTTCTAAAAGAGTTTTAGAATGGATTGCAAATAACTTACCCGAAGCAGTTGTAAACATAATGGATCAGTATCATCCAGATTACTTAGTTTTATCTACGGATAAGTATCCTGAAATTAAAAGAAGAGTTTCTGAAAAGGAAATGTTAGAAGTATATAGATATGCAGATTCCTTGGGTTTATATTGGAGAGAGATATCTTTATATTAATGGGCCCGTAGCTCAGCTTGGACAGAGCGTCGGGTTGCGGACCCGGAGGTCGGGGGTTCAAATCCCCCCGGGCCCGTTAATGGTTATTTAACTTTCATTAATAATGAATAATGGTTTTGGCTACAATTTTAGAGAACTTTTATATCATTGGTATAGGACTTATAAGGAACACAAGATTAATACCATAATGATAATAATAGTCGATTACTCCTATAAAAAAGGAGAGATACTTTATGGAACTACTTTAATTGAAAATATAAGTAAGATAAAAGATTTTCTGGAGAAAAATAGATTAACAGTCGCCCATATTAAAGATCTAGGTAAAAAACAGAAAATTAATATAAAGAATAAATGGAAAAAGTTTCTAGAAGATACTAACAATTTGTTATTGCTTAAAGAATTAACTAACTATAAATTTTTCAAATATGAAAATGATTTAATAGACTACTTAAAATCTTTTGATAGTATTTATAATACAATTATTTTAGACGATCATATAAAGATTAACTTTAACTATGCAAAAGTTATCTATGAAAGCTCTATTTATATCACAAGAAAAGACCTAATTATTTTAGTAAAATTAATTGATACATTAATCTATTTAAAGCAAGAAGGAATATTGCGATAATTGGCCCCCTCACATGCATCCAGGGCCACTTTACTGCTTTATAATTCTCATAAAGTTTTCAGAGTTTATAAAGATTTCATAGTCTATATAGATAGAAAACTATAGAGATCTCGAACAAGAGATCTTGGATTCGAATCCCCGAGGGTCCGTTAATAACTATTTTATTTCTATTCTGTTTTATCAGAACTCAATTTATGTTTATTAAGTTAATTACCAAAGTTAATACATGACCAATGAAGTAAAGAACTTTTTTAAAGAATTAATTATTTTCTTAGCCGGATTGCTAGTCGGTGTTTTCTTAAGCATACAAATATTTAAACAATCAAATATTTCCAACATTTTTGATCAGACCCTAAACGATTTTACAACTAACCATACAGTTTTCCCAACAGTAGCAGTAACCTCTAATGGAGAAGGAGTATTAGAATACGGTGTTTTAAAGATAATGCCTGGTAATGGAAAAGTTTACTTAGGTATTAATCCATTCGTAGAAGCTGATACACAGTATTCAATCGAAACGGCTAAAAGATACGTATGTAATTTATTAAACGTTGATTGCTCAAAATATGATTTTACAGTTGATATATTATCAAATGCTACTTTAGTTGGAGGACCAAGTGCTGGGTTAGCATTTGCAATAGCCTTTTATTGTTTATTACAGGGAAAAAACGTGAGTAATCAGATAGCTGCAACTGGAACAATAGATACTAATGGAAACATTGGACCTATAGGAGGAGTATTTGAAAAAGCATTAGCAGCTGCAGAAAATAATAAGAAGATATTTTTCTTACCAAAAGGACAAAGCGTTGTTTATACATATGACAAAGTTGAGAAGAGAAGAGAGATATATCCAGGATTTTATTATATGGAGATAGAATACGTTCCAAAACAGATTAATTTGACTCAAATATTCTTGGAGAAATATAATATGCAAATTGTTGAAGTATCAAACTTTAAAGAAATATTGAATTATAATATATGTGGATAGGCCTTTAATGCTTATATTAAATTTTTAGTTAGCGATATTTAGAAATATTTTTCAAATATCTCTATCAATAAAACTATATCTAAAGCTCCAGCTAGAATAAAGGTCATATTCCCCTGAAATATTCTTGCATACTAATAAAATACTCTTAAATCTTTAATATATTATTTTTCTCCTACTGAATACTCCACAGATTATCTCTTAGAATTAGAAAAGAAGAAATAGAGTTAAAACAAACTATTTTTTAATTAATTTTGATCAATTAATTTCAGAAGAATTCCTTTTAATTTATTATAAACCTCTACTATATCTCTATATAATCCGTCTAATAAATCTCTATCGATTTTTCCTCCATAATATTTTGATTCGTTTCTTAACTTCCTTAAATTATCTAAAAATGATATTTCTTCATCTTTTAGTCCGAGAATCTTTCCAAAGGAAATAGCAGCTTCGTGACTCCATGTTTTATACCCATATATGAACATTCCTACCTCTAACAACCCTCTTATAGCATCATAATATAACTCAAAAGCTACTTTAGGACTGATATCTTTAACTTTTTCAGCTATCATAAACTTTTCTTCAGAATCACTTAACAAATCTCTAGCCCTGTTTTTATCAGGGATCCTTTTAACCACAATACCTTTCCTTATATAAAAATCGAAATCTATCATACTATACTTCCAAATACCAAGAAATCTAAGCCCAATAAATGTTTAACATCTTCAAAATTCTCCATAAATATTATATGAATTTTCCTATTGAACATTCCCTCGAATTTGCTCAAATCTAAATTCTTCTTAATTCTAGGCCTTAAAATAATAATATCTATATCAGAATCTTCTAAGTCTTCCCCTCTTGCATAAGAACCATAAAGGATAATCGCATGGGGGAATAATTCCTTATTTAAAAATTCTATTAAACCCTTAATTTGATAAAGATTAAATAATCTTTTTAAAAACTTATATTTTTCGTTGTTTATATTTCCAAATATCTTATAAGTATTCTTATCTTTTTGTATGACAACCAAACCTTCCTCATATAATTCTTTAATAATTTTTGAAACCGTTGGGGGTGATAGACTGGTTAATTTTGCTATATCCCTAATAGATAACCCTTTTGTAGGATACTTGCATATTGTTAAGAATACTTTACACGTGTTAATATTTTCTAACATTTGTTAATATTTATTAACATATTTAAAAATCTAACTATTCTTCCCCCCTATTAGTTACCTTAATTAAGAAAAACCAATAGAGGTTGATCTTTCTTATATTCAAGGCCCTCTCAGATATTTAAATATTGGTATCAAAACCTTCCATTTGGTATTAAATATTTTCATACGGTATATATTTCTACCATATTTTAAAAAGAGATCTTGAGCATTAAGGTTATTATTCAAATCTCTTCTTGTAGATTTTATCATGATGATCTATATCAATTATTATTATCTTCCTATTTTTCTCATCTATTTTATACACCAAAACAAAAGGTTCTTTTACATGTACCCTTCGATAATGTTTTAAATCATACCTTAAGGGTTTAAATCTATAGGGACTTTCTTCTATCTGTTCTATTTTTCTTACAATAGACTTATAGAGTATGGGATCTCTATTCTTTACTTTATCTAAAAACTTATTTACCTTATCCGTATACTCTATTGTAAACATTGAATATACTCCTCTTTGACTTCATAGAACAAGTCTATTAAATCTTCGACAAATCCATCTATATTTAGTGAAACTTCTTCAATTATTTTTCTATCTACCTTTATGTTATATTTTATTAGAAGTAATAAAAGCATGTATCCAACAATTAAATTTTTTGTAGTTTCTATATTCAATATTTTTGCTATTTCTCTAAAATATACGAAGAATCCAAATTCTTTAACTATTCTTAATCCCCAATAATTTAACTTGATCAATGATTCTAAAAGATCAAAATAATCTTCATCTTTTACAATTTTATATAGATCTCTTCTAATATGTTCCATTAGTTCTTCCAAGGGGTATTCTAATATCTTCTCTCCGGATTCCTTTAAGTAATAGGAAGAAAGTAAACCATAATAATATCCAAAGTCTATCCAATACTTTTCAATAAAGTCTCTGATATTTTCCTTTTTAGCATTTTCTAGGATTTCGTCTATCTTTTTAAAGACATGCTCTATCTCCTTCGGAACCTCTTTAACCAAGAGTGGTTGTAATACTAAAAGCTGTTGTATCATGAATTAATAATGTCTATTTAAACTTATATATCAAACCACTTAAGTACTTTCCCAAAAATCTAAAGGTCTCTCTATATCTATATAATATAATTTAAATACTCTTGGTATATCAAGTTTCATACTTTAAAGCTACAGTTAACTCTTCATGATTAGCAACTAATTTCTTTATTCCAATAACTTTATACTTTTCTTTTAAAATATCTAGAGTTTCTTTTATCAATCTTTCTTTAGCTCTTTTACCTTTGTATATCAATTTAATCGTCATAATCATATATGAAGGGTTATTTAAAAAAGGAGATAACTTTAATAGGATTTTTGCAACTTCTCTAGGATCCTGATTCATATCACAAGTAACTAAATTAAAAGGTTTGTACTTATCCAAATCTTCAAATGAATCTTCTATTTTCTTTTTAATATGGATAATATTTTCTCTTTTAATCTTTAGCTCAGCTGGATCAACTGCTACAACTAACTTTAACTTTTGACTTAAATAATCACTCCAACTTCCAGGCGCAGCTCCGATATCTAATGCCTTCCATTCTAGATTAATAGGTATCTTAAACCTATCAATAGCTTCAACAATCTTATAATATGCTCTACTTATAGTTCTAAATTCCTTTTTCCTTACAAAATATTCTTTTGGGAATAAACCATAATAATATTCACCTTTAAGATTTACGATAAATAAAACCCAATCAAACTTAATTGGTGATAATTTTACATTATTCTTTTCTAAAGTTTCTAGAATCTCCTTTTCTAAACTTTTTGGGAATACAACTACCCTTAAAAATCCCATGGGTAATCTTAATATATCATTTAATTTGTTAGTCTGAGAATCTGTTATGAAATATCTATTAATAAAGACTGAAAGATAACTAGAATATAGCTTTTTTATAAAAGATAAGGCATCTAAAGGGTTATCAAAACTATAATTAAATAAGAAAATATCTCTTTTTATTTTATAATAATCCGTAGGAGAATATCCCATTATTTCTAGAATTGCCTCTACGATCTCATGTTTTTGAGAGAGAAGAGAGACATTTATCATGATTATTATATATGTTTTTATGAAAATAAAGAATTGATAAAGTTTATACCTATGCAATATCCTTAAACCACAATAAAAACCTTTCCTAAAACATATTATTATGAGCCTTGATAACTATTTAAACGTAGAGATAATCAATATAGCCCCAAAATACAAGAGATACGATTACGATATCATAACTTCTATTGCCGCAATGACAACGGAATCCTCAAGAGATTTCATTGGAAAATTGGAAAAAGCAGAAAAGGAGAATAAATTTGAACTATATAAAGATCTAGTTAAAAATTCAATAGAAAGGGGCTATGCTTCTATAACAACAACCCCTACTGTATATCTAAATATCGTTGGTACAAGGATATCCGATCTATTCTTTACAGCTATTCCATTTTCCTCAGCATTAGTTCTATCCCAAAGAGTTGTAAAGCCAGATAGGTATTATGTTCCTAAAGAAATAGGAGAGGTAAAATTATTAGATGAGCTACTAAAATTCTATTGGGAATTGGTTAACCGTGGAATCCGACCCGAAGTTGCAAGGAGGATATTACCTCTATCTACACCCTCTCATATCTTTCTACAACTACCCCTAGAATCCCTCTCAGTTATCAACAAATATATATCAATTTATCAAGAGTACATTCCAACGGAAATAGAAACGATTCTAAACAAAATAAAGGAATCTCTAAAATCTGATTTTCTTGATGCGATTCTAAATTCTCCACAGTTTAACTTCGATATCAGATCTGTATTTAAACCGTACGAAAGTATAGAGCATGGGGAATTGAAGATATTAAAAGAGGATAGTTATGAACTAAACGAATTCTTAGATAACATAGAATCCCTATTAAATAAATTATGGAAAAATAGAGATAGAAAACTAGCTTGGGAAGTACAACAAAAAATCGCAGAAAACGGATTCAGATATAGTCTAGTACTATCCTTTCCATGTTCAATTGCATGCTATAATGAACTCAAAAGACATAGAACCATTTATATTCATCCAGAAAGCATTTATTCATCGATAGAAAGAGCACATAAGGATTATAAGAACATATATATACCTCCAGAGATAAAAAACAGAGAAGATTTATTGGAAAGATACCTAAATCTAACTTACTCTGCGATAGAGGAATATCAAAGGGTTAAAGAAAAATATGGAGAGAGGTTTGCAGTTTATTTAATACCACAGAATATCATAATAAGGACTATAATAAAAATAGACTTAAATAACCTATTAAATTTCTTCTCATTTTACAGGATAAGATCTTGCTATACAGCCGAATTTGAAATAAGAGAAAAGGTTAGAGAAATACCAAATCTAATCAAAAATAAGAAATTAAGAGATCTGTTAATTAAAGATAACTTACCTATATCAAAATGCATAATAGGATATTGTCCAGAACCTGAAAATAGGCGTTGTAATATTTACAAAAAGTTATTTAATAAAGAGTAAATGAAGTGCATAAAGTGTGATAAAAAAGCAATAATATCTTATCCCGTAAGGTTCTGTAAAGAACACTTTATAGAATATTACTTAAATAAACTCAAAGAAACGATTGAAAAGTGGGAGATGTTTAATAAAGATGATAAAATATTGGTTGCCGTTTCTGGAGGTAAGGATTCTTCTTCATTAGCCTATGCCTTACATTTGCTAGGTTATGAGTTCGAAGGATTGTATATAAACTTAGAAATACCAAATTATTCTAACTTTTGCGAGGAAAAAGTAAAAGAACTGTTCAAATTAATAAACAAAAAGCTAAACATAATAAGAGTATCCGATTACGGAGTAAAAGTTGAAAGGGTTAGAAATAGACCTAGATGTTCTGTCTGTGGAACAATAAAGAGATACTTAATGAACAGATTTGCATATGAGAACGGATTTACAGTATTAGCAACCGCACATACGATGCCAGATGAAGTTTCCTTCTTCTTCATGAACTTAAGATCTGGAAACCTAAATGCAATTGTAAAACAAAAACCCGTATTAGAAGGAAAAGGAAAATTTGTTAAAAAGGTTAAACCACTGATATATTTCACTGAAAAAGAAAACCTAACTTTCTCTTTAATAAATAACTTACCAGTATGCAGGTTAGAATGCCCATACGCAGAAGGAAACACACAAAACGTTATAAAAAATAAGATATATGAAATAGATAAAGATTTTAGAGGTTTGTTTAATCAAACAATACATTTCTTAGAGAAAATAAATATAGAAGTTAAGGATGAAGAGGTATATGAATGCATAAAATGTGGTTATCCAACATCTTCTAAAGATATAGTATGCTCATTCTGCAAAATAAAAGAATACTTCTCTAAAAATCCTTCCTAGCTAAGAATCCGACTTCATAAACAGTAAGTGGTAGATTATACATCTTAATAACCTTTAAATTAAAGGATTTAAGCATATTGTAAAGCTCTTCTTTAGTATAAGGTACTTCATCGTAATAGATCCATTGATTTAAGAATTCTAAAGTAGATCTTATTACTCTATATTTCAAACTCATATAAGGAACGAATATGATAATATATCCTCCCTTTTTACAGAGTTCTACATGTTTTTCAAATATTTTTATCCTATCTTCCCCATGAAAATGCTCGATTAAACCTTCCGAATGTACTATATCAAATTTTTCTTTTAATTTTAACTTAAAGATATCAGCCTTAACAAATTCGGCTATGTTATCCAACTTTTACTTTTTAAAATTTATTTTACTTATCTTTAAAGCTTCATCATTATTATCAACCAAAACAACTTTCTTTGCATTAAGTATTTTAGCTAATAACAGAGAATTTAATCCAGTACCAGCCCCTAACTCAATTATTTTTGGATTTTTTACCTTAATATAACGAGAAAAGTCTCTATAAGCCCTATTAACAAATTTTATCCATCCCCTATAATCTATCCTATTATATTTCTTCCAATGCCTACTCCAATTTGTTTGCAACATTAAAAATTAAAAATAAAAAAATTTAATTTCCTTCTTATAAAATGAATGGAACTTATCGGAAGAATTGATTGGAAGGAGGTATTCGAAAGAAGCAAACATTGGAGTGTTCAGGTTGCTAAACAGGGAATAGAGAGGTTCTTAAAATATAAAAGCGAGGGAAAAATAAAATCAGATTTTATAACCGTAAGGTGCGCTTCAACACCAACGGGAGTATATCACATAGGACATCTAAATGAAATAGTTAGGAGCTATTTTATTGCAAAGGCTATTGAAATGCTAGGATATAAAGCAAGGGTTGTTTTTACGATCGATGATAGGGATCCCCAAAGAGGTTTTCCAGCAATAATTGTAGATAAAGATGGATATATGATAGAGTTTCCAGAAGAAATAAGAAAAGAGTTTGAAGAAAAATACGATGGCTTTCCAGTATGTAATATACCAGATCCGTTAAAGTGTCATACAACTTGGACAGAACATTTTCTAAGCGTATTTCTAAACGAAATAAAGAGATTAGGTATTTCTGATAATATAAGGTTAGAGGTTTATTCTCCGGATCAATTATATAGAACCGGAGAGTGGGATGAGGGAGTAAAGCTAACTTTAGAAAATAAGGAAAAGATAAAGGAAATATACAGAGATTTTAAACAACACATAAGAGAATATGCATTTTCTGTTATATGCGAAAGGTGTGGAAGGATTGGTACTACAATTGTTTCAGAATATGATAAGGAAAAAGAACAAGTAAGATACGTCTGCGGTGGGAGACACCTTAAAAAGAAAACCGTCGAGGGATGCGGATATGAGGGATATACCGGTATAAGAAATGGAAAAATAGACTGGTATGTTGAATGGGCATGGAACTGGAAATACTTTGAAACTATAATTGAACCCATGGGAAAAGACCACTGGGTATCTTCATGGAAAATATCTCCAAAGTTCGCTAGGGAAGTATTTAACTGGGAGGAACCAATACCTTTATTCTATGACTACTTTACAATAGATGGAAAGAAGATGTCATCCTCCAAGGGAAACGTATATAGTACAACGGAAATCCTAAGGATTTCAGAACCAGAAATATTAATATACTTCTATACAAAGAGACCCGATACGGAAAGAGATATATCATTAGAAAACTTCCATTTACTAGTTGATGAATATGATAGATTTGAGGAAAAGGTCTATAAAACACTAGAGCTATTAGAAAGGGGAGAAATTAAAATAGATGATTTATTAGATCATAAAAAGGTTTCAGAAATAGATCTGGCAGAAATAGATGATCTAGTAGTATATTATCTATCAAACCATGGAAAAATAAAAGAGAAAAGACCGTTTAGGTTACCATATTACTTTGCAGCAATAATCGGTCAAGTAGTTATACCTAGAAAGTACTTAGAAAGAACAGATCTACCGTTTTATTCTGTATTCGATGAAGATATAGACGAAATACTTGAAAGGATAAAGAATATAGTAAAGAACTCTTATGGAATCGATATAAGGGGGAATGAATTAATGAGAACGTTTGAGAGGTGTAGAAAAGCAGGATTTTGGGGAATTAGATATGCTAGTGATATATACAGAATAAGCATTGTTGAAGGAAGGGTAGAAATAGAATTAAGCGATAATGAAAGGGAAGTTATAAGGAACATAATGGAAGTTGTCAAGAGTTCAAAATATGATTATAATGAGCTACAGACAAAAATACATTCAATAATAAAAGAAAAAACGGATCCAAAAAACTTCTATAAAAAGCTATATAAGATATTTATAGGAAAGGAAAACGGTCCAAAGATAGCAAGTATAATATTGTCTATTGGAAAAGAAAAGGCAATTGAGATATTAGAAAGGTATATTTAGGATTTCTTTTTTAAATAAAACTTTCCAACCTTTTTTTCTCCTTCCTTACTAGATATTACATAATCCTTTGTTTCAAGCTCAACTTCTTTCAAATCCCCAATCTTGTATAGGATCCTTAAGACATCTCCAGATAAGGCATCTATTTTTCCAATTAGCCTTCCATCTTTAATCATACTCCTAACTATATACTCCAATAATTCATAATATAATTTATTATAATAGTTCCTCTCTTTATCCAGCTTCTCAATATACTTTTCTATATCCTCTATATTTATACCATATTTTTCCTTTATCTCCCTTATTTTCTCCAAAATCTTGTTGTATTCCTCAATAACCCTATCTCCAGCAATTATCCTAAACCTAATCAAACCGTCAGCGATTTTTTCTACCCCGACTATTTTAACAATTCCCAATTCCGATGTATTATCTAAATGTGTTCCAGAACATGCTTCTGCATCCAATCCTTCTATTTCTATTATTCTTAAATTAACTTCTGGTATGAATCCACCTTGATATATTGAGAAGCCATATTTTCTTTCTGCCTCATCCCTTCTGAGTATGTATTTCTTTATTTCCTTTCCTTCAGAGATAATCCTATTAATCTCCCTCTCTATTTCCATTATTTCTCCTATGGATGGAACTTCATAGTGAGTTACGTCTAATCTTCCTTCCTTCTCATCTTTCTCTGCACCAGCCTGCCAAACATGATTTCCATACTTCTTTCTCAATACCCCGGTAAGTATATGAACTGCTGTATGATGTCTGGAGGTTCTATACCTTATTTCCCTGTTTATAACCTGCAAAACATCTCCAGAATAATTAACATCCCTGTCAACTTCATGTAATAAAACGTTCTTAACTTCTAAACATCTTAAAACTCTTGCATATGAACTCTCAAATTCATTTAAATCCCTCTTATTACCTCTCATGAAATCCTTTAGGAGATCCTTTACATAATCCGGAAAACTTAAATCTTTTATAATATCTGAACTGAAATCTCTTAGCTTATCTATAAAAAATATCCATCCCTCATCACTCCTCTGTCCACCCTTTTCTGGGAAGAAGACAGTTTTATCAAATATTACATATCTATCTTTTATTCCTAAAATTCTTCCATATCCATAATAAATCTTCCAACTTTTGTAAAATTCCTTAGAAGTTTCTGGATATCCACTTATATCAATTTCTTCTCCTTTTTCCCTAGTCTTAGCTCTTGATTTGGATTTATGTTTCTCTAAATAATCGTAGAATTCTTTTGGTATCTGAATATCTATATTTTCCTTAATTATCTCTGGAGAAATTCCATAAGAAGTATATAGATTGAATAAAGTCTCTGCATCAAAGCTTCTTATCTTTCCTATAAGGCTTTTAGCTTTTTTTCTAACTTCTAAATACTTTTTCCTCTCATATTCAAGTATTTCTAGAATTTCCCCAATATTATTCTTTGGTTCATTCTCGAACCAATCCTCCGAAATTTTCCTCAATACCTCTTCTAAGCTTAAATTATCAAAATACTTATCCAAAAGTCCAAAGGCCCTTCTAGCAATAAACCTCAGGTTGTAGTTACCTCCTATATTAGATGGTAAAGCCCCATCCGAAATCGCTATATATAAACTCCTTAAGTGATCTGAAATAGCATAAACAGCTTTAATGGATTCTATCTCCTTTCTTAAATCCTTTCCTAACTTTTCTTTTAATAGTTTAACAAATTCCTCAAAACTCCTTTCATTAAAATCAAAATTAGCTGCTAGGGAAAATGCCTTAGATAGTAAATCGTAATCTATATCTACTTTTAGGTTTTTCTTTAAAAATTCCACAGTTCTTGGAAATACAGTTTCATAAGATGTTACAGTTCCACCCATTATCCATGCTAATCTCTCATGTCCGATACCAACATCCAGTATCTTCAAGTTATATAGTTCCTTCCACTCATTATTTACAACTTTATACTGCATATAAACTTGATTAGCAACCTCTAAACCATAAATGAAGAATTCCAAGCAAGTTCCGGCGTTTCCTCCGCCAGACCATACATCCTCATGGAATACAAAATCCTCTATCGGAAACTCTTTCTTCTCAAACCATTCATACAAATCTAAAAAATAAGAGTCTATATCATAATCCTTTGGATCAACAAAAGCGTGTTGTCCTATCATAACGAACCCCGTATAATGTCTTCCCGTCAGTCCAACGTTTTCAACATCGTTAAACCTTAAAGAAAATTGAGGGATTATTACTTTTTCAGAAGGGGGTTTAACTATCCCATCTGTAACCCATGGTTGAAAAACTGTAATAGATGCTATTACAAAATCTAGATCATCCCTCCATCTAGCAACAACTGGATACCTCTTTATAGGTAGGTAATTCTTACTGGAAAAATGCTCCTTTATATCTTCCCATACACCAAAATACGATTTTCTTTCAGATATCTCCCTACCAATAAAAGAATATGGCTCGTGATCCCCACAAAAATCCCTATCATTTTTACTCCAGAAATACTTCCCACAAAATTTACATTTTCTCCTTTTATAACCTAAATCTTTAAGGGATCTAACAGGAAAAAATTTTTCTAAATCTTTAGATAATTCCTCGCTTTTTGAGAATTTCATACTTTTGCAATATTAATATCTCTTCCATAGTGATCTCTCCACCATTCATTATCTTCTCCTGAATTTGATTATAAGCCTGTAATATCTCTTCTTTATCCTTACTCTCAATTGAAATATCCTCAGATTTTTCAATATTAGTTACATATTTTGATAGAAGATCCTCCATCTTCTTTTCTATTTCAGAAATTTTTTGTTTAATTTCTGTTATTTTATTCTTTATTTGATTATACTCATCAATTTTCTTCTTTAATTCTTCCTTTATTTTCTTTATCTCTTCCTTTATCTTTTTCCTCTCCTCTATATTCTTCTTTATATTTGTGCCTATTATTACCAACTTTGACTTTAAAGCAGACATTTCTTTTCTTTTTTCGTCCAATTCCTTCAGAAATATCGATAGCTCTTCGTATTTTCCTAAAAGCTTCCTTAGATATTTTATCCTATACCATATCTTCTTTTCTTGAGAATAACTCAATATTTCTGTCTGTAAAACATTTTCTAAAGTTTCTAGCTCCTTCTTATACTTATTTATATTATCTATTAAGTCCTTGTTTTTATTTATCTCTTTAGTCCTTTGATCATAAACGGAAATTTCCTTCTTTAGTTTATCAATTGCTTCTAATGTCTTTGCTCTCTCCTCCATTAATTTATCTATAGTACTAGTATATTCTTGCCTCTTCTGCCTAAGTTTCTTCAGCCTCTCTACTAAATCCTTTATTTCTGTGTATAGTTGCTTCTTCTTTTCATATAATTCCTTCTTTTCTTCTCCTAGCTTAGCTAATTCTTTTCTACTTACTATTATCTCCCTATATATCCTTGTTAACTCTGCCACTTTAGATTATAATGTTTATTCTTATTTAAAAGTCTTTATAATCCAAACAAAGCTGCTAGTCCTTCAACTGCTTGTTCTTCTTTCTTTTCCTCCTTCTTCTCTTCCTTTTTCTCTTCCTTCTTAACCGCCTCTTGTTGAGCAGCTGGTTGTACTACTGCAGGCATTACTAGAGCCTCTTCCTTTATTTTTTCTATATCAACACCCTCTAAAGATGCTAATAGAGCCTTTATCAAAGCCTCATTTACCTCAACACCTGCTGCCTCCAATACCTTCTTTATATTAGCCTCGTTTAGTTCCTTCTTTGCTTCATGTAATAATAATGCTGCATAAACGTATTCCATTCCCATTCATAAATACAAATCAAGAAAAGATTTAAAAGTTATTTAATTCATCTATAAAGCATTGATAAACTTTTTATAAAAACAAAAATAAAAGCTATTCCAGAGGCCTAAATCTATCCTTAAGTTTCTCTAATACAGCAGGCATACTAGTATATTCTAGATCGTGATAGGAAACTCTATGGGGTTCAAATGGTCCATGCCTCCTCATGTAATCTGCAACCTTATTAGCCATCTCCCTAGCATAGTCAAAAGCCGGATCCGCAAACATATCCTCCGGTCCTATTAGCCTTCCATCCTTTATCTGGAAGCCTAATCCTATGACCCTTGGTGGTCCATCAAACCTCGTTGGGGCTGCATATTCCAATGGAACTGGCATTAGTGGTCCCCAATGGGAACCTCTCATCCATCCGGCAACCAGATGCGGAAATGCAAATGCTTCTAGAACTTCTCCTACAGCAGGTAGACCATGTTGCGCTCTAACAACTAAGACTGGATCGTCCTTTCCAACGTATCTTCCTGCAATTTCATATAACCTTTCCGTAGAAGCTACAGCTACTGGTTCATTAGGATCTATGGGACTTCCCTGCTTTGGATATACCCTTTTTATTGCAAACCTTCCTGGGGATCCTATTAGGGCTAATAGGTCGTACATTTCCTCCGGACAGGATAATTCAACTTTCTTATGTTCTACTAGATCCCATACTTCGAACCTGAATCCCTGATGCATGGATGGGTCTATAATTAATCCTGCAGTATTAAAGGGATCAGCAAACATCTTGAACAAAGGTAAGTTCCATGCACCTGCTTCCGTCTTATCCGCAGCAAATACTATTACTGGTTCTGAAGGTCTCTCTGTAATACTCATCTCCGCAACTCCTGGTCCTAATCCCTTTACGTTACCAGAGAAAGCTTCGGATAATAAATCTTGTCCAGCACCATATAAACCAAGTTCCTTAGCTACCTTTGCTGCTTTTTGAAAAGCCTTCCATGCCAATCCATGTATCTCTGAGTTATCTTCACCCTTTCCATGCGTCATGATCAATACTAGATCGTCCCCAACATGTGTTACAAAATAATCGTAAATTAATTCATCCACTACTTCCTCTAGAACTCCCTCTGCTGTCTCCTCTAGTGCTGGATGAACAACATGGTGCCCAACTAGCCCCCCTACATCTGCCTTAATAACACTTATAGTAACCCTCTCACCCATAAAATATATATATTGGATTTGTAGCTTATATATGAAATTTCGTTAAAATATTTTCTGAAAAAAATAATATATGGCGAAGGTATCACCTCCATACATAAAGTACCTAATATATGCTAATGTTTACATAGAGGGGGTAGTAGAGAAATCTGATGTAATAGGGGCTATATTCGGGCAAACTGAGGGACTATTAGGGCCAGAGTTAGATCTTAGAGAGCTACAGAGATCCGGTAAAATAGGAAGGATAGATGTAAAGCTAAAAGTTGAAGGTAAGAAGACATATGGGGAATTAATAGTACCAACTAGCCTAAATAGGTTTGAGACTTCCTTAATAGCAGCAGCCTTAGAAACCGTTAACAGAATAGGACCAGCATATGCTACAATAAAAGTAGATAGGATAGAGAATATAAGGAAGGCAAAGGTTCAGTATATACTAAGTAGATCTAGAGACCTCCTAACCAAACTAGTGACCGAAGAGCTTCCAGATACAAAGGAACTACTGATGTACCTAGAATACTCAGAAAAAATGAAATCACTAATAGAATACGGACCTGAAAAGTTACCAGCAGGCCCAGAAATAGAAAAGGCTGAGGAAATAATAGTAGTAGAGGGTAGAGCAGATATATTGAACCTACTGAAGTATGGAATAAAAAACGTAATAGCATTGAATGGATTAAATGTACCAAAAACGATAGTAGATTTATCGAAGAAAAAAATAATAACAACTTTATTCGATGGAGATAGAGCTGGAGATTTGTTAATAAAGGAACTAATGCTGAATGGAGTAGACATAGACTTTGTAGCTAAGGCTCCTACAGGAACAGAGGTAGAGGAATTATCAAGAAAGGAGATACTAAAGGTATTAAAGAATAAAATACCATTTGAACAGGTAAAATCTTATTATGAGAAATTAGAGGGAAGTATAGAAGAAGTTAAGACATTTAGAGAACAAAAGAAGATAAAAGATCCTATATTGCAGAAATTAAAGCAGATAGCTGAAGGAATATTTAAGAGTGGACAGGTTGTGCTATTAGATGAAAACTTTAACATACTAACAAAACTACCAATACAAAAAGTCTCGGATGCAGTTGAACAGTACCCGAATACGGCTTATATAGTAATGGATACAGTTCTATCTAGAGAACTATTGGATAACCTATCGAAAGGAAACGTAAAATATATAATATGTCTAGATTCGATTATAAAGAAGCACCCAAAGATAAATATATATACTATAAAGGATCTAGATAGAGTTTAAGGCTTACTACATATCAAAACCCCACTCAATCCTTTTTTTAAATCTTCATAGTCCATAGAGATCGTAAGACCTCCCCCAAGCTTCTCCCATGTTCTCACTATATTCATAATGTTATTATTAAGGGAAAAGTCATATTCTAACTGAATAGAAGAATTTGAAGGGATACTTATTACCCTACCAATGAAACTACCAGAAGTAACTATTGCAGGATTAGCATAGCTTCCCCTGATCCTAATATCCGTTATAGAAATCTGATAACTTTCATTTGAAGGATTTAACAGATTAAAAACTATCTTATTCTGATATATATAACAGTCTATCTGTAATCCGAGGGGATTTAGAGGGTTCTTTTGAACTATTGATACAACCTTCGTATAACCGTATACCAAAAGTCCGACAACGGGTAGAACGAATGCTAGGAACATGAGGTTTATTATTATTTTCTCCTTCCTATTCATTATAAATGTTAGAGTTCTATAAATTAAAAGAGTTTCATATAAGGAAGCTTGAGGAACATATTAGAGAGGGTAAAGTAGATAGAGAAATAATCCATATTATAAAAATAATAAACCGATTTGATGCCTTCTTTACAACATCTTCATGTGCTGGGAGGATAGTATTGATAAGAACTCCCGATAACCTAAAAAAACAGGAAAAAGCATTCATATTCAAGTCTCATCAGGTTGTAAAGTTTGATGAAGTATGGAACACCGTTCTAGAAAATTATAACAAATATGAGAACATTTGGTTTAAGCAAGAACCTTTCATAATACATGTTGTATGTAAGAACTTGAAATATGCAAATATATTATTAAAGATTTCTTCAAAAGTTGGATTAAAGCATTCTGGTATAATATCTTTAAAGAAAAATAGAGTTATTACTGAAATAATTGGAAACGAAAAAATCGAAACTATTGTATCGAAAAATGGAAAGCTATTATTAACTGAAGAATACTTAAAAGAATTAGTAAATGAGGCTAATAAAAAGTTATTAAGAAGTAGAGTGTATATGGGAAGATTCTATTATGAACTCCTTAAGTTATTTAATTCGTACAATAAACTTGAAGGCCAGTAGATCATAAATCCTATTGAGCTTATATCTTTAGTTAAAGAAACGTTTTTAGACCTAATAGCCCATACTAATTCCCACCTAAGACAGTCTTGTTCTTCATGACAATCCGGACGGCATTCCCCATTTTCATCACATACTTTTTTACGAACTACTCTTGTCACAGGTTCTATACAACCACAATCATCCCAAATTTCAATGTAATTTCTATAAGGTGCATCGTTGATCAACTCATTCTTTCTATAATAACAGTCCGCTTGATTATCAAAATCCTCCGAGTTAACATTATAGCCTATTCTGCATCTCAATGGGTAGAATTCTCCTATTTTTACTAGGACTAGACCATCTAATTTTCCATCTGAAGGCCACAAATAATCCTTATATTTGTCCTCAATTTCTTTGAGCTTAGTGATATCAGCTCCTAGGAATCCTTCTAAATTTCCCAGACCCAAAAAGGTTATAGGATGATCAAAGAACTTAAAGTTGTAAAAGTACAATCTAGAAATTTCTAAATTAATTAGATTATCGTCCATCGTTGTATAATTGCTATCCGGAAGAAGGCATTCTTCGATAAAATAGTCATGCGTATGCTTAACTTCTGGAGGTAAAGTAGGTATTAAACATCCATCCTTATATCTATAACCTACCCTTCCACTAGCTTCCTGACCAAAATGCCAGCAAAACATTGGATATTCCGTTATAATCTTTAAGGATATCTCTCCTTTTCCTTCTTTTACATTATATAGATTTAATACTTCTTGTAAGTTTGTTAAAACCTTTTCTTCAGTTTTATTAAATATCAAAACATAATCCCCCAATTTTTTATAATACTTAACATTTGAAGTTTCAAAAAACCTATCTACACTGTTATAAATAAACACTGGGTTTTCATATGAGCTATAAAGACCCCTTAAGAATTGAATATAAGGTAAATAGAACTTATAATAGTATTCGTAAGCTATTAACAAATTATACATATAAATAGAAGGTATTACACTATAATTTACCCATAAAGATAGGTTTCTTTGATAAATATCCGAAAAATATGAATAATTTACACCCTGAGATAAGGAAAATACGTCTTCCCCTATCCAGGCATTTTTACCCAAAAATTCTATATTAACTCCATAATATTTCTTTATACTATCCAAATGTTCCTGAGGTCTAAATTTATATATTATAGAGTTAACAAAGAGTAGGTTTAGGTTCTTATAGAAATCCTGTAGAGGTATAGGCCTTATACATGGGTAAATAACTAAATTATTATCAATTAGATAATAGGTAGTAAAGTTATTACAACTATAAAAACCACTTAATATTCCTTCATTAAGCTTCCTTATGTCTAAATAGTAATTTTGATCTAAAGAAAAATAAAATTTCTCATATAAAGCATTGAAAAAGGCTTTCCTAGATTCATAATCGGATAGAACATATAAATAGTACTGAAGGGCGTTGTAACTGTTGAATTCGTTTAAAATCTCTTTACCAAACTCCCTCTGTTTTTCCAGGTAATTTCTCATCCCTAAACTTGTTAGAGCAAAAGATACAATAAGTATAAAAACTGAAACTAATAATGCTATAGCAGGGTAAGAAGTATTTTTCATTTTTCCTTACATAGAGTTCCTACAGCCGTTATTGATGAAAAATCTACTTGACACATCCTAAAGCTCCCATATTTGGTGGGATAAGTTAGGGCTATCTTACAATTATAGCATTCTTCGGATGTGCAGTACCCAAAACTCAGGTTCTTATTGATGTAATACTCCATCGTCTTATTTATAGTAAGGTTTGCATTAGATTTTATATGTTGAATATCTGCAAAGTTCACAGCTATCATTAGATCTATCATAGGAACATAAACATAAGGCACATACATCGTTTTAGATGCTAACAAACTATTCACATTTTTTATAAGGAAACCTGATTCCATAAGCTTAATCTCCTCAGAAACAATAGCAGGAATCTGAGAAGTAGACTGTAACAATATAATAAATAGAAAGATTATAAGGGCTATAACGAAAAGTAATACCAAGAAGAAGGATATAAAACTCCTCATATTTCTTATAACGTCTACTTATAATATAAAGCTTATACTGGCATATTCTGGGGTATTGATATACAGCCACTTCGAAGAGAAGAGAGAGATATAAAATCTATTTTCCTATTTGTATGGTTAACTATCATAATAATATAATTCCCAGAACTCTTTACTTTACTAAACTGCATAGTCGAAAGGACGTATAGTCTTCTATTAGTATCAACAACCAGATTCTGAACCGAATATAGTGGAAATATTGAATATTCCCTATCCAAATTACAGCTGATGAAGGTTTCAGAACTAGTCTTCAAGCTCTCAAATAGTAAGTTTTTATAGTAATCCTTAAGATACTCGTATGCTAAATAACCAATAGGAGAAACAACCTTAAAGATATTCTCTAGTAATCCTTCCAAAAAACCTTTCTGAGATTCTTCCTGATCGAGGAGAGATCTTGCAGTTTCAGTTATCCATCCCAGCTTAGAGTTATATATATCGTAATACGAAAATATTGGAACTGAAGAAATGTTCTTTTCTCTATAAATCAATATATCACAATTTTTGTAATTATTTTCTATAAAACTTATGAAATTACTATCCTCCTGGCCACATATGGACAAACTGAGTCTCTTCAAGTCATCATCTGAATAGGTAGAATAATTGCCTTCTAGAACTCTAACGTTTGTTATAACTTTACTAAAACAGTTATGTATTCCTTTTATGTTGGAAAAATCCATATCCTTAAGGAAGAAGAATAGATAGGTGGGATTAGATGTAATGTTGTATAAGCAATAGTTTATCCTATAGGAATATAGGCTATTTAAAAATAAAAGATACGTATCTGAATTTAAAGATACGGAATATTGCGCACTTATAAAAAAAGCAAAGTAAAAAGATAGTCCGACTATTACTACCGTTGCTATTATATATAGTACTATATCAGATATAGAAATCCCTCTCATCATTTACTTTTAGCTATTTCAGAATAAATTGGCCTAACGAATATCCTTTCCCTATCCTTAGAGATCTCAAAGTAATTTAGTATATAATATTTATCTGTACTTTCGTCCATTGTATAAACTTTATACAACCAACCTCCTTCAACTCTACTTAAAACCAGATCATCCTTAATAACATATTGGAATTCTATTGGTACATAAAGGTTTTGAGAGAAGTCTATCCTATTAAATTCTACGTAAACGTATTGCGTTGTTCCAACAATACCCTTTAAACAGTTGTATTCTACATCCGAATTCCCCCTTACCAGGCTATATACGTTATCGGCTAAACTTATAGCTAGATTAGCCGTAAAGGAAATAACCCATCCCCATGGTCCCATTACGTTAAGGGATTTCAATATTAGCCTTATAACAGTAGAAACAATCATCCTACCAGCAGTCTCCGTAAATTGAGTACCTTTTTCAATTACAATATCCCTAAAATATCCGATACTGTCTCTATTAACCCTTAAGACAAAGTTCCTAAAAGCATCCATAAAGTTACCGGAAGCTATATAACCAAAAGCTGTAAATCCAAGAGAAAGTATTTCACCAATAGCATAAACTCTACTAGCTTCAATCAAGGTCTTTATAATAGCTTCTGTAGCAGATTTTACCGCCCCTTCTCCTTCTAATTTAATTGGAGAAAATGCAAACATTACAGATGTAATAATATCGAAGGCTATATCTTCAAGATGATTCTTTATATTACAAATACCTTCAGAAACATATGAATTTCCAGTAATTAAATTATTTTGTATTTTATAACTGGATATCCTAAATTCTACATTTTCTATACCTGGATAATCTATTTTTACATAAAAGTTTCCAGGAAAGGAAGAAAAATAGTCTAAAGAAACTGCAACATGATATATAGCAAAGGGATTTGAATTAGTAGAATATTTCAAGGATAAATAGGGCAGTTCTAATGCCAAAAATATTGATATTAGTATAACAAATACGGCCAATAGGATGTTTAACATTTCCCCAATGTCCATTATATATATTGATTATTTATGTTATGAAAAACTATTTTGCCTTTAGGACTACTTCAGACCTTTCTCCATCATAATTAACAATAACAGTTAGCTTTACAGGAAATAGAAAACCTTGATTAATCAGGTATTTATAATCAAGCATACATCTAACATATCCCGAATACATACTACAATCCGAAGAAACTATAGCACCCTTCCATATTTTGTCTCCTAATCCAAACAAATAGGAGGACGTATCTTTTATTATGCTTCTCTGGCTTATCGTAAAGCTAGTACTAATATCCTTTATATTCGCCCCATAGACAGTTACTATTGTAGATTCCGTCCCACCATAATTCACTATAGTAGTTTCCTCCGAGTATTTTAGATTATATAGACTTACATATAAACTTCTCTTGTTTTCTAATTCCATCAAAGAACCTCCCTCTATCCTTACTGTTACTTTGTCATCTAAAACTTCTCTACTTACATAAATAGGATAGCAGTTGCTATTCTCCAAATCTTTTATCATTGTATCTTGTGTAATATTGTAAAAGACCATCTTCTGTTCAACAACATCACATTTATATAGGTATATTCTTCCGTCTGTAAAGTTAAAGTAAAGGGTATAGACAAATGGATTATATGTAACGGTATCTTCCCAAACCTTTGATCCAGATTCTTTTATGTTACTTTCAATAAAGCTAACTAAGCTTATATATTTTTTATCCTCAAGATTAGATAAAAGAGCAAAGGCATTTATAGAATAAATTATCAGCATTATAATGATTATAAAAACTATGATCTCAAACAATACTTTCATTAAAATACCAATAACCCCCTTCATGTTCTTTCCGTTATGTTCAATAGCTCTTCAGTCTTGTTTCCAACATCTATAGAAATTATTTCTTTATAGGACAGAAAATACAGCAATGTTACTGCAATTATTACTACTATCGCTAATATTAAAAATATAAAGAATGACATAGTATCTCCTCTCTTCCTCTTATATAAGGTAAAAGGTAAGATAGATATTTTTTCTATCTGTTTTGTTAGATTAAAGTAATCTGCATACTTCCTTGGATAATTATAGAAGTATAGTATAAGGAATAAGACTATTATTAGGCCTATAAATGAAAGGATGATTATTACAATAGCACGCTCTACGGCCATTGTGATTCCTTTATCTTTTCTAGGCCCATACTAATGTTTGGAGCCACATAGATCATAACGAATACTAAAACCAATATGAATATTAAGATCGCAACCAGGATCTTAAGAAACTCCGAAAACTCCATTATTTGATGGAATTTATTAATATGCTTCCTTGGCCATCATAGAATATATAGATACCATATAATCCCTTA
The DNA here is from genome assembly GCA_003568775.1 of Candidatus Nanoclepta minutus. Classification (GTDB taxonomy): domain Archaea; phylum Nanobdellota; class Nanobdellia; order Nanobdellales; family Nanobdellaceae; genus Nanoclepta; species Nanoclepta minutus. Next base: position 58,888 of record MWMI01000001.1, on the reverse strand, counting down.
TCAGCAAGTATTATAGTATCATCATTCCCACATGTTCCAACATTACTATCACTTATTTTAATACAAGAAACAACTATCTTTGGTAATCCTTTATCACTTATATAGATCTTTTTATTAAACTTCTGGGATATGAAGTTATTATAGGCCCTATAGAAATCTCCTTCTCCCTTAGCAAATGCTGAGCTTTTTTCATATATTATATCGTAATACGATTTATTGGAATTTATTCCCAATAAATCTAACATTGCGATCAAATCCGATAGATATATATACTTATCCAAAGAATAATTAATGAACAAGACATAATGGACTCTTCCGTATCCGACCTTAACATTCGCTCCAATAGTCTCCCCATAAGTATTTACAACCAATTTAGAAATTTCATATAGGACACATGCAAGCTTTTTATTACTACTGTCTAGACTATTTAGGAACTCTACTTTACTGATGTTGTAAATATCCCTTTTCAAGTTCTTAGTAATACATTCATCTAGAATATTTTGATTTTCAAGATCATTCGTATCGATATATCCTTCAAACTTTGGTTTACATAAACCTTCTAGTATAGGTTTTTGCATATTCTCTGCAATAGAATTAGAGGCTGAAGCTAAACCATACAAAAGCCCTGAAGCTGCAGCAGATGCTGCAAGCCCTTTTAAGAACTTTTGATTGGTAAAAACCTTTTTTACCGTTTTTAAAAATGCTTCCTTTAAAGTATAACGTTCAAAATAAGTCCAAAAAGAGCTATAAGAAACAGATTCAACTCTAACATAATTTATACCTTTCACATCATATTTTTTCGTAATTAAAGTACCCACCGCAAGAGTAGCAGCAGTACCTAAAATTACTCCAGCTACTATCCAATTTCCTGCCTGTTGTACAACTGCACTTTCCTGGCTAAACAAACCTAAAGGTGAAGAAATTGCATATGCAAACTTGCATTCCCATCTACCAGCGTAGTTAGCTGAATAGAAAATGTTTCTTGAGACTATTATTATAAAAACAAATACTATTACAGCTAATAGAATGCCCAAAATAGTTCCATAGCTTACTGATCTCTTCTTCATATCTTATATATTAAGAACGTTTCCAATTATAAACAATATCGCTGATACCCCTATAACAAATAAGATAACGTATAGAATTATCTTAAGTATCTCCGTAAACTCCATTATTTGTTAATTCCCTCGTAGGTCTTGTTATAAGTTTCGTTAAGCTTCTGTATATTATATCTACTCGTATTGTAGAGTCCATAAACTATTATTATCCCAACTATTAAGACTAACAAAGATAAGATAATAAATGCTACCGTTTCAATAGCAATAGATCTCTTCTTCATTTTTATTTACTTTATTTTACACTTTATATCTGTAACTTTATCGCTCTTACAATTATATTCAACAGTACAAATAATGCTTGAGTAATCATTTGCACCTGTCCTTGCCATACAAGTTACTGTACAATTATAGTAAGGTTCTTTGTCCTTCATAAATATATCCTTACAAGCTACTTCAACATTATATGAGCAATAACCACTTAGAACGCTCTCTTCTACTTTCTTTTGAATATAGAAGATATTTTTATTTATACATTCCATCCTAAGGAGATACTCGTTCATACTTTCGTTCGTTGATGAAGAAATACTTTCGCTGCTCTCCCTATATGAAGAATATATACTGTAAAAATAGACGATTAGACTTATCAAAACTAATAAGGTAATGATCAAAACTACAATAATACTCGTAGAAATACTCCTCATATCATTTCGGAATGCTTATGTTTGTTATATTCTTTAAAATTTCGGTTGTTTGATTAGTCTGATTTACAACTACATTTCCTATGTTTAATGTTCCTCTAGAAGAGCTAGAATAAACAAAATAATATAGCCAGATGATAGATACTAAAACTATTAGGGCTACAATTAGAAGCACTATCGTACCCAAAGCTATTTCAACTGATTTTTTCATAAGAATTATTTAAAATCTTTTAACTTAAAAAGTTATTTTATGTGGATCCTAAAAAAACAATTAGAAGATCTCGATGTATCCTTTTCTGATCCTCCAAAAGATAGCCCATACGATATTTCTATCAAATTATTTAAAGAATTAAAAAAAGGTAAAAAAATTGAAGAGATTACTAAAGAAATCTGTGATAGGATAGGGAATTATATAGAAAAATATGAAGTTGTAAATGGGTATATGAATATAAGGTTAAATTTTAATGAAATAATCAAAAATTACTATAAATTATTGGATTTTTCCGATATAAAAAAGGAAAAAATATTGATTGAGCATACTTCCGTTAACCCCAATAAAGCCCTACACATTGGCCATCTTAGAAACTCTATTCTAGGAGATTCCCTGTACAGATTGTTCAATTTATTGGGTCATAAAGTTACGGTTCTAAACTATATAGACGATACGGGATCCCAAGTTGCAGATGTAGTTTTAGGCTTTTATTATTTGGGTTTTCCATTAGATCCAAATAAATTCGATTTAAAGGAAGTATCTAAAAAGATATCTAACTTCTTGAATGACGAAAAAGCATATGAAAAAGCTATAGAAATTATAGAAGAGAGGATGAATAGCTTAGAGATGATATATGGATATAGGATCCCAAAAAAATTCGATCATTACTGTGGAGATTTCGTATATGTGATAGTAAATAGGTTATATGAAATCTTCCCAAACCTTGAGAACTATAGAAGGGAGATACTAAAGAAAATAGAGGAAGGCAACAATGAGGTATTTTATTTATCTAAAGAAGTAGTTAGAAGGGTCTTAATAGAACAGTTAAAAACACTCTGGAACTTTGATATATATTATGATCTATTGAACAAGGAATCCGATATAATACATCAGGGTTCATGGGAAAAGACCTTTAAGATACTAAAGGAGAGGGGCTTAATAGAATACGAGAGGGAAGGAGATAAAAGAGGAACCTACGTTATAGATCTATCTAGATGGAAGGAATTCGATGGATATGAAGATAAGAAAAAGGTATTGATAAGATCTGACGGGACTGTAGTATATTTGGCAAAGGACATAGCATATGCGTTCTGGAAACTTAACATAATAGATGCCGAATTCGAATATTCAGAGTTCATTAAGCAACCAAATGGAAAAGTTTTGTATGAGACCGATGTAAACGGAAGAACTTTGGAGAGAAAGTTTAACGATTGTGATATATCAATTAACGTAATTGGATCTGAACAATCCTATTTACAGCTAATAATAAAGAAAATAATAGAAGAGCTCTTTCCAAACAAAAAGTATGTACATTATAGATATAACCTAGTTATGCTGTCTAAAGAGACTACTAAGATGTTTGGGGTTTCTGAAGAAAAAGATATAGTTAAAATGTCTGGAAGGAAAGGTATCTTTATAAATTCTGACAATTTGTTAGAAAAAGCTACTGAAATTTCGAGAAAAAAACTTTTGGATAGGGGAGTGTTGGATAAAACTGATGAACTAGCATTCAAGATAGCTAGAAGTACAATATGTTTTGAAATACTTAAATATGATCCAAACAGCGTAGTTGTATTTGATTTAGATAGAATGACTAACATAGAAGAGGGAAACGCCCTATACCTGATGTATACCTATGCAAGAATAAATACCTTAATTAAAAAATCCGGATTAAGTGAGGAAGAAATAATGAAGAGAAATGAAATAAAGGAAATAACTGATATTGAAAGGAAACTGTTAAAGAATCTATTCATGTTTAAAGATATACTAATTGAAACATATAAAAATCTTGAGATCAATAAATTGGCAAAATATTCTATAGATCTAGCAAGAATTTTCAATGAGTTTTATCAAAACATACCAATAATACCGAAAATGGATGAGTATCCCCACAGAATATTCCTAGTACTCTTAACAAAAATCGTATTAGAAAAGCTATTTTACATATTAAAGATAGATACAGTAGAAAGGATATAACTGGGCCCGGGGGGAATCGAACCCCCGACCTCCGGCTGTCTTAGGGAGCCCGACCATATAAGGCCGGCGCTCCACCACTGAGCTACGGGCCCGTATTAATTTTAATGATGTAAGATAAAAATTATAATCCTTAGTTATAGTTTTACTATGGAAGCTCCTTTTTAAGGTTTAAATAAAAGTATTGATTATGGATACCTTAAGTATTACAACTAAAAGCAGCTCTATTGAAATAGAAGAAGAATATCTATCAAAATTATTTGAAAATTGCAAAGAAGAGATAAGAGATTACATAAATAATGTCTCGTCTTCAGTTGTAATTCCATATAATAAAATTCTACTCTCTATGGGTCATGAAATAGCAACAAAAATATTAGAAGAACCTGAAAAATATTTAGAACTGCTTTCTCTATATTTTACTAAGAGATTGAATTTAGGAAAAACCGTTAAGGTAAGAATAAAAGATATTTCCGATAAAACTAGGATTAAGAGAATAAGGGATATAAGGTCTGAAGATTATGGAAAAGTAATTCAAGTTGATGGAATAATAAAAGTATCTTCTAGCGTTGTACCAGTTATTAATAAAGTAAAATATAGACATGAGGAATGTGGGAACGAATTCTGGCTAGAAACAAAAGAATTTAGTATAGAGAAACTTAGACCAATTAAATGCCCGATCTGTAGGAAGACTACAGGAAAATTCATAAAGTTAGAGGAGGGATACATAGACGTACAAAGGCTATTAATAGAAGAACCTGCAGAACAAATTGAAAAGGGTGAACAGCCCGATCAGATCGTTGTAATATTAAAGGAGGACCTTTGTGAACCTAGGATGGAGAGAAAAACAATACCAGGAACAAGAGTAAGAATTGCTGGAATAGTAAAAAACCTCAAGAAACAGACAGATAAATTGTTCCTAGAAAAGTATATTGATGCTATCTATATAGAGCCATTGGATAAGGATATTGAGGAAATAAGGATAACTCCTGAGGATGAGAGTAAAATAAGAGAAATTGCAAAATCTGAGGATGTATTATCTTTAATTGCTAGATCCATAGCCCCAGATATATTCGGAAAACAATATGAAGTTGTTAAGAAAGCTATAGCCCTACAACTGGTTGGTGGGGCTGATAGAAACGATAAGAAATTTAGAAAGAACATTCATATATTATTAGTTGGAGATCCTGGAACGGGTAAATCTACCCTTCTATTGAGCGTATATGAAATCGCACCAAAATCAAGGTTTGTTACTGGTATAACAGCTACCTCGGTAGGTTTAACGGCATCCGTGAGGAAGGATGAGATACTAAAGGGAGGCTGGACGTTAGAAGCTGGTGCATTGGTCTTAGCTTCTGGTGGTATAATATGTATAGATGAGATGGATAAACTTTCCACCGAAGAACTACAACATTTACATGAAGCTATGGAACATAAGACCATTACTATAGATAAGGCAAACATACATGCAACTTTGAGGGCGGATACATCCGTACTGGCAGCAGCTAATCCAAAGTTCGGAAGATGGGATAGGATGAAGAGTATAGTAGACCAAATAGATCTACCAGTAGCGATAATAAATAGGTTTGACCTTATCTTCATATTACAGGATATCCCAAATCCAGAAATAGATGGAATAATTGCCGATGAAATATTGGGAAGCCTAAAACACAAGCCGCAACCACCAATTCCACTAGACCTTTTAAGAAAGTATATAGCATATGCTAAGAAGATTAATCCTGAATGGACAGATAGGGCAATAGAGAGGGTAAAGAGGTTCTACTTAGAGCTAAGGTCTAGGGCAAGTAGTGAGACTATACCAATTACCTTGAGACAGCTAAATTCTATAAGAAGGCTTGCTGAAGCTTCAGCAAAGATAAGGTTATCGGAAGTTGTAACAGAAGAGGATGTAATATTGGCAGAATCTCTACTAACCTATAGTTTAAGACAAGTTGGAATAAACCCTGAAACTTCTGAACTTGATATAGACCTTATAACTACAGGATTCTCTTCTACAGAGAGAAAAAGAGGTAGTAAAATATTGGAAATAATAAAAGAGCTTTCAAAAGATTTTCCAGGTGGAGTACCTATCTCTGAAATATTAAAGAGCTCCGAAAAGTTAAATATAGACCCAGATTATGTAAAGAATACTATAGAAAAACTCCTAAAGGAAGGTTATATTTACGAATCTGGCCCTGAAAAGTTTTTACCAACATCATAATGCACTATAAACCAATATTATCATCGGAAATAGGAGAATATACTAATAAAAACGTTGCTCTAATAGGGAAGGTAGTGGAGATACTTAACGAAAGGAAATATATAAAAATTAAATGCCTAGATTCGAAGGGCTACTTTGAATCGATCTTATATGAACCCATAAACGTGGATAAATTTTCAAGCGTTATAATATTGGGAAAAATAAAGGAATTTCAGGGTAATAATTATGTTTATATAAATAAATTGATAAAAATAGAAGATATAAAGGATGAAATTCTATGGAAAAAATTATTTTTAATGGAATTAAAGAAAAGAACAAAAAAGAAAACAAAAATTGAAGAAAAAAAGGAAGTTCAAGAGGAAAAGATTGAATTTGATATAAGGGATATAAGAAAGGATATATTAAAGTTCATAAAAGAGAGCGATAAGGGGGAAGGTGTTTCATTTGATGAAATAAAGGAATACTTTGACTTAGATGAAGATAGCCTAAGGAAATACATAGAGGACCTCTTATCCGTTGGTGAAATTTATGAAGTTTCTTCAAATAAATACAAAGTTATATGAAATCCTATTTAAAATTGTTAGATGAAGCATATAAAAAACTAGAAGAGAAGGGAAAGGTATTGAAAAAAGGAGAGGGAGAGATAGAAATACCGTTACCAAAAATCAGTTATCATGGTAAATTTACATATATAGAAAATACAAAGGAGATATTAGAAAAATTAAGGAGAGATATTAAACTATTAATGAAATTCTTACAGAAAGAGCTAAATGTAGGATGTAAAATAGAAAACAACATTATAATAATACAGAAAAAAATTTCCATAGATATTATAAAGTCCAAAATAGATAAATTCATTGAAAATTTTGTGAGATGTCCTATATGCAAGAAGTTGGATACAGTATTAGTTAAAAAAGATAGGATAACTTTCATAAAATGCGAAGCTTGTGGTGCAGAATCCCCGGTAACATATAAGATTTAATGATCTTTTTAAAAAAGATAGAGTCTAAAGATGGATTGATCCTAATCTTATGTGATAAAGATTTATATGGGAAAGAATTTTCGGAGGGAGAAGTTGTAATATCCATAAACGATTTTTATATAGGTGAAGAAGTGAACGAAGTTGAACCTTCAATTTTGGAGGAAGCAATAATGATAAATGCTATTGGGAAAGAGGCTATAGATATTCTAATAAAGAACTCTATCTTAAAAGACGATGATATTGGGGAGATTAGATATGTAAAAGGTGTTCCCTATATATTTATAGTAAAGGATGAAGTATAGAAGGACATGTGCAAATTGCGGGAAAGAGACCGATAAATTATACGATAATCTATGTGAAGAATGCTATAGAAAAAGTAAGGAGGAGGGAGATATTTTTATAAAGAAAATAAAAATATGTAAATACTGTGGAAAGGTTTTTTATAAAAATAAAAAAATAGACTATAAGAAAATAGAAGATCTAATAGTACCAAATAAGACGAAGATAGAGTATATAGTATGTGAGGATTGTAAAAAAGCTATAAGTACAGATTATAATACTATAATCCAAATAAGGAATATTGAAGAATCTGAAATGGAGGAAATGATCAACTTATTTAAGAAAATAGGATATATAAAGAAGCTGGAGGAGTTAAACAACAATTCCATAGATATCTATATCCTATCTGATACAAGGATAATAAGAAAGCATCTGAAAGATATTAAAAGGAGGGGTTTTGATATAAAGGTTAGCAGAAAAGTTAAGGGATACGATAGGCAACATGGCAGGAAAATGTATTACCTAACCATCCTCCTATACAGGAAATATTTATAAATGTTTCGCTATATATTTTGTCTATGAAAGTCTATCTCCAAGACGAGTGGGACTTTGAAGAGGACGAGGATTTATGGGGTGAAGAGTGGGAAGAGGAAGAGGAAGAGTGGGGAGAAGAAGAGGAAGAGGAGTAACTAGGTAGGTAGTAATTATATTTTTCTTTTTTATTTTTATTATATCCTTATGAAAAGAAAAGATAATGATAAAGAAACTCCTTTACCTAAAGATAGACAGGTAATAGGGATAATTGAGGAAGTAGTTGGTTGGGCACATGCCAGAGTTAAATGCCTGGATGGTAAAGTTAGGATATGTAGGGTACCGAAGAAGCTTTCAAGTAAGGTATACCTTATAAAAAACGCATATGTATTAGTAGATCCCTGGGAGATAGATGGTGATAGGAAGGGAGATATACTATATACGTATTCACAAAACGAGGTTGAATGGTTAAAGAAGAATGGATATATTAAAACAGAGGAATTCTAATATATGAATGGGCCCGTAGTCTAGCCAGGTAGGACGGTGGGCTCCAGACCCATTGACCGGGGTTCGAATCCCCGCGGGCCCAAATAAAATAATTTATCAAAAAACCTGTTACCTAAAAAACCTTAAATTAAAATAATCTAAGATTTTAAGGGCCTTAAATGTGCAGGATGTGCAATAATCAACTTTTCCTTATTCCCTTCATTGATTATAACCTCATAGCAATCTCCTCTCTTGTTTTTGATAATACCGGTTAATCCATGAAACCTCGGATGTGGCATTCCTTCATGGAAAGAAGGATCTATTATAATAGATACTCTATCTCCCCTATTATACTCCTTTAGAATATACCTTATCTTAATTTTTCCTCTATCTCTAACATGCTTCGATAGTTTATCCCTTGTTTTTCTCCTACTTCCCTTTCCCTTCCTATCAACCATGTATGTATTTTAAAGACAATATATTTTTATTCTTTGACTGAAATTTAATAGGATGAATATAATTAAAATGTATCCTATATTGCCTGGAAAAGTACTTCAACTATTAGAAAAATACAAGGAAGAAAGGGAACTTACTTACATAGAAACAAGAACTTTGAACTATTTACAAACTATACAAAAAATTTCTCCGGAGGATCAAGAAAAACTATATGAAGAACTGAAGGATATAAATATCCCCGAAGATATAAGGATTAAGATAGTTGAAATGCTACCGAAGAATGAAGATGAACTTAAGACTATACTATACACCTATAACTTATCCAAGGAAGATACAAAAAGGATACTCGAGATAGTTAAAAAATATCTATAAAAATTATGTTCAAAAAGAGATTAGAAAATAGTAAGATAGAAGAATATGCGGTTATACTAGACTTCTTACCATTAGGGGATCCATCAAAGAACTTAAGAGAGCCTACAGCATATGCAATAGGGGAATACTATTTCACACTTTTACTCTTAACTCTAAAACAGGGAACTAAAGTAGAGTACTTGGAAGAAGTTTATATAGGAAGCAGCAAAAGGGAAAAAGTAAAATCAATAATTAAGAGGCTAAAATATGAAGAACTAACTCTGTTAGCAAAAGAAAATCTGGAAAATGCCATAATGAAAATATTAGAAAAATATGAAAGTAAATTCGTTGAATTCTTTAATAAAGCAGGTCCTATAAATGTTAGATTACATTCCTTAGAGCTAATACCCGGAATAGGTAAAGCTGTATTAGATAGAATACTTGAAGAGAGAGAAAGAGAACCATTTAAATCTTATAACGATATAGAAAACAGAGTTAAAGGTTTAAAAAATATTAAAAAGATACTAGCTCAGAGGATAATCAAAGAAATATCTGGAGAGGAAAAAATAAAGCTTTTTACAGCTTAATATTATTAAGTTTAGACTTTAGTTCCAATATTTTTTCATATTTCTCTAACTCTATATTATTTTCTTTCTTTATCTTCAATATTAGAAGTCCTTTAAGCATCTTCTTCCTTCTCCTCTTATCCTTTGGAACTTTCCTTAAATGTGATTTATTAAGGTGCTTCGTATACTGCTTTGTAGAATAGAAAACATGTCCACATAGTGGACAGGATATCATTTCCATATTCCTCCTATTTTTTATTATCCTCCTACCTATCAGGGCCATCAATAAAGATTCTTTATAAAAAATAAAAAACTTATTTCTGTAACAAGAACATCATATGATCCTTATGGTAAGGTTCCAATCTAACCTTGTTAACTATCTTAAAACCATACTCTTCTAATTCCTTTCCTACCTCATCAAATATTAACCTTGGATCTTTACTGACATCAATGGATCTTGCTTTTACAGCAAAGAAAACATAGCCTTTATTCTTCAAGAATAAATCCACATTATTTATGAGTATCTTAACTTGATGTGGTTGTGCTATATCCTGATAAACTAGGTCTACCTTTGGTACTATAGATAGATAAAGATCTGGTTTAGAAGCATCGGCCAAGATCGGTATTATATTCTTCCTCTTTCCTATAGACTTCATCAATTCTATAAGTATTCTTGGAGCAACATCTATACCGTATATTAGACCCTTCCATCCGATTATATCCGATATATGAGAAGCCGTCGTACCTGCAGCAATACCTAAATATAATACCTTATCTCCCTCCTCAATCGGTATTTTTCCGATCTTCTTCTTTATGGCTGCTGCCAACTTCGATCTATTTGCTATCCATTCTCTATATTCCTCTCCCTTATACTCAATTAACTTCTCCCCATATACACTCTGTCCCTTAACTAAATTCTTAGTATATAACCTCCATTTATCATCTCTAAATATCTTAGGATTCTCTTTTAATGGTATGAGTTTCATTTTTTCTCCTGTTTTAGTTCATTAAACCTTTCTTCCAGTTCTTTTATTAAAGATTCGTAAACAAGCTTTCCTGGTGTAAATGCATCAACTTTTGCTGCTATCGCTATCTTTGAAGCTAAAGTTCTGGCCATAGCACCTCTCTGCTTTCTGGGTAGCTTCTGTATTAGAGGATGGTTGAATATAACACCATGTTTTGGTGGCGGAGTACCTTTGGTAAGATGCTTGAATAAGGCTTTTTCAGCACCGAGTACCTGTATAGTTGAAGATGGGAGTATCGCTAGTTCTCTCAGACCACCAGCTAAGGCAATTAACCTTGCACCTATCGTTGGTGTAGCTACTTTAGATAAATTCGGGCAAACTTCATTCATTAACTCTTCTACATAGTCCTTTAATGTATCCCTCAACTTATAGAGATCTAATATTTTTTCTCCGATTTTATTAATTATTTCTACATCTTTATCCTTTAGTTCTCCCCCCATCGTTGTATCTATCTTAAATTCCTTCATCAAATCTTCTCTCCTCTTTCCTATAACGCTCTTTAGGAACTTTTCATGATCTTCAATCATCTGAGAGACTTCAGGTAAGTAAAGGTTATATATCTCCCTAAACCTTTCAACCATTAAGTTTGTTATCTTGTTTATATCATCTAACAGCATAATTATTTGGATTATAAGCTGATCTCTAGTTATGGACTTTGCTATTCCCATCTTTGTTGCTATATAGAATTTAGATTGATCTATTCCCTCCTCTTCCATGGATATAATATCCAAAGCTTTCCTTATTTTATCTCTATCAAAATCACTATTATAACCTTCGAACTTCTGTCCCAAAAATACATAATCTTCCTTTATATATTTCTTAACTCTTTCAGGTAATTTACCAGAAAGTATATCTATTATCTCACTCTCCTCTAGTTCAACTTTAATGAAATCTTCCTTCTCCAACCTCTCATTAAAGACATATATACCCCTTGGTCTTACTACAACATACTTCATAAAAATATAAATTATGAAAAAATAAAAATTATTTCTTAATTATCTTCATTAAAAGTTTTACCTCTGTGGGTATCTGTAACCTTAAAAAGTTCTTAATAAACCTTTCATCATAGCCAACATCTACAAATCTCCTATAAATCCTCATTTGATAGGTCTCATAAATTTTGGTACCTCTCTTTCCAAGAGTCCTCATTGTAGGTACTCTAAATACCTTAGTTGGCAAGTTTATTGGACCTCTCTTTTCTATTCCTAATTTTTCAATTATGCTTAGAATATCGTTTGTAAAGGAATTTAGGGAATCCAAATTAGTACTCCAGAGCTTTATCCTCAAATACATTTTAATAAAAAAATAGTTTATTAAGCCTTTATTTCAACCTTTTTCTCTTTTATTTCTAATACCTGTCCTACTGCTATTGTCTTACCCATATCTCTTATTGCAAACCTTCCTAAGGATGTGTTTGGGAAATCTTGGTATCTTTCTGCAGCCAATGGCTTTAGTGGTACTATCTTTACAATTGCTGCATCTCCGGTCTTTATAAACTGTGGATTCTTCTCTATTTCCTGTCCAGTTCTTGGATCTATCTTAGAAACTATCTCTACTATCTTGACTGGTACGGAAGCTGTATGGATGTGTACTACTGGTGCATAACCTACCGATATTGCTGATGGATGCCATAAAACAACTATTCTTGCCGTTAACTCTTCTACCATCTTTGGCATTGGCTCTCCTATCTTTCCAACCAAATCTCCCCTTCCTATATCCTGCTTCTCTACACCTTTAAGGTTAAATCCGATGTTATCTCCAGCTACTGCCTCATCTAAGTCTTGATGATGCATCTGTATAGATTTAACTTCACCTACAACCCCATTTGGCTTCTTTGATGGTAATATTACTACCCTATCTCCTGGTCTCATCTTTCCAGATTCTACTCTTCCAACAGGTACTATACCTACACCTTTAATAGAGTATACATCCTCTATAGGCAACCTTAATGGCTTATCTACCAATCTCGGTGGTTCGTCAAATAGATCTAAAGCTTCATAAAAGGTTGGACCAGTATACCATGGTGTTCTGCTGGATTTACTTGCTACGTTATCACCATTATAAGCAGATACAGGAATTATTGCCTTTATGTTCTTATTTGGATCGTATCCAATCTGCCTTGCTAGGTTCAATACCATGTTTTTAACGTCCTCAAACCTCTTCTGATCATAATTTACAGCATCCATCTTGTTAACTATTACTATAAACTGTGGTATACCTAAGGTTCTAATCAACAATAAATGCTCTCTTCCCTGTCCATCTGGTCCTAAAGCTGTCTCAGTTTCACCTGGCTTTGCAGATACAACCAATACTGCCGCATCTGCCTGGCTAGCACCAGTAATCATGTTCTTAATAAAGTCTCTGTGTCCTGGTAGATCTCCGAACGTTATCTCATACTTCTTAGTCTCTATCTTATAGAAAGTTGGATCAATTGTTAGTCCTCTTTCCCTTTCCTCCTTAGTCTTATCCATAACGAAGGCGAACTCGAATGTTTCCTTTCCTAGCTCCTTCGCTAGCTGTCTATACTGCTCTAAGATCTTTTCATCTATTAGCTTTAGATCCCATAATAGCCTTCCTAATAATGTTGATTTTCCGTTATCTACATGCCCTATAGTTACTACGTTTATATGTGGTTTTTGCCTTGGCATTTAACTATAAGATTATGTAAAATTTAAAAATAATTTAAATAACGCTAAGGAACTTATCGAAGAAATCGAATGACATAGCCCCAGCAAAGCTTATAACAACGTAGTTTCTATCAGAAGATAACCACATTGAATAGCTCATACCCCTACTTTTATAGCTATCAAGCAATTTTTTAACTTCCCTAAGCTTTTCTTCAGGTAATAAATCTTTCCTTATCAAAATTAAGAATCCTGGAGTTCCTTCTAAATTGTAGACCATAGCTTCATTAGTATCTATACTCAATACCTGCATAGTCAAGTTTACAAAGGAGCTATTGTTCAAACACCTTTCAATATTATAACCAGACAATATACTTTCTAGTGAACTCTGAAACTCCGTATAATTTCTCTTAACAAATATAGAATCGTAAAGGGCTCTATATATTTTCTCTTTAAAATCCTGATATTCACTTGGTCCATTATTGCTGTATATGCATGATGCATATAAAGCTAGATTAACGGCATCCTGTCCGTGAACAATAAAGTTCTTCACAACATAGCTAACCCTCCCTCTATCAATATACTTCTCCTTCAATTTCTGGAAGGTTTCAACCTCAAACTTCGCACAGTATGGACAGAGATAATCTAAATACTCAAAAATTAATATACTAGAAGAATTTCCATAAACCGGGTTTAAAACACTTAAAAATGGTAGATTTATTGTGGATAGGCTATTATAAATGCTAATAGAACTTGCAATGCTATAAACCTGATAGGTATTAAACAGTCCTAATAGGAGGGATAAAATAGATATAGCAAATACAATAACTAGTATATGCTTATCCGTTATAACTATCTTCGCCATTTCCTTATTCCTTAAAAAAAGTTTAAAATGTTGAAGCTTTATATAGATTTATGACCTGTCGGATTAATGGATAAGTTTTATTCAAAAGATACAGAGAGAAAAGTAAAGGAGTACTGGAATGAAAACAAGATTTATGAAAGATGGGTCTTAAAGAACGTTGGCAGGAAGAAGTTTAATTTCTTAGAAGGTCCACCATATACAACGGGTTTACCACATCTAGGACATATGTGGAATAGGATATTAAAAGATGTTATATTAAGGTATTTCGCAAAGAAAGGATATGAAGTAAAAGTTAGGGCAGGATTCGATATGCATGGATTACCAATAGAAGAAAAAGTAGAAAAACAGCTTGATATAAGAAACAAAAAAGAAATAGAAACAAAGATAGGCCTATCAAGATTTATAAAAGAATGTAAGGAATTCGCATATGGTAATATGTTAGAATTCGTAAAGTTATATGATACAATAGCTCACTGGCAGGATACAGACTACGTTTATATGCCAATCCAAAACGATTACATAGAAAAAGTTTGGGAGGCCTTAAGGAAAGCTTACGAGGAAGGATTAATATATGAAGAGCAAAAACCTGTTTGGTGGTGTCCAAGATGTCAAACGCCTCTCTCGAATCAGGAAATAGAACTCGGATATATGGATCCAATGTATAAGAAATCAAAAGATCCATCAATATATGTAAAGTTTAGATCTAAAGAAAAGGAAAATGAATATTTCATAATCTGGACAACTACCCCATGGACTCTCACCTTTAACTTAGGTATTATGGTAAATCCCGATGAAAAATATGCAAAAATAAAGGTAAAAAGCATATTTTTAAAGGAATTAGAAGTTGAAGGAGAGAATATAAAGAAGATAGATCTAGAAAGCGAAAACAAGGAAGAGTTTTGGATTGTATCAACCAACTTCCTGAAGACAATAAAAGAAAAATTGAAGGTAGATTATGAAATAGTGGAAGAATTCTATGGATACGAGTTAGAAGGAAAAGAATATATTCATCCGTTCTATGAGGAGATGAAGGATATTATAGATAGAATAAAGGAAGAGTACCCGAACTCTTTTAAGATATGGCTATCTAGAGAATACGTAAACGTTGAAGAAGGTACGGGATTGGTCCATTCCGCACCTGGATGTGGTTTCGAGGACTATGAAGTCGGTAAGAAATATAACGTTAAACCCTTCAACACGGTTGATGACGAAGGAATCGTAAGGAATATAAAAGCCTTCGATGGATGGATTGCTAAAAAGGATGATTTAAAATGGATAAACCTTCTAATAAAGAAAAAGCTCCTGCTATTATTTGAATTATATGAACATGACTACCCAATATGTTGGAGATGTAGATCTAAAGTTATAATAAAACTATCAAACCAGTGGTTCATAAATATCGGAAAGATAAAAGAAAAGCTATTGATGGATCTATCTGAAGTAAACTTTATACCAAGTTCTGCAAAGATTGGATTTGAAAACGTAATAAAATCTGCTCCTGATTGGGTAATCTCAAGACAAAGGTATTGGGGTATTCCACTTCCAATATGGAGATGCAAGAATGGACATATAAAAATACCAAAGGACGTTAAAGAACTGAAAAAAGATGCTAAAAGGATATATATTGCAGTAAAAAAGAGCGATTATGCAAAGGAAATGCTAAAAAGATATTTCAATGAAAATAAAATAAGATATATTAATGAGATTTCTAATATATCGGATTTAAAGAATTTATTTAATGAATCAGAAGATAAAGATATAATAATAGTTGAAAAACTCAACGAAAAAGTTTTAGAAGAAGCCGAAAAAGAGTTCTATATTGTTAGATCCTTTGGAAGTAAGGATTATGAGATGATCTGGATATACAACTACGATCTCCATATACCAGAGGTAGATAGGTATAAGATGAAGTGTGATGTATGTGGAGAAGAAATGGAGAGGGTTAAGGATGTACTGGATGTATGGATAGATTCAGGTTCTGCAACTTTTGCTACAGAAGTATTCCCAGTTGATTTCATAATAGAAGGTTATGATCAGCTAAGGGGATGGTTCTACTCTCTAGCCGTCCTAGGGGAGATATACTTCGGTAAAATACCTTATAAGAACGTATACGTCCATGGATTCGTACTCGATAAAGAGGGAAGGAAGATGAGTAAGTCTCTTGGAAACGTTGTATCTCCATTAGATATAATAGAGAAATATCCTGTAGATGTTGCAAGATTGTATCTCTCATCGATAACTGAAGCTTATGAAGAACTAACATTTAGATGGGAAGATCTTGAGGTAAAGAAGAACTCCCTGAATATACTCTGGAATACTCATATATATCTCTTGGAGTATTGTAGATACTATAACTTTAATCCAACAGAGTATAAACCGGAAAAACTGGAGTGGGAGGATAGATATATGCTATATCTCTTAGAAAAGACGAAAACGGAATTGTATAGTGCATTAGATAAGTATGAAATATGGAAGGCTGGTAGAATCTTAGAGAAACTCTTCCTAGAACTATCGAGGTTCTATATAAAAATAACTAGAGAAAGGATAAAAGAAGGCTATAAAACCGTTCTATGGGTAATATATAGAGTCCTATACGATACAATAAACCTGCTCTCTATAATAACACCGCACATATCTGAAGCTATATTCTTGAACTTAAAGGAAAGCTTTGGAATAAACAAGGAGAGTATAATTCTGGAAGATCTTCCAGAAGTAAACAAAGAATTTTTAGATGAAGAGCTTGATAAACAAAAAGAGATCTTGGAATATATATTGGAAGCTGGACTAAGGTTAAGGAACTCTCTGCGCATAAACATAAGGAAACCTTTAAGGAGCCTTTACCTCTATTCAGATAAAGGAGAAATAATAGAGGAAATTAAAGAATTGGAAAAGATAATAAAAGAAAGTTTAAACGTTAGAGAAATTATGATAGCAAAAGAAATAGATAAGGAATTTGAAAAAATAGCTAAGATAGATGTCTATATAAAGTTTGATACATACTTTGATGAAAATTTAGAAAAAGACTGGTTATATAGAGAAATAAAAAGAAGATTACAGGAAATGAGGAAGAAAAATGGATTAAGAAAAAGTGAAAAATGTAAATTTATAATTTATGGTGATAAAAAATTGATAGAAATACTGGAAGAAAATAAAAACCAATTAGAAAAAGAAACTGATTCAGAAATAATGATATCTGATGAGAAAGCAGGAGACAAAGACTATGAAACTTTCTATATCGACAATAGAAAGATAGAGATCAAAATTTTAATATAGGCTGGTAATTTATAAAGTTTATTTTTACAATTTATAAATGGCTACCTGGGAGCCTTCTAACGTTGTTATAGCGGCTGATCTTAAAACTAGACTTCCATTGGATAAGATAGCTATAGAGCTCGAGAACGCATCTTATGATCCCGAGAACTTTCCAGGGTTAATATATAGGATTGAAACAAATGAAAAGAAGGTAACAATATTAATGTTTAACAGCGGAAAATTGATAATAACTGGAATAAAGAGTTCAAAAGAAGCTAAGAAATATATTGAAGAATTAAGGAAAACCCTGAAGGACATAGGAATAGACACCTCAAATGATTATACAATATCTATAAAAAATTTTGTAGCTAACGGTAAGTTTAAGTATAATAACATAGACATAAACAATTTATTAGAAGATTACGTAGGAAAGGCTGAACCTTACTACGGAAAAATGCCAGGTGTTAGTAAAAAGGTTATTGAATCCTTAGAAAATGTAGAATATAATCCTGAACAATTTCCTGGGGCTATAATAAAATACAAAAAGGAAGATATAGAAGTTACCTTCCTCGTCTTCCACACAGGTAGTTTTGTCTGTACAGGGGCTAAAAATGAGGAAGAGGCTGAAAAGGCTATAACCTCCTTTGAAGAAGAGGTTATAAGCAAATACGCAAAAAAATAAAGATGGAGAAGAAAACAGGTACAACCGTTGTGGCCATAAAATTTAAAAATGGTGTAGTAGTAGCATCTGATAAAAGAGCTTCAGCAGGTGCATTGATGGTAATAGATAAGGCTACTAAGAAGATATACGAAATAACGGATTCTATAGTTATGGGAACTGCTGGTTTAGTTGCGGACGCACAAATGTTAGCAAAGATACTATCTGCAGAAGTAAAATTAAAAGAACTAAGGAGTAAAATAAAAGTAACAGCAGAAGAAGCTGCTAATTTACTATCAAGGATAATGTATTCATATAAATACTTCCCGTTCTATACAGAGATAATAATTGCTGGAAAGGATGGAAACGATTTCTCAATTTATATGATAGACGAACTTGGAGGTCTAACAAAGCATGATGATTTTATAGCAACTGGTTCTGGAATGATGTATGCATTGGGTGTTTTAGAATCCAGTTATAAGAAAGACTTAGATAAAGATGAGGCAAAAGAACTTGCAAAAAAAGCTGTACTATCTGCTATTGAAAGGGACCTAGGAACTGGGGAGGGTATAGACGTATATGTAGTCACTGAAGAGGGTATTGAGAAGGAGACATATAAAATCGAAAAAAGGATTGAAAAACCTGAATAATTTTTTATTAAAATTTAATAAAATAAATCAAATAAATATATAGAATTGTAATTCATGATGAATGATATAAAAACTCAAATATTATCGGAATTTAAGGAATCTGATGTAGAAAAAGTTGTATTTGAAGCAGCTAAGATTATAGTATATGTAACAAACAAGGAAATATTTTTAAATGGATTTGAGATAGGCAAAAACTTAGCTCAGAAATATAAAAAAAGGATAGAAATTAGACTAAGTCCTAAAATATTAGAAAATGAAGAGAAAATAATAGAAAAATGTGAAGAAATATTGAATAAATATAAAATAAAATATAAGAACATATTTTTAGAGAGACACAGATCCATAATAGTTATAGATACCTATCAACCTGAAAAAATAGATGAAGGAGTTATCAGAGAAATAAGAGAAAAAACTTTCTGTAATATAGTAATAAAGAGATCTCCACTCAAATCTTCTAGAATAATAGACATTGTTAGATCTTACTTACACAAAAAATCAAAGTATAGGGTTTCTTTTTTAAACAAAGTTGGGGAAAGGATAGTAACTAGAAAATCTACATTAAAAAGGGGAAATTATAGAATAATCTTCTTGGGTGGAACTAGGGAAGTTGGGAGATCCTGTATTCTATTGAAAACCGATGAGAGCAGTGTTCTATTAGATTGCGGAGTTGGAATGGACGTAGGGACAGAAAAATATCCTGCGATAAACATAGAAGACTTCAATATCTTAGATCTAGATGCTGCAATAATCACTCACGCTCATTTAGACCATATAGGATTCATACCATATCTCTTTAGGTTGGGATGGAAGGGCCCCGTATATCTAACTGAACCAACGAGGGATATAGGATCCCTCTCCATGTTAGATTACGTAAAAATTAGTAAAATGCAGGGAAAAAAGAGCCTATATGAGGCAAAGGATATAAAAGAGTTCCTAAAACATACATATACTTTAGGATATAGAGAAGTAACAGACATCACACCCGATATAAAAATATGCCTATATGATGCAGGACACGTGATTGGATCCTCAATGGTTCATATCAACATAGAGAATAAACATAACATACTCTACACCGGTGATTTTAAGTATATACCAACAAAGCTCTTGAATAAACCAAAAACACTGTTTCAAAGGTTGGAAACATTAATAATAGAGTCTACATATGGCGGAAATAACGATTACCATCCACCAAGGGAAGAAACTGAGAAAATGTTCATTAAAGATATTAAAGATGTATTAAAAGATAATGGAAAAGTTCTAATACCTGTTCTATCAGTTGGAAGAGCTCAAGATATACTTTTAACGTTGATTGAAAACATAGAGAATGGAGAACTTCCTAGGGTTAACATATATACCGAAGGTATCCTCTGGGAAACCTCAATGATACATACAGCATATCCAGAATTCCTTTCAGATTACGTAAGGACTATGATATTAGGAGGAGAAAACTTGTTCGAGAAGGAATATATAGTTAAGGTTAATCCAAAGGAGAGGGATCAAATAATAGAATCAAAAGAGCCATATATAGTGGTATCGACTTCTGGAATGATGCAGGGCGGACCGATATTGGAATACTTCAAAAGGTTGGCAAACGATGAGAGAAATTTGTTAGCTTTTGTCTCATATCAAGCACAAGGAACTCTAGGAAGAAGAATACTGGACGGAGAAAAATCCTTTATCATAGATAGCGAAAAGATAGAGGTTAAAATAAAATATAAGAAATACGATGGTTTCTCCGGTCATGCCGATAGAAGGGAAATATTGGGATACATCAAGCATCTTAAACCAAAACCAAAACAAATATTCGTCGTACACGGGGAACATCCAAAATATTTCGAACTAGTTAACTCCATAAGGATTAAACTCAACATCGAAGCTTATGCCCCAAAATTGGGAGATTCACTATTATTAAACCTATAAAGACAATTTAGTATTATGTTAATTGTAATTGAAGGTATAGATGGTTGCGGAAAGACTACAATTGCAGAATTACTGAAGAATATCCTGGAAAATAAAGGATATAAGGTATACTTAACTAAAGAACCTTTTAGATCAGACATAAAAGCTATTATAAAAAGTATTATAGAGAAAAAGCATGATTTAAATGAGAACTTTGGTAAAGCCTTATCCCTGTTGTTTGCAGCGGATAGACAGATACATCAGCTTGAGATAAAGGATAAAATATCAAAGGGATTCATAGTAATACTAGATAGATACTACCATTCTTCCTATACATACCAACTCTTATATAAGGGTGTTACCTTGGATTTCTTAGAAAAGATAAACTCCTCTCTATTAAAACCGGATTACGTATTTATACTTGATGTTCCAGTAGATGTTGCAATAGAGAGGTTAATGAAAAGGGGAATAACAACGGAGTATGAGAGGAAAGACTTCTTAGAAAAAGTTAGGGAAAACTACCTAAAATTAAAGGAAATACTAAAAGAAGAAAAAATATTTATTATTAATAATAACAGAAATCCAGAAGAAACGATAAGAGATATTTTAAGTATTATTGGAATTAAGTAATTTTATGGCATCATAGATCTCCTTCCCGATCTTTTTTTCATCCAACCCATTAGATATTTGCTTTATAATCTCTATAACTTCTCCTATAACCTCATCTTTTATTGAAGAATCCGGATTCTTCATAATTAACTCCAATTTATCTTCTATTTTTCTTGTAAGGTTTATATCAAGTATTTCTGGAAAGTATCTCTCGAATATATCGATCACTTTCTCCCCTAGTTTCGTAAGCCTTATGGATCTACCATCGATATAATTCCTATTATATAATATAGAAATAACCTCCGCCCTCGTGGATTTGGTACCCAGGTTATATTCCTCCATCTTCTTTATAAGGGAAGCTTGGTTATATCTAGGAGGTGGAGGAGTCTTCTTCTTATTTATAGATACCTTCTCAACGTTCAAAACTTCCCCAACCTTAAAGTTAATTTCCAGGAAAACCTTCGATAGAATATTCCAATATACAACCATCCACCCCTTACTAATACACTTCTTGTAATCAAACTCTAAACCGTTACTAAATAGAACTATATTCCTCTCCAAGATTGCAGGATCCATAAAAGTTGCAAAGAACCTTCTAACAACTAAATCATATATCAAAAACTCTTTTTTAGATAAATTAGATGGGATTATACCTGTTGGATGTATTGCTGGATGGACATCTTCCTTCTTTCCATTGTTTGGTCTTAAAACCCTTTTACTGACCAAAGCTTCTGAAAATCTTCTGTATGTGCTTATCTCACCTAAATTCTCTATTATACTTCTGAAGTCTATTGTATCCGGAAGTCTTTCAGAAGATGTCCTGGGATATGAAACGTATCCCCTCTCATATAAACTCTGCAGGATATCTAAGGTTGATTTTGGGGATATTTTATATAGTTTATAAGCATCTACTTGGATGTTCGTTAGGTTATAGGGATGGGGAGGAGCTTCTGATAACTTTTCTACTTTTACATCAATTACTTTAACACTTTTTCCAATCCTCTTCTTTATATCCTCTGCTTCCGATCTACTCTTCAATTTTTCCCTATAAACTGCCTTTATCTTTAAGTTATCCTTCAATATAACTGCGGATAGAACATAATACTCCTCGGGTTTGTAATTTTCTATTTCTTTCTCCCTTTCTAAGATTATTTTTAAGGTTGGTCCCTGAACCCTTCCTATACTTAAGATATAATCCTTTGTATAATGCCAGAGCGATCTTGTAAGTATCCTGGAGAGGTTTATACCATATAACCAATCAACTATATGCCTAACTTCTCCAGCTATTGCCATTCCGTAATCTATATTATCCCTTTGATTATAGAAAGAATTTAATATATCTTTTTTAGTAATTGCGGAGAATATCATCCTATTAGCATCCCTTCTATTCAAAGCAAACCTTATTATGTTATATCCTATCAACTCTCCTTCTATATCATAATCTGTAGCTAAAACTACTTTATCTTCATTGGAAAATTGTCTAAACATCTCGATATATTTTTTCTTTATGAATATTCTATCCTCATAATAAGAGGGGACCCATTTATAGTTAAAGGTTGGATAACTAAAATCCCTCTTCATATCAGAGATTGTATATAAATGTCCTATAGATGGAACAACAAAAATGTTTTCCCCATCCAATTTCAAGAAATAATAATAAATTCCATTAGAAAACTTTATTCTCCTATAGTTTCCATTGGATAAGAAGTATGAAATGTTTCTGGCAACTGACGGTTTTTCTGCTATTATTAGCATTATTATTTAATTCGTTTAAAGGAATAAAAGCTATACTGGGATGAGACCTTACATAGAAGTATCACAGTAAACGTTTAGAGCCTTTTATTCATCACAATCTATGCGGGGGCGGGGATTCGAACCCCGGACGGACCTAATCCATCGGGACCTCAACCCGACCCCTTTGACCTCTCGGGCACCCCCGCTCTCTCAGGATGGAACCTTTTCTTCACCATTCAAGGCCCCGAATCTTCATCATCTATATAACTATTATGCTTCATAAAAATATTAAGAAAATTGTTAAGAGTATCTCTGATAAAAATTTTAAAAAATAATTAAAAATAAAGAGGTCTATTTTTATCTACATTAAAATATCTTATTATAATAATTCTTTAATAAACTGTATAACTCTCTCTCTTTATTCAGATCTTCTCCTAGTCTATTCAACTCTTTTTTCAATTCTTCTACGTTAATTTTTCCTATTTTATGCTCAATATATTTCGCTTTAATATAGTTTTTTATATCTTTAAAAGCACCACAAAGAAGAGCTGCTCCGGGTATACCTATACAAAGACCAATTAAACTTGTTATAACCGAACCAACATAAGCGCCTAATCCATAATATTTATAATTTTCGACGATATTCATTGCAGAAGCTTCGAAAAATTTATAAGCAACATAAGCTAATAGCGTTCCTGGTAAAAGTTCAATTGGAGCATACCTTATATCACTCTTTTCCTTTTCTAATTCCACTATAGATTCTAGCTCTTTTTTTCTTTCTTCTTTTTCTTTAATAGATTTTTCTAAATTTGCCATATATTCTCCATATTTATGTATGTTAGTAATTCCCATGTCTCTTAAGCACATTACCTTATCCTCTTCTGGTACTACACTCTCTAATGTTACTAACAGATCGTCCATTGTCCTACATCTTATATCCCGGTTTGTTACCGCCATTTTATGATAATAGTATCTTAAAATTTAAAAATTTTTTCCGAATAAAATAGCTTAAACATTATAAGTACTATATCAAAAATGAATATTACCTATATAGATCTAATAAAATGGTTTAATGAAAATGGGGAGAAAATAAATAACTCAATAATAAGAGATATATTTTCTGTAGGAAATGCCTATGTTTTTGAAATATATAAAAGAGATTTGAATAAAAGATACCTTTACGTAGTTCCAGAGAAAATAATATTCCTTTCGAACAATAAACTAGAAAAAATAAAAAACAAGTTTGTTGAAAGGTTAAAAAAAGATTTTTTGAATAAAAAATTAAACATTTTCTTAGAAGATGATAAGATAGTTAGGTTTGAAATAGAAGATAAAAGAATTTATATAGAACTCTTACCAAAAGGTCTGATAATAGTAACTGATAAAAAAGATAAGATATTGTATGCTAATAGGTATAAGAACTTCGGTTATAGGAATATATCTATTGGAGAAACATACAAAAAACCTTTAAAGAACTTTTCATTACCAAAAGAATTTAAGGAATTCCTTGAAGTTATTGAAAGGAGTGATAAGAAAGATATCGTTAGGTGTTTAGCAATAGATTTTGGGTTATCAAAAAAATATGCTGAGTATATACTAAAGGAAGCAGGTATAGAAAAAAATAAACCAATAAAAGAACTTTCTGATGAAGAAATAAGGAAGATATATGATATATATCTCTATATTTTAGAAAAGAAAGAAATTCTTTATGATAACAGCTGGTATAAAGAAGTAAACGAGTTTTTTGAGGAAATGTATTTTAAGGAAATAATTGAAAATAAGAAAAGGGAAATAGAAAATAAAAAGGAGGAAATAAAAAGAATTATAGAAAATCAAGAAAAAACTTTGGAAAAAATGAAAGAAGAATACAATAAACTTCTGAAAATTGCAAATATTATAAAGGAAAATTATTGGATATTTGAAGGTTATAACTTAGAAAAAATAGATGAATATATAAAAAGTTTAAATCTCCCTATAGAAGTTATAAAAAAAGACAATAAAATATTAGTAAATTTAAAGAATAATAATAAAAATAAAAATTAATAAATCTTTGAACAAGTTACATAGAAAAATTATTAAATACTCTTTCAATATTAATGGTATGGCAGAGAAATATGAAGGATTTTGTGTAAAATGTAAGAAAAAGGTAGAAATAAAGGATCCACAGATAATAACTTTGAAGAATGGAAGAAAGGCTGTAAAGGGTAAGTGTCCAAACTGCGGTACAACAATCTATAGGTTCTTGGGATCCTCTTAGTTTTTTATATATAATATTCTTTTCTTTCTTTTTGTAATCTGTCTAAATAACTATGAATCTTATTTATCTTTGGTATCCCATTCTTCTCGTCTCTCCTCATTGTAATATCAATTACCTTTAAGAACATATTAAAGGCTATCCTATTTTCTACAGGTCTATTAACTATACCTCTTCTTCCTGGCTCTCCATCAAAGAACATTATATTATCAGAAACGTAATCTAATAACACTATATCATGGTCTATAACTAAAGCTGCTTTGTTCCTTATCTTTATTATATCTCTTATAAACTTTGCCATATTTATCCTCTGCTCTATATCTAGGAAAGCAAACGGTTCATCTAAAATATATAAATCTGCTTCTTTAACCAAAACAGAGAAACAGTATAAAGTTTGAGCCTCTCCACCAGATAAAGAGCTAATTTTATGATCTAAAAGATCGGATAAGCCTAGTCTAAACAGATATTCATTGTATTCTTTTCTATATTCTGGATTAAACTTTCTTATAAATTGATCAACATTTAAATCTTCATCCGAAAAATCAAAATATTGGGGTTTATAAGATATCTCACATTCCTTACTAACTTCCCCCTCATAACTTAATTCACCGGCCAGTACTTTTGCAAAAGTAGATTTTCCTATTCCGTTTCTACCAACAACACCAACTATTTCGTTTTCTCTTATGGATCCTCCCTCCGATATTAACTCAAACCCGTTCAGCTTAACGTATAGGTTCTTCCAAGATACAATATCCTTACCTAACTTCTTATCCGTATAAGGCTTTACATCCAACCTTATAAGCTTGTCTCTTATCCTTATGTTCTCTTTCCTTATGAAACCTGAGAGGTATTGGTTTATTCCATCACTCGTTCCAATTGGAGAAGAAAATATACCATAAGCCTTCTGAACTCCATAAACTATGTGTATTATATCGGCTAAGGTATTTATGAATGATAGATCATGGTCTATTAATACTATAGAGTCTCCCTTCTCCTTAATTTCTAATAGGTATGATGCTATTTTTACTCTTTCATATATATCTAAATAATTAGTTAGTTCATCTAATAAAAGCAAGTTATGTTCCTTTAAAGATGAAAATAAAAATAATATCTTTTGTAATTCACCACCAGATAACTCTTTTATTTTTCTTTTCATTATATTCTCTATCCTAAATTCTCTTATTATTCTATCCATTTCCTCTTTAGATTTAATTAAACTGGTTAAAATTTCTTCTACAGATTTTTCCCCATATAGTTTTATAAATATAAAGACGTTTTGAGGCTTATAGGATACCTTTATTTTCTTAGAATACAAATTTTCAAAATATTTCTGTAATTCTGTTCCTCTAAACCTCTTTATTATCTCCTTTTCATCAAAGTTCTTATTATATTCCCCAAAATTAGGTTTCAGTATACCAGCAAAGATAGAAATAGCAGTAGATTTTCCTATTCCATTCCTACCGATTATGCCAACTATGGATTTCTCTTTTACAACCGGTAATCCATAAAGCCTAAATGTATTCTGACCATACTGAAAGACCAGATCTGATTCTGGCTCCTTAACTAAGTTAATGATCATTATAGCATTAAAAGGACATTTCTTTACACAAATACCGCAACCTATACATAGTTCTTCCTCAATTAAAGGTTTCTTATCTTCTCCTATCTTAAAAATCTCTTTATTATTCTTCTGAACAGGACAAACTGAAATACATATATAGTTACACTTTTCTGGAGCTCTACACTTTTCTCTATCTATAATTGCTATTCTTTTCATATTTAATAACTAAATTTTCGCATAAATTTTTCCTTTTGATGATAGAATTTCTCTTATTTTATTGCCTATTGGGGAATTGATATCTATCTTTACTAATCCTCTTTTATCCAAGTTCAATTTTGCAATTACATTATCATCCGATACTATTAGAACTTTTTCTCTGGCAAGTTCTTTTCCAAAATCTAAAATAATATAGCCGTCTCTTATCTCATACCTTTTCAATTGAAAAAACGATAGATCCTTCTTAGAAACTACTTCAATGTTAAATCCATAAGAATACTTTAGCTTCCTTAAAAAACTCTTTTCATTCTTTAAAAACCTCTTTTTAAGGTTTTTAGGCAAGATAAAGACAATGGTATTTCCCCTAACCTCTATTGTAACCTCCTCATACTTAGAACTGAATTTCTCCTTGAGTATTTCCGACAATAATAAGGATAGCTTATCCTTTTCAACTCTCTTTATTGGTACTACAACAATCTCCTCCCCAAAAGTATATATCTCATACTCTAACTCATCCGTAATAAAGTTCCTAACTTCAACAACCGGTCTAGCCAAATCCTCTTCAACCATTCCTGTAGGAACCTTAACTTTTAAGGATAACGTATAAACCTCCTCTATGTTCCCCTTCTCTAAGAATATTATCGTATCTACTATATGTGGGATTATACCCAATTCCGTTCTCGAAATCAATCTATGGATGGCATCTATAGGTCTCTCCACATGCACAACACCTATCATACCAACTCCCGCAAACCTTAAATCTATGTATAACCTAAAGTCTTCTGTTGTTCTCATTTCATCAAATATTACATAATCCGGTCTAGATAGTAGAAGGATATCATGTATTTCACCAAACTTAGCAAAATTTTTTGAATATTGGACAATATCTGGAGAAACTATTAGATCTCTAGGAGATTCCACAGTCTTTACAATCTTCCCCTTTTCCTTATACCATTCAGCTAAAGCCTGAGCAAAAGTAGACTTTCCAGATCCTGGTCTTCCAGCTATAATTATCCCTTCTGCACTCTTCTCTAGCCTATCCAACAAACGTTCACTTAACCTATAATCTTCTAGCTTCTTCTTTGTTATTGGTCTCACAATCGTTATTTCATAGTTACTCGATAAAGGAGGTTTTACGATAACTATCCTATAGATACCTTGTTGAACGATGATGCTATAGGGCTTCTCTATCTCTATAAAACTATCCTTCCTGGATCTAGCTAAGCTTATTATTTCCTCTATTAGATCTTCTATAGATTTTCTATCCATAGAAACATCTATTTCTTCTATATACCAATTCCCTGGGCTACCCCTCTTCCTTTTTATTTTACAGCCCTCTATTATATGTATGGACATCGTATCTTCGGTAAAGTACCTTTCATAGGATGGTCTTTCAGATGTAACCAAACTTACGTATCTCGCATCTACACCGTAAGATAAGGATAGCTCATAGAGAACCCTATCTGATGTAAACAAGGTTCCCCCAATCCTCTTGGCAATTTCTAATATTGAAAAGTCTATTTTGCCTATTTTTGCAAACTTTATATCTTCCTCCCTTGGATATTCCCCTAATATCAAGATCTTATATCCATATCTCCCCGAAAGTTCCCTCAATTTTTGTACTTCCCTTAAACCAACGAATCCTTTATCTAATCCCTTATTAGCTTGATGCTGGAGCTCTGCTAATACCGGTAATGGAATTATAATTTCATCTACTTCTATTTTCCTTTCTTCCAAGATTTTAGAAATATATTGGGATATTAATACAGATGTATCTAATACTATTTTACTTATTTTTTCCATGTAAAGCTTTATTATAGACCTTCTCGAAGTCTTCCAGTTTCTTGATCAACTTATTAACGTACTCCATTAACGTTTCCTTTGGACTCTTTTTTCCATTAGTCTTTATATAAAAATGAATATTCTTCGATAGTGGATGGTCTTCCTTCCATGCACACATGATAACATCCGGATCCTTATCTAATTCCTCTTTTAATAGCATGAAAATAGTTGCTTTTTCTTTCTCCGCCAATATTTCCAGTTCTTTATCGTTTTCCTTTATTATCTTTAGGTTCATAAGAAATACTTATAAAAAAGTTTTTTATTTATTATGACAACGACTTATCTTCTCATTAATAAAGTCTATCGATAATACCTCACCAGTTTTAATGTTTCTGAGGTATACAATTCCTGGTTCTGGCTTATGGCCCATTTCTATTTGGTATTTAGTTAAACCTTGAAAAGTAGAGGAGTTAAATAGCTCTATACCTCTATAAACACCATAATCTGCTCTATGTATATGTCCTGTATGGAATATATCTGGTAATAGGTCTATAACCAAAGGATCATCGTTATAATATGGTATATATGGGTTGCTTCCGTGTGTTGGGTTCAAATGCCTTATCATCAGCATGAACTTCATTATTTCTTGAACATTCTCGTATCCTCCCTTTTTCCTTATGTAAAATATATCCGAAACGAACCAATCAAAGGTATAACCATGGTACATTAGAACGGTTAGTTCATCAATTTTTACATAGCCTGGACTAGAAATAAAATAGAAGTTATCAAGGTTTTTTAATTCAGGTACTAGATCCTTCGATAAAGGTGGTTGAGGATCAGCTAATCTAACGTTATCATGGTTACCCGGGCATATAACAACCTTTATATGTTCTGGAAAACTTAATAGATATTTTTCAAATTCTTTATATTGATCCTCATATGAAAAGGCATATAATTCGTTTTCTTGTTCACCATATATACCTACTCCATCCACATTATCCCCAACAATTAATACGTATCCTATCTTCTTAGATATCTCCTTCATTTTATCGTTTCCGTATCTTCCATTCAGGAAATCCAAAAACCTTTCAAAAGCTTCCCTTATAAAAGCCTTATTACCGAATTGAAAATCTCCAGTAAATACAATATAAGAGTCTATATTTCCCTTTTTAGTTTCATTTCTGATCGGAACATCCGGAAAAATAACATCATCCGCATAAAAAATTCCGTTACCCATTTTGCCCCTAAAACCTATAACAGAGTCTAATGGTATATCCTTAATTATATCAAAATTCTTTACATCCTTTCTTACCAAAACCTTAATAGAACCTGTAATGTCTTCCAAATTGAATATAACTCCCTTCTCGGTTATCCTCTTATCATAAATCAATCCCGCGATGGAGACCTGTCTTCCTGATGGAACATCAGATAGACTGTGCATATCCTTCATATCAAGGTGCTCCCTCAATATTTTCTTTATTTTGTTAATCCTATGCCTAAAGTAAGATATCCAAGTATTAACATTTATCTCATACTTTTGAATGTCTATATTTTTTATAATTTTTATTGGCAACTCTTCTTCCTCCCCAACATACCTTTCTTTTTTATCGATTATAATTACTTCTTCAGGCTTTTCTTCTTTTTTCTCTAAAAATTTCTCTAAAACATTTTTATCAACTACCAATACCTTTTCTTCTTCTAACTTTTTTATCAAATTCCTTATTTCATCTTCATTTAATGATGATAAGATAGGTTCTACATCAACTGAAATTAAAAAACCCTTCTCATATAGCTCCTCTAAAACCTTTTTATTATGCATTAAATATCTTATCCCTCAGAAGATCATATAATTTTTTCATCGATTCCTCATCAATTAAAAGCTTATATATCTTTTTATAACCTCCTCTCCTACCTTCAGATACTGTTCTTACTTCCAGAAAGCTTCCAAATATCATTTCTAAATTGCACATATTCCTAAAGACAGTTATTCTCTTTAGAGGAGCTATAGAAAGCCTAGAAGAAATCTCAACATACATATTATAAAGTTCTTCAAAAGATATATATTCGTCCTTCTTTCTCAAGGATCCCTCAACTAGAGCCAAAGATAGAATCTTTTGAGTAGTGTTTAAGGAAGATACAATGAACTTCAATAAATCATAATCGAGATTTTCAAATGCTTCATCTATATCTTCCTTCTCTATTTTGTTCTTTCCCTTTGAATCAGCAATTAAGGCTGAGAGCTTTAAAACGTTTATAGCAACTCTTGCATCCCCTGAATGATGTTTTGCAACTCTAGCTGATATATAATTTATAAGAGATTCGCTGATGGATCCCTCTTCCAATGCTAAATAAGCCCTCTCCTTTAATATCTCGCTTAGATCTGTAGCTTTATAGGATGGAAAGTTAACTTTTACAAAAGAAGAAAACGAAGATTTTATCCTAGAATCCAACTCATCGAAAAATGAAACACTATTCGTTATCATAACTAAGGAAAACCTATTAGAGTACTCTATATCTAAATCTCTTATAAGAGCATACAATAGATCTTCTGTATTTTTCTTATTAAACAGAGAATCAAACTCGTCTAAGAAAATAATAGCCTTATAATCCTTGCTATTCATATAGTTAATTATACTTTCAAACATCTCATATTTCTTCTTTCCTTTTCTAAACCTATCGCCTGTAATATCGCTGTACATTTTTCCTATTATATAATAATCTGCTTCTTTTATGAAGAACCCCTTACAATTAACATATGAAGTCTTTATATTCATCTTCTCCTTCAGATTTAGCTTCTTTATAGATTTAGATATATATCTTGCTAATAAGGTCTTACCAGTTCCTGTATTTCCAAAGAACAAGATGTTTAAACCTTCCCCAAAAATTAGGAATCTTCTAATCGATGTTAAAGTTATGTTTAATTGCTCTTCTCTAAACAATATTCTTTCTGGAACGAAATCCTCAGATAAAACCTCTCTGTTTTTTATAATAGACTTTTTCTGTTTTAAAAAATCAATATCTCCAACTAAGAAGTCTATAATATTAGATCTCGCCATACCATATTATTGTAAAAAATCATTAAAAACCTAATGTGTTTATAAATTTTTAAAGAAAAGATATTCTTACATCTTTTTAATAATTTATTGCATCGTTTTTCCTATTTTTATTTAATTTCTGCTTAAATATGTTATCTGCCTCTATTACCCTTTATTCTTTCTTTATTTTGGGAATGTTTATAAATATTGATATACAATATGTTTAAAAGCTGATTTTTAAGCTTTTTCATACACCTCATGAAAACTATAACTCTTATTTTATATTTCCTGAAACTATAATACTACTAATAAGTAATAAATAATATAATAATATATTAAAAGATTATCTTACAAGAATACCCCTATAGCCTTGTTTTAACATTACACTTTTCAGTACCTAAGACTGTCTATAATCTTCTTAATCTTCTCTATATCTACCCTCGAATCTTCCTTTAAAACGTTGTATTTTTCTAATATAATAAAATTACGGAGGTCTATATATTCCAATACGATATATTTCTCCTTAAACATCCTCGGTATTTTGTCTATGTCCTCCTCCTTTATATATACCTTAGGTTTCTGTTTTATTAGATAATTCCATACATCCTCTGAAAAGGAATCTATAAATACCCTATCGAATTCAATCTTCTTTTTGACTAAGAATGAAACTTTAGGTACTATCTTTTGGTCATCCTTTATCTTTCCAATTAGTATCTCTGATAGTTTATCATAATTGTTCAAGAGTTTAAGATACTTTTTAGAATATCTTTCTAAGATTTCCTTATAATATTTTATATCATGGTTTTCTCTATTTTCTACCTTTATATCTATTATTTCTCTATCCATACGCATTTTACCCTTCTTTATTTTCTTCTTTATAATTTTATCTTTCCTTTCCTCTTTCTCCTCCATTAAAATTTTTGCAGAAACAGGTTCTATCTTCCTATTCCTTAAGCTAACTTTTAGAAGTTCTATATATTCTTTATCATCCTTCGAAACTTTTCTAGCCTTTCTTATTATATCCTTGATATCCATTAGAGCAAAATATGCAGCAATATAAGCATCTATCTCGTGTATGTTATCTAATTTAGTCTTTAATGTCTCGTCTTCATAGAATTTCTTCTTTTTCTTTATCGGTATATCCTTATCTGGGTGGTATATACCAACGTTTAGTTTGGAGGATATTTCAACAATTTTTTTAGGTATTTTAGATCTATCAGTAGAAATTAAGACTATACCCTCAATCCTCTTCAGTATCTTTATTATTTCACTTGTTGATAGGTTCTTCCCGCTCGTATGATATTCAACTAATCCATCCTCATCTAAAACTACAATTCCTATAGTAGTTCCGGGATCTATTCCTATAATTTTTGCCTTAATATATTATCCTATCTTTAAAGCCTTAAATGTTTTATGATAACTAAGATAAAATGCCTAATAGCTGGATATATTTAGGGGAACTCCAGAAACATAAACCAGGTACACTTGCAAAAATATTGAAGCATAATTCACCTAGATACGTTAGAGAACAGATTCAGAAATTAATTAAGGAAGGTAAAATAAAGAATATACAAGAATTGGCATTTTTAATATCAAGAAGTCCAGATATAAATAATGTTTTCGAAGAATTGGGTATTGAAAATAAAGAGAGGAGGTATGGAAAAGGTTCTATAAGGTGTATAATTTGCGGATCACACGATAGGGTTATAAGGAGATATGGAATATTCATCTGTGGAAGGTGCTTTAGGGAACTGGCTAAGTTATTAGGATTCGAGGTTATGGGAGAATAATGGTGGATATAATCAACGATTTCTTTTCTCATGCAACTAATTGTGTTTCTAAAGGTAAATTTGAAGTAGAGTTTTCTCCAATAAACAAGCTTCTCATAGCAGTTTTGGATAAGTTAAAGGAGTATGGGTATGTATATAATTATGAGATAGTTTCATTAGAGAGGGGAGGTAAGGTTAAGGTTTTCTTTTCTGAATATTTCAATAAAGGTAATGCGATAAAGCCGAGGTTCCCAGTAGGATATGAGGAATTCGAGAAATATGAGAAAAGGTATCTGCCGGCTAGAGGTTTTGGTATACTCTTAGTCTCTACCAATAAAGGAATAAAAACTAATGAGGAATGTAAGAAGGAAAAAATAGGAGGGGTTTTGATAGCTTATGTTTTCTAAATTTTCTTTAAACTTTCTTCTAGCTTATTTTTAAGATCATTTTCTGAGATCTTCCCCTTAATATCTTCAATTTCTCTTTCTAATAATAATATTTTTCTGTAAATTATTGATAAAGCTGTCCATATCTGGGCTATTGCTGGATCATCAGCCTCACTATAAGCTTTCTTTTGCTTTTGAACTTCCTTTAGTAGGCTGTTTAAGAAATCCTTTAGTACGGGATCTAGGTTATCTCTCCAGCTCATTTTTCTTTATAATAACTAATTATTTTTTCTTTAACCTCCATAAAATGTTTAGTAAATTCTTCAGGCTTTAATCCTACTTTTAAATAGTAGCTGAATTGTTTTTTATACTTATCTTTGTTGTTTTTTATTAAGTACTTCGCATATTCCTCTATATGCTTTCCCATTATCCTTTCCTCTGATGGTATTTTGTCTGGAGAGTGCGGAACCTCCAATCCTGCGTCTAAAGCTCCCTTTAATACTGCAAGTATTGAAGATCCCTTCGTAATACTATGTCTACCTATGTCTAATATTGCCTTCTTATATCCCCTCTTTATTGCCTCAAATCCGAATAGCAATCCGGTTAGGTAAGCCGTCGGTGTATTTCCTCTATGACCCAACCATCCAAACTTTTTATATAACATCTTTGAATGAACTGTTAAAACTGTTCTATCTCCATCCTCTCTATATTCAATCAATTGGACTGTAAAATTCCAGATTCCTCTTCTAACAACTAACCTTGGTAGGCCAGATTTTAATAGTTTCAATCTCTTTCTATAATCTGTTTTTTCCTCTCTTCTTCTCCTATATTTTACATTATACCTTGGACCATGAGCCATTTAAGAGTTATTAATAAATACTTTTTAATATTTTAATATGCTTGAATATAAACTCAGTCGTAGTAATATTGATCAAATAAATTCTATAATAGAGGATGCTTTCAGGAGGGGTCATATATCTATAAATGAAGATAATGTAGTAACTGCAGCCTATGTTATTGTAAAAATATATTTGATTTTAAATAAAGGGAGATATTTAGAGAATTTTAATTTCTTTAATAATAGAAATAGAACTTTTTTTAGTAAGCTTCAAGAGGAAGTATGTAGAATTACAGAATGTGAGTATAATAGGGAATATTATAAGAAGAAACTAGAATATGGAGGTTTGGATATAATACTTATCGCTAGACCCGATGCATTCTGTAGTGGACTTCCAACAGAGATAAAGACTATAAGGAAGAATGCCCCAGAAAAATATTTAGACATTATAAAGAGCATGGGAGAGATGCAGTCAAGTATTTATGGTTATATATTAGATGAGGATAAAGCTTATTTGATAGTTGCAAGATACGATATTCTGGGGAATAATATTAAAGTTAATTCATATTCTAATAGGGTTGTTATGGTAAATAAAGATATTTTGGAGTGGTATATAGGATATATAACTGAGAAGTTCATTCTTCCATATCTTGAAAAAAGTTTAACGCCGCGGGCGGGATTTGAACCCGCGTCCCCTTACGGGGAAGGGATTAGCAATCCCTCCCCTTGGGCCGCTCGGGCACCGCGGCATATCCATTATAAGAATTAAAGTAGTTATAGTTTTTAATTTTAGTAATATTACTTAAAGAAACCTAAAATAGATTTCTGTGAACCCTTTTTGAATCCTTTTTTTAACTCCTCAATGGCTTTTTTAACCCTTTCTTCATTGAAGTCATGCCTCTTCACTAGTATTTCAATTATTTTTTCTTCGTTAGGTTCTCTCCATTCTACTTTTTCAACTTTTATTGTCGGTGGATCTAGAAAGAATTCTACCAATTCTCTCCAATCTATATCTTTGTAGTATTTTTCCCAGTTAACATACTTAAACAACTTTTCAGGATCACTCGTAGATTTTACTAACTCATAGGCCGTTTTTATTCCTATACCTGGTATACCGTCTGGATTATAATCGGTTCCAACTATTAGGGCAAACCATATAAGCCTTTCCCTATCAATTTTTAAGCATTTGTTTAAGATTTCCTCTAGTTCAATTATTTCTGGTGAAATCTCTACTTCAACCCCTCTTACTTTTTTCTTTCCAGTTATTACAAGGTTCCTTACGATTCTACTAGACCCAAATAGTAAGGCATCATAATCCTGTGTTGCGGCATAGTCCGCCACCCTATCAATAACCAGCCTAGCAACTTGTGCTTCTCCTTCGGAAGGGGCTTGTATATAAGGTATTCCCATAGCTTCCAACAAATCTTTGGATTCCTCTATCATATCTGGAGTAAGTCTAGCTGTACCAACTGCATATTTCTTCATATCAGACTTTATTCCAAGTTCTATAGCTTTCTTATATTTTTCTTCCATTTTTTTCTTTAATTCCTCCCTTATTTCTATCTCCTTCTTTTTAAACTCAGGATGTTTTCCATCAAAGATGTATATGGGTCTTATCCCATATTCTATCAACCTCTTTGTTCTATAGAATAGGCCGGAGAGATGTGAAGTTATCCTCCCCTTGCTATCCATGAGTGGTGTACCATCTGGTTGTCTTATTGCAGTTAGGAATTGATATAGAGCATTGAAGGCATCAATAGCAACTGTATTACCGGAAAGCTTTTCGATTTCAACCTCTTTTATACACTCCTTTATAAGTTGCCTTATCTCGGCAAGTCCCATTATAAAACATTAAATATTATTTTTAAATCTACATATTTATGGGATTATTTGAGAGAATCTTTAAGAAAGAAAAAAAGGAGAAAGAGGTAAAGAAAGAGGAAGAAAAAGTTATAGGAAATTGCATTGTTTGTAATAAACCAATATATAAGGATGAAGAATATAAAACGATATCTTTTCAAAATCAAAAGTATTATGTTCATTTAAAATGCTTTAGAAAGGCCAAGAAAATGGCTAAAAGGTATATATCGGGGAACATAAAGTTCTAGTTATGCGGGGGAGGGGATTCGAACCCCTGGTGGGCCTGAGCCCATCGGGTCTTGAGCCCGACCCCTTTGACCTCTCGGGCACCCCCGCTATAAAACATAAATTTAACGTAAAACTATAAAAATGCATGAGCTCATTTAAAACACTTTTTGTAATTTTGGATGGATTAGGAGATCATGTAATAAAGGATCTGGGGAATAAAACTCCTTTAGAGGCTGCTAAGAAAAACAATATCGATAAGCTTGCTAGATATTCTGATTGTGGTTTAGTTAATATAATAGAAAGGGGTATTGTTCCTGGAAGCGATACGGGACATATATCGCTTTTTGGATATGAGCTAAACGTATATCCCGGTAGGGGGATATTGGAGGCTATTGGAAGTGAAATAAAGTTAGGTATGAAGATAGGCTTGAAGGAGGGTGATATAGCGTATAGGGTTAATTTTTCCACCGTTATGAACGATATAATAATAGATAGAAGGATAGGGAGGAATGATTACGGTTTAGATATAATTTTAAGGGATTTTGAGGAAGAAATAGAAAAAATAGAGAAAGAATATGGAGTTGAGATAGACCTTATTCATACAGTTGAGCATAGAGGAGTTTTAATAATGAGGGGTTTAGAAAGCGAGAAAGTATCTCCAAATGATTTACATGTAGAAAACGAGAAAATTATAAGGATAGAACCTTTAGAAGAAAAAGCAAAGATTACAGCTGAAATTTTAAATAAATTAATAGAGAGGTTCTATATATTTTCAAATAAGCATCCGATAAACGATGATAGAAGGAAAAAGAATTTACTTCCAATAAATTATATCTTAATTAGGGGAGCTTCTAAATATAAGGAACTTCCTGATGAGGAAAGATTTCAGAAAAGGTATGGAATAAGATCTTTGTTTATTGCTGGTGGAGCTTTATACTTAGGTGTTGCAAGATACCTCGGTATGGATGCATATAGACCTGTTGGGGCTACTGCAACTGTTAGGACTTCCCTTTTTTCTAAGGCTGAGGCTGCGATATCTAATAGGGACAAATATGATATTATATTCGTCCATATAAAGGCTACCGATAGCCTTTCACATGATAGAAACCCGAAGGAAAAGAAGAAATTCATAGAGAGGATTGATGAGGAGTTTATAGGGAGGATTAAGGAAGAATTCGATATAATAGTATTAACTGGAGATCACTCGACTTCAAGTATACTTGGTAGGCATATATCGGATCCAGTTCCAATATTCATCTATTCTCCATTTAGCAGATGGGGATTAATTAAGAAGTTTGGAGAAAGACAATGTAGGAAGGGAAGTCTTGGATTTCTAAATGGAAGGGATATAATAAAAATAGTTTTAGATAAAATGGGAAAGGAAGTTATGGTTGGCCAGTAATATTATACTTTTTGTTTAATATATCTATTATTCTAGGATCTATCTTTTCCAATTTCTCTAAATCTAATTCATTATATTTCTTAATCCTTATATTATCCATTAATGTTGCATTAGGTGGTAGGATCTTTACCTTTACACCAACGCTACCCTGTGGAAGGAAAGCATGAGAGATGGCAGTACCAAATATCTTGTTTATTTCCCCAGATTTTTTCATCTTTCCCTTCTGGATCCTAATGGTTGAAGACCTTTCTCCTATGACCTTTCCAGTTATTCTAATTTCGATACCAATAGCTCCAGCCTTCATTACACTTTCAGAAATATTCATTGCAATCTTTCTTGCTGCCCTTGCCCCCTGTCTCTCTATTTTTGAAGCTATAAGATCTGCAACAATGTTAGCATCTAGTAGGGGATTTTCAACAGGTACAGCTTCAATCTGCGGATTTTTGAACCCGATCCTTTTACATATGTTCAATATTTTTTCTAAATTCTCATTAGCTTTCCCTAATACTAGTCTTGGTCTTGCACAGAATATTAATATCTTCTCTCCTAAAGGTGTATCAAAGTAAATTATTCTGCTTATTAGTTTTCCCTTGAATTCTCTCTTTAAAATGAAGTTTAATAAGGTTTCCCTCTTTTTATGTTCTATTATCTTTCTTAAGTTTTCTGTAGCCATTCTTTAATTATTGATTCTACTAAAGCTTTTAATTCTTTCCTTTTATATTTCTTCGAAGGATCGAATTGATCTATAAATATTCCATAAACTTCAATATGGGTGGATTTCCTCCTAACCCTTCTACCTTCATAGTTTATTTTTAGAGGAGTTCTATTGCCTTTATTAACTAATATATACAAAATTAGTATCTTTGAAGGGTCCAAACCTAAGTTTATTGCATTTTTTTCCAAAGAATTCAATAATTTTAGCATATACTTTGCAGATTTTACTGGATATCTTCCTTGTTTTATTTTAGCATCAATGTTCCTTCTGTGTGGGATATCTCTATTATATCTATAATATGGAACAGCTCTTTTCTTTTCTATAATCTCCTCTAAATACCTCTTAGCTATTTTCAATGGTAGATATTTTATATATTTGGCCAAGTTTACGGTTTTCTTTCTGGATATTGGTAGGTTATACGATTTGACTGTAACTATTTTCTTTTGCTCTTTCAGCATGGATATGAGTTTTGTATTCATGTGATAAGATAAAGATAAAAACATTTAAAAAATAAAGAGGATATGCTTATAAAGTCGGTTGAGTTGATATTAGTACTAACGATATGTACTCTGATATTCATACTATCGATCAGCTTTGTGGGGAATTCTTATAATTCATTTAGGGAAGAATTATACTTGTTAAGGAAGTTTTATGAAGGGAGGGTATTAATTAAAAGTCTTACAGAGTCCCAAACCTTCTCAAATAAGACATGTAATATAACGGATAACTTGATATATTATTTATCTGATCCTTCAAGTTTCTATGAATACATGAAGAGTTTAGGTATAAGGGATAATGTTAGTTTGGAGGTTATTGATATATCGGATGGAAAATTGTTGTTTAAAATAGGAGAGAAGAGAGATAATTTCTTAGAGTTTAGAAGGGTATGCTATTATAATGGCTCTTTGTATCTATTTTCAATAAAAGTATGAGATCAAATTTCCTATTAATATTGGAAGTTACAATAGCTATACTCTTCATATATTTACTGTTATCTTATAAACCGAACTTTTATTATGATATAAGGGGTTTTAGAGAGGAAGACCTCCTATCGAGTCTGATATCGATAAATTACCTATATCCATCCAATGTTACTTATTTAGAAGATTATTCCTGCCAAATCGCTTCAAATATATTAGATTACTATAAGGTTTTTGTTAATGGAAGTTTGGCATGTAATAATACGGATGAAGATTTAAGGAACAGCATAAGGACCTTTTATATAATAAACGGCACACCTATATTCGTTGAAATATTCTTAAAATGAGATCTCAGTTTATAGTTATATTTATTCTATTGATCTCTTTGGGATTAATTTATTTCTTTTTTAATATCGGAGAAATTCCTTTTTATCCCTATGATACGAGTAAATATATTATAGAAGATTTCAGGGTAAAGCTTATGTTGTACGATCCAGAACTAGTAAATCAAACTTATTATACTTTATGTATGGAAAATGGGGTTCTATGCTATTATAATGGTACACATATAATATATTCTGATAAATTTAGAAATATATTTTTGGAAGTTGATTAACCTAAAGCAAGCCTTTATCTTATTTTTATTCCTTCCAGAAAGTTTTTAGAGGTTATTGTGGAATTAAGCCTTTATAATATTACTTAATAATCTTATTTATGGCCGATTATCCAACGGAAAGGTCCTTATATCATATATTAATAGAAACTTTTAAGGAATTGGGGGAAGAGATTACTGGAGTTGAAGAAGTTAAGATTCATGGAAGGAGGTATCCAGACATTAAAATCTCTTATAAAGGTAATCCCTTCTATGTTCAGGTAAAAATCGGTAAATTGGACAAACTAACGGATATATTAAATGATATATCAAAATTAATAGCTCATAAAAAGGATTATTCTCAAATTAAGGATGTTATAGGTTTTATAGGGATAAAGTTTGAGGAAGGTATAAAAAATTTGCCATTGATTGCTGGAAAGGAGGAACAAATTTTAAGGGAAGCTATTGAAAATAAGAAGGTATTTGTTATTATATCGGCATTCAAGGATGGAAGTCCATTTTTCCATATAATAGACGGTGAAATAACTTTTTCTGAAGCAAAAAGACAAATAATAGAAAAATTGAGAGAGTTTATAGAAAAGAAAGAAATATTTGTAAATCCAGAATCTATAGTTAGGCTTTTAAAGGAATACATAAATGAACTGGCTTTTATACTTAGAACATACTATTTATCTCAATCTTCCAAGGCTCTAGTTAATTTAGTTGGGGATATTTCATTGTTTAAATCTTTATTGGGTGCTAAGGAAGGAGATAATATAGATCTTTTGGAAGAAGAGGACTATAGGGCTGCGATAGTAGACTTGTTGGCTTTTATTTTAGTTAATCAAATTCTATTCTATTATCTCTATTCTAAAAGGTCTAGAGGAAAATTGCCAGAACTAAAGCAAATTTCTTCTTTCTTTGAGTTGAAAAAATATTTTGATGAGATTTTAAAAATAGATTTTAAGGCGATCTATAGTATTAACATTTTTGAGAAACTCCCCAATGATAAAGAGCTTCTTAACGTTGTTAATAATATTATTAACGTCCTTAATGCTAATCCAGTCTGGAAGATACCACAAGATTTGTTGGGAAGGGTTTATCATGAAATATTGCCCTTTAGAACTAGGAAAGTTTTTGCAACTTTTTATACCCACCCAATTGCTGCAGAAATATTGGCAGGTTTAACTATAGATAATTATAATGAAACCGTTATAGATCCTGCTTGTGGTTCTGGAACATTATTAGTTGCTGCCTATAATGCTAAAAAGGAACTATATCGGATAAATTCAGTTGAAGATGAAGTTAGATTACATAAGAAGTTTGTTGAGAGCGATATTACAGGTATAGATATAATGCCGTTTGCTGCCCATATCGCTGCCATGAACCTATCCCTTCAAAACATAGATGTGGAAACTAACAGTCTGAGGATCGGTGTTGAGGATTCTTTGAATGTTTTAA
The DNA here is from genome assembly GCA_003568775.1 of Candidatus Nanoclepta minutus. Taxonomy (GTDB): domain Archaea; phylum Nanobdellota; class Nanobdellia; order Nanobdellales; family Nanobdellaceae; genus Nanoclepta; species Nanoclepta minutus. Next base: position 16,740 of record MWMI01000001.1, on the reverse strand, counting down.
GTAAGTTTATGTCTGTAAATGAAAGGGATTGGACTTTGGTTTTAGAGACTGTTTCTTCAGAACTAATAAAAGTGATTAAAGGTTTGAAAAGTAAACAAAAGAGTTTATTGAGTTATTTAAATAATAAAGAAGAAAAAGAAGTGAATATAATTATTTATACTGTAGATACAGCAGATGCGGAACTTCAAATATCAAATAAATTAAGAGAGGAAGGGTATAAGATTTTTAGTATTAATGATGAAAGTATAGACCTTTCTAATAGTCTTATAGCAATTTTAGGGATAGAAAATGAGAATGTTAATAAGTTGGAGAACGTTTTTAGGAAATTAAAGGAAAAGGGAAGATTTAATTTAGCGATAGTTATTAGAAAAGGGAGGATTTCAAATTATGTTTTAGATAGGTTGAAGGAAATATTTGAGGGATTTCCGGTAAAAAATATAGATACTTTTTCAATTAGGCCTTTCGATGTTGTTATCATGAATCCCCCATTCTCTGATTATGAAAAGCTTCCTGAGGAATACAAAGAGAAGCTGAGGCATCTTAATAATCAATTTGCTTTCATTAGAGAAAATGTTGGGGGAAGGGCAAATCTATGGGTATACTTTTTGGCATTGGCTCATTTTCTATTGAAGGATAATGGGAAGATTGGGGCAGTAATACCAATAAATTTTGCTAGGGGTGCAGCCACAGAAAAAATAAGGGATTTTTTCTTAGACAGGTATCATATAAAGTGGATTATAAAGCCTTTTACAGATCTAGCTTTTTCAGAAGCGGCAGCATTTAGGGATATATTGCTTATAGCTAGTAAGAGGAATCCTAGGGATGAAGATATAACTGGAATAGTTTTTATAAAAAAATCTATTAGAAGTTCTGAGTTTACAATTGAGGAAGCTAGGAGGATCGTTAAGGATTTAAGATCACTGTATGAAAAAGCTAGGGAAGGGGTATTATATCAGTATTCTGATCCAAATGGTTTTTATGATGTTTATTTCATAAAATATGAAGTTTTAAGAAAGTATAGAAATAACTTAATGCCTTTATTAAAGGAAAAGGGATTAGAGGAAGATTTGATGGAAGAAATACTAGAGAAAGCAACGGATAAATTGGTAAAAATAAGAGAAAACTGGACAAAGTTCGGATTTCCAACAACTCCCGGTGGAAAATCAAAGATCGTTTTTGTGACTAATCCTTTTGATAAAAATAGAATAAAGAGAGCTTACCTTCTATTAGATAAAAAGGATCCAATATCCATCTTCGTTAGATCGAAGGATGGTTCAATGAATTTTAGGTTAAGCTGTGATCAAGTATTACCCGCGCTAAGGACGCTTACCGATATAAAGAACATATTTTTAAGTGAAGAAAAATACGATTACATAATTATAGGGCCATATAGGGGTAGTGAAACTTTAATTAAGATGTTTTGGAAAAGTAAGAATAAATTCGACTGGTCTAGAATAAAAGAAAGTGCAAATAATAGCTTAACTTATGTGGCTTTACAAAGAAGGATAGGCTTAGCCAGTGAAAATACCCATATAATAGCAATATGCTCTGATAATAGGTTTGTTGCAACAGACGCTTTCATAATATTCAATGAAATTAGGAATAAATATGATGCAGCCATTCTTACAATTTTTTTGAACTCTATTATCTTCTTATATGAAATAACGAAATTGATAAAAGAGACTACAGGAACTTACACAGAATTTATGGAGAAGGATCTATTACAAACTTATATTCTGAATATAGATAAGCTTTCAGATCATGAAAAGCAGGTTCTTTTAGATTTATTCGAAGAAATAAAATATGTAGATTTTCCAAGTATAATAAAACAAATGAAGGAAGGTTTAGATTATATAAGAAAATATAGAGATAAAAATTGGGAGGAAATATTCAATTATTTAAGGAAAGTAGATCCTGGTATGTATGCGAGAATGAGGATAGACTATACAATACTCAAAATCCTTGGATTTAATGATGATGAGATCATAGATTTATTGGAAAGTTTATATGATGCAGTTTATAATGAATTAAAGGCCATAAACAGATCTATTGAGGAGAATTAGTTAAATATGCCCCCGCCGGGATTTGAACCCGGGTCTCGGGGACGAGAACCCCGTATCCTAGACCTGACTAGACGACGGGGGCATATATATGTTTTCTTTTAGAATTAATTTAATATTTTTTGTAAAAAATTTATGAATAAATTTATAACAAAAAATTTAATAACTAAGGCCTTATTGAGACCAGATATATCTATTACCTTCCTTCTTTATTAATCCGGCTTTCAGATATCTGCTAAACAATGCTTTAATTACTCTTGGTTGTTTTCCAACTTCTTTAGCTACAGACTCTATAACGTTGTTTAGTTCGTTTTCAGCTACGCCTTTTGCTAATTTATTTTTAAGGGCATCTTTAACTGGAGATGGTCTAGCTACCATATATAGGGAATGTAATAAAAGGTTATAAAGTTTCAGGCTTTATAAAGGAATTTTCTACTTGTTTTTTCAAAAATAAAATAATATTGATTTATTAAGAAAAAAAGCAACTATTTTATGATTCTTTTTTCTTTCAGCCATAGGAGGATATGTCTTTTACTTTTGAATGCACCTCCTTTAATTAGGTTATAAAGGTTCCTATATATATGCTTATCTATAATACCTTTCGACTTCAATGTCCTTATTAGATTCCTCATTGATCTAACTTTTGTAACATATTCTTCTTTTTCCCCCATCCTAGCAGATTTCTTACCTTTTCTGGATCCATATCCTCTCCTTCTTCCCTTTTTTCTTTGTTGATGTAAAACATTGCTCCAATACCTTGATTGGCCACTGATAACCTTTACCTTGATTACTTTCTCATTTATAAGCTTTCTAATATCTTCTCTAGTTAAAGCCTTTGAAACTTCATCAGCTTTCTTAGGATCTATCCATATTCTATCTTCACCAACACCTAATACTTCTGCAGCAAGCCTCTTTTGTAAGGATAGGTCCATTATTGCTCTAATATTATAACTTCTCCTCCTTTAGCCTTTATCTTTTCTATAGCATTCTTTGATGCTTTCTTTACCAATATTTTTACTTTCCTACTGATATCTCCTTTTCCTAATAATTTTTCAATACCTAAATCCATTAAATTTATTACATAATATTCATCTTCCATTGATACTATTCCATTATCCAATAGATATTCGAAATATTCTTCTAAGTCCCCAATATTTATTGCTGTAATATCCCTTTTCAGATTTGGAGTAGTAAATCCTTTTTTATCTTCTATAATTTGTTTGTAATATTTCTCGAATGCTATCCTTTTTTGTTTCTTAAATCTCCATCCAGACATTCCCCTTCCACCTCTATTTCCAGCTCCCCTATTCCTATCGTTATATCCCCTTCTAGCATACCTTTTTCCCAAATATTTTCTATACTTCTTTCTTCTTCTCGCAGTCATTATAAATCCCTTATAGAGTGATATGTTTAAAAAATATTTGAAGGATGAAACATTAATCATTCTATGGATTTAAGTACACCTAAGGGTACAAAGGATTTTACTGTAGAACTTGAAATAATTAGAAAGAAAATAGTTTCGGAGATTGAAGACATATTTCAAAAATACGGATATGAACCAATAACCACACCAATAGTTGAATATTGGGATACTTTAAAAGGAAAATATGGAGAGGAAGCGGAGAATAAATTAATATGGAGGTTTAAGTTACCATTTTCCGAAAGAGAGTATGCCCTTAAATACGATAATACAGTTCCTCTAGCTAGATATTACGCAAAATACAGGCCATTATTACCTTTTAAGAGGTATACTATAGATAGGGTCTTTAGATATGATGAACCACAGAAGGGAAGATATAGGGAATTCTGGCAGGCAGATGTAGATATACTGGGATCACCTTATCCTGAAGCAGATGCAGAGATATTGAAGGTATTCAATGAGGTATTTGAAAGGTTGGGATTTAGGGACTTTAGGATATTGATAAACGATAGGAGGATAATGGATACAATCTTTTCGGGTTTTGGTATTGAATACAGATCAAAGGTTTATAGGATAATTGATAAGTTGGACAAAGTAGGTCTTGAAAACGTTAAAAGGGAATTACTCGAATTTTTGGATAAAGATAAAGTTGAAAGGATAATAAATTTAATAAGTTTAGAAGATAAGGAAGCTTTAGAATACATTTCTAGATTTAAGGGGGTTGAGGAATACGTTGAAGATATTAAAACTATTATAGATCTCTCAGGTTCGAATAAGATAATATATAAACCATCTCTAGTTAGGGGTTTAGATTATTATACGGGTATGGTATTTGAAGTTGTATATAATGGGTATCCCGGAAGCCTGGGAGGTGGGGGAAGGTACGATGATTTAATTGAAGTCTTTGCTGGCTCAAAGGTTCCTGCAGTAGGGGGGTCCGTTGGTATAAATAGGGTTATGGATCTGGGGATAGATCTGGGAATATTTAAGGTTGATAAGAAAACTTATACAGAGATAGCAGTAATTTATATAGGAGATACATTTAGAAAAGCATGGAATATCGCCAATGATTTAAGAAAAGAAGGATTTAAGGTATATATTGATTTAATGAGAAGTAAATTTAAAAAACAAATAGAATATGCAATAAGTAAAGATATAAGGTATTTAATAATAGTGGGAGAAGAGGATTTGAAGGAAAATATGGTTACTTTTCAGGACAGATATCTTAAAAAAAGGGAAAAAGTAGATTTAAAAGATCTAATAAATCTATTAAACAAAAAAATATCTAATAGAAGTGGATAACAATTATAATTATTGAATAGTAGTAAAACTTTTAAACATTAATCGGGGGAATATATTATGAGCTTGGATGAGATTATAAAGGACATAGCTCGTAAAGAAAAGGAAAAGGATTCCGATGCTGAAATAGTAAGGATAGAAGAGTTTGATGACGGTAGTGTGATAAAGACAGTAGTGTCAGATAGAGAAGGAGTTCTTGTATTATCCATAAATACAAAAGAAGATATTATTATGGGATGCACAGTGATTGATCCTAATAAGTCAGAGAATACAAAAAGACTAATTGAGATTAATGGAAAAAATTATGAAGTACGTAGGGAGGTAGAAAGATATAGATTGTATTGCTGGGTTTATGGGAGAGAGTTTTCTTATATAACAGATCCTATAACGATCGTAAACAAAAAAACCATTGTGGTGCCAGTGGATTATGGGGATGTATTAAATATATTGCTACATTACCCAAAAAAATATGAGAATGCAAATAACTCAAAATAAAATATAAGGTCTTTGCAGTTGGATATTCTGCTATCAATCATTTTATTAAGAATTTCTTACTGTCGGGGTGATATATTTTTATAAAGTTGAGGTATGCTAAAATGTTTTAGAAGAATTATTAGTGAAAAAGAAATAAACTTAGGGAATATTATATGATTATGGCCCGGGTAGCCCAGCGGCAGGGCGTCGGGCTGTGGACCCGAAGGTCCCGGGTTCGAATCCCGGCCCGGGCCCTTACTTTTTCCAAACGATCTTAAAGCTGCCCAATAGATTTATGAGGTATCCCAACAATATACCAATTATTTGAGCAATTATGCTGTTAGAATAAATAAAATAGAATATAATATTTGATGTAACGTACTGAATTATCGAAGAAAGAGAGGATAGTATATGATACTTTATTAATTTATCAAGGAACTTTCCGTTAACTCTATCGGAAAAGGTCCAATAGTTATTTAATAGGAAATTGTTCATTATACTTATCTCTATTGCAATGGCACTCGCTATAAAATGTTCAAGACCATAAGATCTTAAAAGAAGAAGGAAGAATAAATTAACTAGTGTTCCTATGAATCCTACTAATGAAAACTTGATTATTCTTGATATTTCTGAATAGTAAATTATCTGCTTAATTAACTCTATAACCACTATATTATTTACTTTACTTTTTCCATATTTTCTCTTTTGAAAATCGAATGGAATTTCCTTGATTTTTAAGTTATTTGAGTTTGCTAATATCTCTATTAAAATCTTAAATCCTCTCTTAAACTTTATCCTTTTATGAACGTGTTCTATTACTTCTCTTTTAACCCCAAAGAAGCCAGATAAAGGATCCCTAACCTTTATTTTTGGTATAAATATCCTTATAAAATAAGATATTAATATCGAAGTTAACTTTCTATAAAAAGTTAATCCATAAATTCTGCTCTTTTTCAAAAATCTAGAAGCTATAACTAGGTCATACCCTTTATCCAAATAATCTATAATTTCTGGAATCTTTTCTGGTGGATGCTGTAAGTCAGCATCCATAAGTATTATGTATTTTCCCCTTGATTTCAAGAAACCAGTTAAAAATGCAGAACTTATTCCTAATTTTTTATTTCTTTTAACTACAATTATTTTGCCATATTTTTTTCCTAATTCTTCTGCAAATTCTGCAGTCCCATCTGGTGAATTATCATCAACGATAATTATCTCAAAGCCCTTTCCCTTTAATGTCCGAAATATCCTCCTTATCAACTCTTCGAGGTTATCCCTCTCATTATAGGTTGGGAGGATTATTGTGAGCATAATATACATATTTTTAAAATTGTTTAATATTACATCTATTCATGACCGTACTTGGAGGAAGATCAAAAAGGAATCATACTATATGCAGAAGGTGTGGTAGAAGAACGTTTAATCCAGATAAGGGATACTGTTCACACTGTGGATTCGGTAGGACTTCTAAAATAAGGGCTTATAGTTGGTCCTACAAAGCTAAGAGAAAATGGTAGAAAACGAAGAAAACAAGATAATTGAGAAAGAAAACGAAGCATTAAATAAGATTCAGGAAGAACAAGAAGAAGCAAAAGAAAAGATAGGTGAATGGATTCCTAAGACTAGATTAGGAAAAATGGTTAAAGAAGGTAAGATAGGATCTATTGAACAAATATTCCTAAATGGATATAAAATATTAGAGCCAGAAATTGTGGACTTTTTCATACCGGATTTAAAGATAGATTTCATAAGATTGGGATTGTCAATCGGAAAATATAGAAGACCAAAGATAGTAAAGATGGTTAGGAGGAAGACAGCAGAAGGGGATAAACCTTCTTGGGTTGCTTTAGCTGTAGTTGGAAATGGAAACGGATACGTTGGTGTTGGATTAGGAAAATCTTACGATATACCGTTAGCAATGCAGAAGGCGGTTAGGAAGGCAAAGTTGAACATAATACCTGTAGGTAGGGGATGTGGTGCATGGGAATGTGCATGTGGAAATCCACATTCAGTTCCCTTCAAGGTTAGGGGAAAGGTTGGTTCCGTTGAGGTAGTCTTTATTCCAGCTCCACTTGGAACAGGATTAGTAGCTCCAGATGAAATAAAGAAGCTTTTAGTATTGGCAGGAATAAAGGATGTTTGGATGCAGTCTTTTGGACAAACCAGAAGGAGGATAAACTTTATTAGAGCAGCATTTTTGGCATTAAAGCAAACTATGGAGTATGGAATAAAACAGGACTATGTTAGGCTTTCAGGATTAAGGTTCGGATTTATACAATGAATAGGATTGTTGTTATAAGAATAAGAGGTATTGTCGGAGCTTCTAAAGAAGTAAGAGATACTCTATATTTGCTTAAATTGAGGAAAACTAATGTAGCAGCCATATATAGGAAGGATCCCTCGATTATAAGAATGATAAAGAAGGTAGAGCCTTGGGTGGCATGGGGAGAAATAAATAAGGAAGTATTCAAGCAGCTACTGTTAAAGAGAGGTAGATTGGCAAGAAATAGAAGGTTTACTGAAGAATACTTGAAGAATACCCTAAAAATAACTCTAGATGAATTTGTAAATAAATTCTTCAATCTTGAAATGGAGATAGAGGATATACCTGGACTAAAGCCATTCTTTAGATTAAAGCCACCGTCTGGGGGTTATCCTAGAAAGGGGATAAAGTATAGTTACAAAGAAGGAGGGGCTTATGGATATTGGGGGGAAGATATAAATAATTTATTGATTTCTATGATATAATGGCCAAGAGACCTTGGAGAATATTTAGGCAAATAGAAAGGGCCTATACGCGATTCTCATATTCAAAGAAACTTAACAGAATACCAGGTGCTCCAGTTACAAAGTTAAGGGTACAGGTAATGGGGGAAGTTAATAGACCATTGAGGGATTGGAAATATGCAGGTCATTTAATTAGTTTGTTGAATATACAAATCTCCGATTATTCACTTGAGGCTGTTAGGATAAATCTGTTGAAATACCTTGAGAATGAAGTAAAGAATTTCCTCTTCATAATTAGAAAATATCCTCACCATGTTGTAAGGGAACATCCAATAGTATACGGTGGTATGGGCGTAGCTGCTGACAGAATCTCACAAGGTATGAGGCTCTCCTTTGGAAAACCGAAGTATAGGGCTGCCCAGATATACAGAGGGGATATTATACTATCGATATACTTTGATAATGAAAACTTCATTAGTATAGTAAAAAATCTTTTGAGGATAGCTAGAAACAAGTTATCCGGAAATTATTTTGAATACGTAGGAGAAAATATAGATGAGAATGAAATAGTAAAGAAGATAAGTTAACTAGTTATGTTACTTAATAGACTTAAAGGTGTATTTATAGATCTTGATGGGACCCTAATAGATTCTCTACAGGTTTACAGAAAGGCATATGAAGAGCTATTCAAGAAGTTTGGTATAGTACCCGATGATAGGTTCTATAAGAACTTTGGAGAAGGGCCTGTAGAACTTGCAAATAAGATTTATAGCGCTTACAAAGATAAGTTAAACATCTCTTTTGAAGAATTTTTAAAGGTTAGGGAAAGCATATTGGATAGCTTGATATCTGAGATAAAATTTACTCCTGGGGCTAAAGAATTCTTGATTTATTTAAAGGATAAGGGTTTTAAAATAGGTATAGTAACGTCTTCTTCAAGATCTTTTACTGAAAAAGTTTTGGATAACTTGGGGTTGAAGGGTTTCTTTGATGTAGTTATAACCTCCGATGATGTTAAGAACCTAAAACCGGATCCAGAACCATATATTCTTGCGCTAAACAGACTTAAGTTGTTGCCTGATGAATGTCTAGCTATAGAGGATTCTATATATGGAATAATTTCTGCTAAAAATGCAGGTATAAACGTTATTGCAGTTCTTACAGGTGCTAATACTAAGAAGGAGATAAAAAATTTAGGAGTTTATAAAATCATGAAAAACTTGAAGGATCTATTAAAGTTTTTTAAGGATAATTTAGAGGTTAAAGATCAATAAAAACAAAATTAATATAGTTAATAATAAAAAAGCTATCAATATAGGAAGAATTTCTTTTGAAGATGTTATAACTATTGGAAATGGCCCTATTAATCCGATAAAACCGAACTCTGTATCTTTATTATATAAGAGGCTCGAATATATTATTAAGAAAATTCCAAGGAAAATAAGAGCTATTCCTATTATAAATAAGTTAACCTTCATTTTTTACAAATTTAAAGTGGCCAAAATGTATTATCATATCGAATCCGTATCTATCCAACCAAATCGGTATATCGCATCCTCCAAAGGTTTCTCCCAACCATATGAATATTTCTATATCTGGAAATTCTTTCTTCAATCTATCGTATATAATTTTAGAATAGGGCTTTAAGCCATCCGGAAATTGTAACAATATCTTTTTTGGATTTTTTCTCCTAATTTCTTCTATTACTTTATCAATTTCTAAGTCTATCTCCATCCAAGAACCTTTAATATTCTTTCTAAAATACCAGGACGTTTTTCTTCCTCAACTTCTTCAACTTTTGCAATCTTCCTTGCTATATTTAAAATATCAACTGATGCTGGAGATTCTGGTAGATAGCTTATTAGTGGGATCCCTAGGTTAAAGCTTTCCCTAACGTTTTCATCTTCCCTTATGGTACCTAATATGCTTTTTCCTAAAATTATTTCAACTTTCGATAGGTTTATATCTTCCTTATATCTATTTATTACAACTCCTTTAACTGGAATTCCTAATATTTCGGATGTCCTAATTGCTCTAATTGCATCCATTAGGGAAGGCTTTTCAGGATTAGTAATTACTATTGTTTCATCAGATATCTTTATCGTAGAATAGGTCTCTCTCCCCAATCCTGCAGAGGAATCTAAAATAATATAATCATAGTTTTTTCTTAATTTCGATATTAAATCTAACCTATCAAGGTTTATATCTATTAGATCTTCTATTTTTATGCTTCCTGGAATTAGATCAAACCCAAAAGGTGTTTTAACTATTATTTCATCTATATTTGCTTTGAATTTTAGGAAATCATGTAAGGTTTTTTCGAAGTTCTTTATTTTTAGAATGATACTAATATTTGGGGATGTTATATTTGCATCAACAAGTAAAACCTTCCTTTTTAGCTCTGAAAGAGATGTTGCTAGATTTATAGAGAAAAAAGTTTTTCCAACACCGCCTTTTCCAGATATTATTGAATATACTTCAGCCAATGTGTTTTAACATTATATTTGTAAATTCTTTGGCCGATTCTACTATTTCTTTTAACCTTTTTTGGGTTAATACTATTTCTTCGTTTAATATCTTGCAAACTACTTTCATAGATTTCCTATATTCATCTTTTATATATATTTCAGAGTTTAGACATTTTCTTAGTATCTTATATTCATCTATAAACTTTCTTATAGTATCATCTGGAATATTCTTTTCAAACTCCTCTAACCTCTTTAGTGGGACCGATGGTATATCTTTTATCATGTTTTTTTCTTTTAATTGATTTAGGTAACCTAATATGATCGAATCGTAAAGATCACAAATAGATTTTATCAGATGCTTTACTGTTTCTAATCCTTTATTATTCTTTAGGGATACGTTATAAATATGTAATACATTTCTAAGTAGATCTTCATAATCTTCTCCTTTCATTTTCAAATCAGATATTTAAATATAAGATGAAGGGCCAGTATAGCAATTGAAAAACCTACGGAAATGATTATTAATGTATTTTTATCTATTGATATTTTAGACTGTTCTCTACCAAACCTAAATATTCCAGCAAAGCTTCTTACAGGTGCTACTTCCTCTTTTCTGGCAGCCATAATTTAAATATTTAATTGAAATTTAATAAATATAGGTGGCCGTTGGAAAGACCGTTTACCGTAGGGGCCGACGAAAGTCGGAGGGAGAAATCCCTAGCAACCCCACAAGAAATAGAGAACCAGGAATCGATGAGGATGAAGGGGCTATGTCCCGAGGTAACTTGGGGCAACCCTGGAGAGATCCTGGTATCATGAGAATGGGGTCTCAAGGGTAAAAGGTTTGCCGATCAGAAGAATATATACTAAAAACGGCTTACGGCCACCGCTCTTACTTTATTTATCGGGAGGAAAGAACATTAATAAGTTATAAAAAATTTATAAGACCTCTATAATTTATATCTATATTAGGTCATGATCTCCCTTACAGCTGGTAAGGGAGAGATTCCTGATAAAAGATGAGGGGGATGAAGGGGTTATATAACCCAGTAACCCGTCCGGTGGATGCCTGGGCTTGGGAGCCGAAGAAGGGGGCGGCAAGCGGCCATATGCCGTAGGGAGGTGCAAGCAACCGTTGATCTACGGATCCCCGAATGGGAACTCCCGCCTGGGCTAAAACCCAGGCATCCCGTAAGGGAGGGGAACGCGGGGAAGCGAAGCATCCCAGTACCCGCAGGAAAAGAAATCAAATTGAGATCCCCTCAGTAGGGGCGACCGAAAGGGGGATAGCCTAAACTGAATCCCTTGGGGAAACCTAAGGGAGATGTGGGGTTAAGGGGTTAGGGCTATCCCAGGTTAAAGCTTCCGAACTCCGGTGGAAGTCCGGGGCCATAGAGGGTGACAGCCCCGTAGGAAGCTTTGACCTGGGATCTCCTAATTCCCGGAGTACCGGCGGTTGGATTTCCGTCGGGAAGTTGGGGGTAACCAACCTCCAAGGCTAAATACTCCCCAAGTCCGATAGCGTACTAGTAGGGCGACCGGAAGGTGAAAAGAACCTATGATAGGGAGTGAAAAGATCCTGAAACCGGACGGGGATAGTCTGGTAGGGCGGGTTAGGTCCTGGAGTTGGAAAGCCCCGGCAACGGGTGAGTACAACTCCAGGATTATCCCGTCCTACCGTACGTTTGGAAGAACGTGCGGGGGAGTGTACCCGAGTGGCGAGGCTAAGGAGTCTAACTCCGAAGCCGCAGGGAAACCGAGTCCCCGCAGGGTCTCCGAGGGGGCCCGTTTGAAAGAGCGGTTAGTCACTCGGGTACGACCGGAAACCGGGCGATCTACCCCGGGATAGGGCGAAGCGGGTTTTATACCCGTGGAAGCCCGAAGGGATGGGATATATCCCTCCCATGATCTCGGGGTAGGGGTGAAAAGCCAATCGGGCCCGGTAATAGCCGGTCCCCGCCGAAATTGGCCCCAGTCAAGCCTCGGGTTAGGATTCCATCGGTGTAGAGCTACGGATCCTGTGGGGGTTACCTCACAGGGTCCAACTCCGAAGCCGATGGATCCGTAGATCCCGAGAGACGGGGTATGCGGGAAAGCCGCATATCCGAGACGGGAACAACCGAGACCTGAGTTAAGGCCCCAAAGTGCCGGTTAAGTGATGTCGAAGGGTATCTGCCTCCTAAGACACCGGGGATGTAGGCTTAGAAGCAGCCATCATCTAAGGAGTGCGTAACAGCTCACCCGGCGAGGAGGCAGGTCCCGCAGACGGACGGGTCTAAACCGGCCGCCGAGACTCAGGTCTACGGACCGTTGGTCCGTATGAGGTAGGCGGGCGTCCGGGTGGCCTAGAAGGAGCTCCGAAAGGGGCTCTGGAGCCGCTCGGAATGAGGATCCCCGCGGTAGTAGGAATCAGACGGGTGAGAATCCCGTTGGCCGAAGGGGGAAAGGTTTCCCTGGCAATGAAGATCAGCCAGGGGTTAGTCGGTCCTAACCTATCTCCCGAGAGGGAGATAGGGAAAGGGAAGGGGGTTAATATTCCCCCACCGCCCAGGTAGATGCGGCAACGCAAGCTCCTTTCCCGACCCGTTGGACTAGGCGGACGCAGGGCTGGAGTAAGTTCCAGTTACCTGCGCGAAGGGGGATAGGGCCGGGAAGTGCCGTAATGGCGAGAACCGGCTTAAACCCTGATCTTCCGCCGAGGTCCAGCGGCTTTGAAAAGGGAAAGGAGAGCGATCCTGGGCGACCGTACCGCACTCCGTTACAGGTCCCCTGGGTGAAAAGCCTAAGGCCGTGGGGGTAACCTGGCCGAGGGAACTCGGCAAATTGGCCTCGTAACTTTGGAAGAAGGGGTGCCTGCGGTAGTGGGTCAATCCTGCTACCGCAGGTCGCAGTTACAAGGGCGGGCCGACTGTTTATCAAAAACATAGCTCCCTGAAAGCCCGAAAGGGTTTTTACAGGGGGCGACGCCTGCCCAGTGCCGGTACCTGAACCCCCCGTTCAAGGGGGCTAAGGGCCGGTAAACGGCGGGGGTAACTCTGACCCTCTTAAGGTAGCGTAATGCCTTGCCGGTTAAATGCCGGCTTTGCGAACGGCGTAACGAGCCCGCCACTGTCCCCGGCCGGGACCCCCTGAACACGCCATCCTGGTGAGAAGGCCAGGGACTCCCGATGGGTAGAAAAGACCCCGTGAAGCTTAACCGCAGCCTGCTGTTGCCTTTAGAGATCTGGTGTGTAGAGTAGCAGGGAGCGATGAATCCTGGCCGCTAGGTCAGGAAGATGCGATCCTGAAACACCTGCCTCCAGATCTCTAGAGGCTAACCCGAAAGGGGACAGCGGTAGGTGGGCGGTTTGGCTGGGGCGGCACCCCGCCGAAAGGATATCGGCGGGATCCAAAAGGTCGGCTCAGGCGGGTCAGAACTCCGCCGTAGAGGACAAGGCCAAAAGCCGGCCTGACTGCGCCCTGAACATCAAGGGGCGCAGAGGGGAAACCCGGGCCTAGAGAACCCCGTACTCCCATTGGTGGGGGTACGGGCTGGTGGAAAAGCTACTCCGGGGGTAACAGCGCAGTCGCGGGCGAGAGCCCCCATCGACCCCGCGGTTCGCGACCTCGACGTCGTCTCCCCCTATCCTGGTGGTGCAGCTGCCACCAAGGGTGGGGGTGCTCACCCATTAAAAGGGGTCGTGAGATGGGTTCAGAACGCCGCGAGGCAGTTCGGTCTCTAACTGTCGGGAGTGCTGGCCGCCTGAGGGGAAGGCCCGCCTAGTACGAAAGGAACGGCGGGTCGCGGCCACTGGTGGACGGGTCCTCCGACGAGGGGGTGCCCGGTAGCTACGCCGTAAGGGGTAAGCCCTGAAAGCATCTAAGGGCGAACCCCACCCCAAAAAGAGGCGGCCTTTAAGGGCAGGGGTAGAAGACCCCGTTGATGGGATGGCGGTGTAAGCTCCGAGGGATTCCGAGGAGTTCAGCCGACCATTCCCAATAGCCCGTGGGTTATATAACCCCTAACCCCAGATTAATTTATTTTTAAGAAATTCCAAAATAGGAAAGTATATAGTCTTTTCTTAAGTAGTACAAGCTGATAATTTTAGAGAAAGTTTCAGGTGATATTTTGTAATAAGATAATATCGTTAATAATTTTCTCCTTACATCAAATTCTTTAATTAATCTATCGTAAGGAACCCCATATTCATTTTGTATCTTAGAGAAGACATAGGATACATTAGAAGTCTTAAAAATATTCTCTGATGGATCCCAAAAGAAGATGGGATTATACTTAGATTCGTCTATTATTTCATCAACTCTTTTAACTATCCTCTTATTTTTTCCAATACTTACATAATGTGCCATTGTAACTGAAACATCCAGTAGTTTTACCAAACTCTTTGATAGATTGATTGGGGGAGTAGTTAGCCTATATATTAGAGATTCTGGTGATTCTGCATGCATGGTAGATAGGGCAGCATGTCCGGATGCCATAGCTTGGAACATAACGTAAGCTTCTATACCTCTAACTTCCCCAACTATTAAATAATCCGGGTTCTGTCTCATAGCTTCCTTTAATAAGATGAACATATCAATTTCCTTACTTTTATCGCTAGAATATTTTACAGTTGCAGGTATCCAGTTCTTATGGTATAGTTTTATCTCCCTAGTATCTTCTATAGAAACTATCTTAGAGTTTGGTGGTATAAACATAGAAATAGCATTTAGAAAGGTAGTTTTTCCGGATGAAGTACCTCCAATTATTATTATATTTCTTTTATATTCAATTGCCATCCATAAAAATGCTAGGATCTCTGGGGAAGATGTTCCTAATCTTATGAGATCTATAGGCGTCCAGGGATTTTCTTTAAATTTTCTTATTGTAAAAGTTGGACCTCTAGTAGTAATTTCCCTTGAATAGGTTGCGTTAACTCTTGATCCATCCGGTAAGGTAGCGTCCAATAGAGGTTCTGAATATGAAATATATTTCTTTGATCTTAATGCAAATTTTTCTATTGTGTTCAGTATTTCATCCTCACTTTCATATGTAATATTCGTTTCTAGATTTCCAAAATATCTGTGAATAACATATATTGGAGCTCCTACTCCAGTACAGCTGATATCTTCGATGAAGGGATCCCTCATCAATGGCTCTATCTTTCCATATCCATAAATATCCCTAAATATATAGTAGAAGATCTTTTCATACGATTTTCTCGATAGTTTTATAGATAGCTCTTTTAGTAGAGTATTATAAAGTCTTTCCAAGTAACCTATAACTTTTCTATAATCTTCAATTTCAGAAAGTTTTACGAATAAGAGTTCCTTTATACCTTCTTCAAGTACCCTCAAGAGCTTTTTTTCTGAATCCGAAAGTGAGGGTTCTAGAACTTTATAGTATATTGAAGATTTTTTTGGTTCATAGTATATTTTTGCATACGCAAAAGGCTCTATTAGGGGGTATATTATGTTTGTTTCTTCTATTCTTTCCGGAATATCAATAGATGATATATCTGGTTTAACGTTTAGTTTAATCATCATATTATTAGTTTTATATAATTCTAAGATATTTAAAATAAAAATATATGGTGAAAACTTCTCAGGAAAAGAAGGAGTATATAAATAAGAAGTTCAAGGATTTATTCGAAATGCTTAATAATCTAAAAAGATTGAATAAGGAGCTTTACGATTATAAAAATTTAAGAAGAACTTTGGAGCTTTCTTACATAAAAAACAGGATAGATAGGAATATCTATATTGAAGAGATCAATAAAATTAATAAAAGAATATTAGATCTAGAATCGGATATTTTAGTTACCTTAGGAAGGATGAAGGAGGCTATAGGGCTAATAGTTGAAGATTTATATAAAAGTGAGGGAAAGGTTTCTAAGAAGAAGGAGGAGAGTCCAATAAGGACAATAAGAAAGGTAATAAGTGAAGTAGGATCCTATTTATATTCTCCAAAATACGAGAGAAAGATATTAGAAATAGAGAAGGAATTGGAAAAAGCAGAAGAGATAGAGTTAGATAAAAGGATATTGCCTTTTATTGAAAAATCAAAAAAAGAAAAAAAGAAAGAAGATGTTATTTTGCTGAATAAGAAAATTCTAAAAAGGATGAGAAAAGAAGAGAAGAAATTGGAGATAGATATACCTAGGATTTTCATAGCTTTATCTAATAGAATTTTTGGTGATATATCAGATATTATTCTTGAAAAATTTCCTAATTTTTATTACATTATTAAAACATATATAAGGAGGTTTGGACTGAATTTAACTCCAAAGATCTTTCTATCAATATTATTTACAAT